>NZ_JBUDXE010000023.1:0-40547 GCF_054956735.1 Ramlibacter sp. bp-362
ACACTATCTACGCCTCAGGTGGCAACGACACGGTCGATGGCGGCACGGGCAACGACCAGTTGTATGGCGAAGTCGGCAACGACGTGCTGGACGGCGGAGCCGGCGACGACCTGCTGCAGGGCGGCACGGGCAGCGACGTGTACCTGTTCGGCCGCGGTGACGGCTACGACACCGTGCGCAACGCGCCCTATGCCAACAGCAGCGACCCCGCGAACGGGGTGTACACGGACTGGTCTCATCGCGAGAGCGATTCGGACAACACCACGGACGTGCTTCGCTTCAAGGAAGGCATCAGCGCGTCGGACCTCTTGGTGAGCCGCAACGGTGCACACTTGGTCATCGGTCTGCGCAACAGCAGCGACGTGGTGACTGTAGAGGGCTTCTTCGGTCGCAACGACATCAACCATACCTATGGCGTGGACCGCATCGAGTTCGCCGATGGCAGCGTACTCACGGATGCGGCGTTGCGCGCCTTGCTCACAACCGGCGGAGACGGCGACGATACCCTGGTCGGGCTGGGGTCTGCCGATACGTTCGATGGCGGGGCCGGCGCGGACACGCTGATTGGGGACGCCGGCAACGACACCTATGTCTTCAACCGCCTGTCAGGCGCCGACCGGATCAGCGAATCCATCTATAGCAACGGCGGCACCGATGAAATCATGCTCGGAGCGGACATCGGGACCAGCGACATGGTGCTGTATCGCAACGGAAGCGATCTGGTGGTCGGCCTCACCAACGGCTCGGCCACGCTCGAAATCGACTCCTTTTTCAGCACTGCCTCCGGCGCCGTAGGGCCGATCGAGCAGATGCGGTTTGCCGATGGCACCGTGTGGAACCGCTCCGACATGCTGGCGCGGGTGCAGATTCCGGGCACCGGTAATGACATGCTCGTCGCGGGCGCTGGTGCGGACACGGTCGCCGCAGGGGCCGGCAATGACACGATCTCGGGTCAGTCCGGAAATGACCTCCTGCTCGGGGAGGCGGGCAACGATCGCCTGATTGGCGGTTTGGACAACGACACACTGGTGGGTGGGACGGGTTCGGACACTTATGTCTTGCAGGCTGGTGACGGGCGCGACACCATCGACAACTCCGCGACGGACGCACCAACAACCACCGACACAATCGAGTTTTTGGATGTCAACCGCCTCGAGCTTCGTTTCGTGCAGCGCCAGGGCGACGACCTGACCATCCACTACGCCGAGTCGGACTCCGTGACCATCACGGGCTGGTTCGCCGGCAACCGGATGGATCAGGTGCAGTTCGCTGACGGCAGCCGCATGACGGCGGCGGAAGTGGAGCTGAGCTTCCCCATCGAATTGTCGGACGGCGCGGACACGATGAGCTTTGGCTCGGGCGCCCAGCAGGTGGACGGCCGCGCCGGCAACGACGTGATCGACGCCGGCGACGGCGATGACGTCGTGCACGGCGGCGAGGGAGACGATCAACTCTTCGGCGGCGCAGGCAACGATGTGCTGGCTGGCGGCGATGACGTGAACTCGCTGCAGGGCGGCGCAGGGCACGATGTGCTGCTCAGCACGGGTGGCGAAGACGTCCTGCGCGGCAACACAGGCAGCGATACCTACCGCATTACCGGCTCCTTCTCCTCTGTCACCATCGACAACCTCGAAGCCGACAACGCCACGGCCCTTGACGTGGTGGATCTACAGGGCATTCTTCCAGAGGATGTGCTGGGCCTGGTGCGCCAGGGAGAGGACCTATCGATCCTGTACGGTGCTGGCGCGGCGATCACCGTCCGCGCCTTCTACCGCGACGGTGGCACCAACACCATCGACGAACTCCGTTTCGCGGATGGCACGGTGCTCACTCCACAGCAACTCGTGGCGCGTTTCCCGGTCGCTCTCACGACAGCCAGCGAGACCGTGCAGCTCTGGGACGTGGCGGAAACCGTCTACGCCGACGAAGGTGACGACCAACTCTCGGGGAATGGCGGCGACGACAGCCTGTGGGGCGAAGGCGGCAATGACCTCGTTCGAGGCGGTGATGGCAATGACATGGTGGACGGCTGCGTCGGAAACGATCTGCTGTTCGGAGATGCCGGCGCCGATACCGTGTACGGTCAAGAGGGCGACGACGTGCTCGACGGTGGTACGGGCGCCGATCTTCTTTTTGGGGGCATCGGCAGCGACAGCTACGTACTGACGTTTGGCGGCGGGATCGACGAAGTGGTGGACAGCGAGGGGGAGCTCGACGAAGTGCTCGCGACCGGCGTCGCAGCCGGCGACCTGCGTTTCGCCCGCAATGGCCAGGACCTCACTGTCAGCGTCGCCGGCACGCAGGATGCGCTGGTGCTGCGCGACTGGTTCGGTGCAGGCCGCATCGAGCGCATCGTGGTGGATGGCGGCGTCGTCGAGGCCGCCACGATCGAGGCGCTTTTCAGCAACCGAACTCCTGAAGCGCACGATGACGCAGGCACGGCGGCCGAAGACGGTCCGGCTGTCACCGGAAACGTGCTGGCCAACGACACGGATCCCGACGATGGCCAGACGCTGACGGTCTCGACGGCCGGCAGCTACACTGGTCTGTACGGCACTTTGGTGCTCGCGGCCGACGGTAGCTACAGCTATGTGCTCGATGGTTCGCTGCCCGAGGTCCAGGCGCTTGGTCGAAATGCCACGCTGTCCGAACAATTCTCCTACGAGGTTACGGACGACAGCCCAACGCCCAAGTCAGCTCAGGCTGTGCTGCGGCTGGTGATCCAGGGCACCAACGATGCGCCGATCATTTCTCCTGCCTTCGGGCTCGCCATCGAGGATGGCGCCGCGATCAGTGGTGACTTGCTGCAAGTCGTAAACGACATCGACGCCGGCGACGTGCTGGCGGTGTCCAGCATCGGCAGCTTCGAAGGCGCCTATGGCACGCTGCAGATTAATGCCGATGGGACCTACGGCTACGCCTTGCGCAAGGACGCTGTCGATGTACAGAAGCTGCGCGCCGGCGAAGTGGTGCAGGAGACGTTCAGCTTCATGGTCACGGACGGTGCGGAAAGCCGCCAGTCTGTGCTGACTGTGGACGTGGTCGGCACCAATGACGGCCCCCAGGCCGCAGCGGACAGCGCATCGGTCACCGAGGACATGCAGCCTGTCGTGATGGGCAACGTGCTGGCGAATGACAGCGACATCGACCACGATACCGTGCTGCGCGTCCTGCAGCCTGGCACCCTCACTGGCCGCTTCGGCACGCTGGAGATCGCTGCTGACGGCAATTACACCTACACTCTGTCCGGGGACCCTGCCATTCAGGCGTTGGGCCGGAACGCGAGCTTCACGGAGACCTTCTCGTACGCCGTGCAGGACGATGCGAGCGAGCCAGCGACGGCGACCAGCGAGCTCACCGTGACCGTGCAAGGCACCAACGATGGTCCTGTGGCGCAGAGCGACGCTGTCGGCGTGACGGCGAGCGACGCCAGCGTGTCCGGCAACGTGCTGGCCAATGACGGCGACGTGGATGAAGGCGACCAGCTCGCCGTGGCGAACGCAGGCGTGCAAACCGGACAGTATGGCCGGCTCGAGCTGGCGGCTGACGGCAGCTACCAATACGTGGTCGATACCGCCTCTGCCGCTGTGCGCGGATTGGCAGCGGGCCAGACTGGCTTGGACAACTTCACATACGTGGCAAGCGACGGTCTCGCGCAAGACCCATCCACCCTGGCCGTGGCGGTGATGGGGATCAACGATGCGCCGATCCTGGTGCAGCCGCTGGCGGGCCAAACTGCTCGTGAAACACAAGCGTTCGCCTTCACTCTGCCTAGCGACAGCTTTGTCGACGTGGACCAGGGCGACAGCCTGACGTACACAGCGTGGCTGGTGGACGAGAACGGTCAGACGCAGGCGCTGCCCAGCTGGATCACGTTTGATGCGGCCACACGCGGCTTCAGCGGCACGCCCAATTTCGTTCAGGGCGGTGATTACCGCTTGCGCGTGGTGGCTTCCGATGGCGGTGGTCTCTCCGCCTCGGGGGACTTCGTGCTGAGCATAGCGGACTCCGGGACCACCGCGTCAGGCGATATTGCTGGCACCAACGGTGCCGACATCATCAATGCAGGATCCAACGGGCAAACGCTCGCCGCTGGCAACGGCCTCGATCTGCTGTTCGGCGGCGGCGGGGCCGACCTGCTGGCCGGCGGCAACGGCTTCGATCTGCTGTATGGTGGCCGAGGCGAGGATGTCCTGTCTTCGGGCACGGCAGAGGACTGGCTGGCCGGCGGCAAGGGAAACGACGTGTACGACACCGGCAACGGTCGCGACCTCGTCGCATTCAATCGCGGGGACGGCAACGACGTCCTGAGCTCCTTGGGCAACGGTCGCGACACCATCAGCCTAGGCGCGGGGATCCGCTACCAAGACCTGACGCTTGCGCGCAGTGGCGCTGATCTGGTGCTCGGCGTTGGCGATGGCGAAAGCCTGACGCTGAAAGACTGGTACGCGGGGACTGCAAAGCCGGTGGATCGCCTCCAGGTCGTCACAGTCGGTGGCGACTACGACCCGACCTCGGCGGACCCGACCCGCAACTCACAGGTGGAAGTATTTGACTTCGCCAAACTGGTCCGAAGCTATGACGCGGCTGCTCGCATCGGCAATGCAGGCAGCTGGTCGCTGATGAACAGCTTGCTTGACGCCCACCTGCAGGGAGGCAACACCGCGGCTCTAGGCGGCGACCTGAGCTACCAATACGCAGTCACCGGCAGCTTGAGTGGCATCAGCCTGAGCGCAGCGCAATCCGCCCTGGCTTCTGGCAGTACTGAATGGCAGACACTGAAGCCGCGCAGTGAGCTGGAGCAAGGCGCGATCAGGCTGGTGTGAGGCCGTCGGCATGGGCATCCTTGCAACCCAGGCGGTAGACTTCGCTCCGGAGCTGCTGACGATCCAGGAACAGCCGCCCGCGCGGCTCCCGCGCACCGTTGGCTACGTCACGGGCGGCCTGTTTGTCGTTCTGCTTGCATGGGCAGCCTTCGGCAAGCTGGATATCGTCGCCGGCGCCGAAGGCCGACTGGTGCCGCGCAATTACAGCCGCGTCGTGCAGCCGGCGGAGGCCGGTGTGGTGCGTGAGGTGCTGGTGCGCGACGGCGATACGGTAAAGGCCGGTCAGGTGCTGCTGCGTATGGATGCCACGACGGCCAGCGCCGACATGCGAACGCTCAAGGCCGACGCCGCGCTCAAGGCGCTCAGCCTGCGCCGCATCGACGCGGAGCTGAACGGGCAGCCCTTCCTGGTGCAGTCCGGCGATCCTCCGGACTTGGCCTCCCAAGTGTTGGCGCAGTACCGGGCTCGGCACCAGAGTTACCTCGACGCGCTCGCGCAGGAGCAAGCTACGCTCAATCGCGCGCAGCACGATCTCGCGGCAGCGCGCCAGGAGTTGGCCAAGCTGCAGGCCACTGTGCCGCTCTATCAGCAGTCTGCCAGCTCTTACCAGAAGCTTGTAAAGGAGGGATTTGTGTCCGAGCTTGGCGCGAACGACAAGCTTCGCGAGAAAATCGAAAAGGAGCAGGAGCTCAAAGTTCAGAATGCAACCGTGGCTGCGCTTGCCGCGGCTGTGGAGCAGTCGCGCAAGAAGCTGGCGCAGTTTAAATCCGACTACGAGAGCCAATTGCTCAATGAGCGGCTGGAACTGCAGGGCCAGCAGCAGCGCACCGAAGGTGAGCTGCGCAAGCAGGTGTACCGATCCGGCCTGCTGGAGCTGCACGCAACCGAAGATGGCATCGTGAAGGACATGGTGACCTACACACCGGGCGCAGTGGTCCAGCCAGGTGCGGTGTTGATGAATCTGGTTCCGAAGAATGAGCCCCTATTCGCCGAAGTCGCGATCCACAACGAAGATGTTGGCTTCGTCGCACCAGGCCAAGACGTGAAGGTAAAGCTACAAGCCTATCCGTTCCAGAAGTACGGGATGCTGCAAGGCAAGGTCGAGCTGGTAAGTGCCGACTCGTTGGCGAACGATCCAGAGAAGGCGGCGGCACGGGGTCAGAATCCGCAAAGCTACAAGGCACTTGTACGTCTGGACAGCCAGGAGCTCAGGGCAGCTAACGGCGAGGTGCTGAAGCTAGCGCCGGGCATGGTGGTGCAGGCTGAGATTAACCAAGGCAGCCGCACGGTGCTGGAATACTTAATGTCACCTGTGCAAAAGGTGGCACAGGAGGCGGCGCGGGAGCGCTGAACTCGGCCTTGCCTACCCAGGCGAGGTCGGGATTGCCGACTAGCGGCCAGTTGACCCTAGCCGTCCGCCGCAAGCCGCTGCCAATGACGGGGGCGGCAGTCAAGTTGGACCACGTAAGCCAAGCGGCCCCTGTTGGCCAGCAGCTGCGGCTGGCGGGCAGCGCACAACTTGAAACGACACGGGCTCTCGCAGACATGGATGGTGAGACCCGGAATGCGCTCGCAGAGCTCTAACTGTGCGGTGGTCCCGTGTTGACCCGTACAGCCGGGATTGCGTTGGCGACGCTTCTGGCCTGAACTGCGCCTCGTCGGCTTGCCTAGAGGTCGGACTAAACTGCGGTGAAAGGAACTGCTACATCGACACTGGATTGAGCGCCACTTCAGCAATAACATTCAAGCGCAGACGACGATCGCGATCTGCGCGAGTTCGATTGAGTCTGTTGGAGTTGTTCTCTTCGCAATCGCAGTCTTCCTCCTTAAGCGCGGCGGCTGAGAGAATCTGTTGATCCCTTACATGGCGGTCATAAAAAAAACGGGGGATACGGATGGCAAGCGTCATTCCGGGCTCAAGCGGCAGGCAGGCAGCGCTGTCGGACGCGGTACGCGCGCCAGGTGCGCATCTCGATCCGGCCGGGGCCCTGACCGCCTCGGCTTTAGCAGGCCTACTGCAGGTCTCCGAAGAGACGGTGCGCGAGCGCGAACAGGCCGGCGAACTGTTTTCCATACTTCGGCGTCCCGATCAGGAGCGCAGGCGCGAGTACCCGGCATTCCAAACGTGGGAGGGGATCGTCGGCGAGCCGCTAAGGCAGGTTTCGATTGCACTAGAACGGCCGGGTGGACCCGTCTTGTATGGCTTCTTCACGTCGGCTCTTGACATGCTCGAAGGCCTGAGCCCGACCGAGGTCCTGGTGGGCCTCACTGCCCGAGAGGTGAGCCCGGAGGCCCGTCAATTTCTAGCCGCAACTGCAGCTCAGCGGCTCGTCATGGTGTTGCAGGCCGCGAAAACTTACGCGTGCTCGCTTCGGGCATGAGCGCTGCATCGCTTCAGCGCTGATCGCGGCGGACGCGCGGCGCTCGAGTGTCGAGTCGTGATCTATAGTCCCCACGATCCTCTATCGTGAGGCGATCCTCGATCCCGGCGATCGTTTCGGGGGGCGGCCCGGCCAGCCGCTTGCGGGACCCGCGCCCCACGTGGCCAGCAACTTTGCGTTCACACGGCGCGTAGCTACCGCTCAATATGTATGGCCGGAGTTGTAGAGGCGCCACTGAATACCAAGGGACGAATGTGCTGGACCAGTCACTTATTGGGCAACCCCTACCTCTTCGCGCGTCAGTTTGATCAGCGGATTTAGCGTCCGCGGGGTAAGCGGTCGGCCACGGCTTCTTGACTCCAAGGACTCGCCCGACCGGCCAGTGCCAAGCGCATTGCTGACGCTGCACTTCCGAGGCTGTTGGACCGCTCCTGTTCCATCAGCAAGACGGTTTCAGGTGCCCACCTTCGCTATTCCGGTTCGCGTGCCGACGATAAAGCTCGCGATCTCACGGAGATCGACACCGTCCGGGTGTGCATCAGCCAGCGTCTGAGAAGCAGCGTGCCAAGATGTGGGCGACTTAACAGATCGCGCATACCGCTTTTGATTCTGACGTACCCGCTCGACATCAAAGCCTCTGCGCTCCAGGCCAATCATATTGACGATGCGTATAACCGACGGATTCGCGATTCACACCATCCTTTCGGATCAGGCGCCATTCCTCAAGGATGCCATGCCCGGACGGTTACGCAGGGCTGCACCGTGCTGACGCGTCACCCGAAGGACTAGTTGTGAATCGTCAAGAGGTAATATCTGGGTACGGGAAGCCGTGACATGGGGGCGACACGGTCGATGCCGTGCAGTACGCTCGAGTCCATGGGCTCCACGAGCCCACGCTCGAAGAGGTGAAGGCGGCGGAGCGGTGTGCGATGGGAAGTGTCAACCACGGTGCGAAATGGGCTTTCGGCGTGGAACGATCCATGCACACCGCGGCGCCGGCCGAGCTAGCCGTTCCTGTCACGCACGATGCGGCGCGTGTGGGTCGCCTTCGCGGCACGGTGATCCGAATGCGCCGGGCCTTGCGCCCTCGGGGCGACTACCGCGCGGAGGACGACAACCACCTGGAACTCGGCGGCGACTTCCGTCCGGCTGCCGCGTGGCGGCGCGCGCACCTGGACTTCCTCGAGCGCTTCTACGGCCGCTGAATCCGACACTGCACGGCGTGCACCCGCTGTTGCAGCGATGCCGCGCTGCTGCCGTTCTGCCGTGCCTGCGGCGTGCAATACCCCACATTGACTTTTATCATGGAAAAACATGAGGAGGGTTGCAAGTGAGACGAACCAAAGTTTTCTTGGCTGCAGTGACCATTGCGCTTGGGGGATGCGCAACACAGTACACGCTGCCGAAGGACTACACCGGTGCGACGGCGGACTTGTCGGACTCCGTCATGCGGGAGAGCCCGGGCGTGCTGCGCGCCTATGCGGCGACGCATGTGGATGGGAAGATCGTCCCCAACGGGATCGATGCGTCGGCCCGGCGTTCTATGGGGAACACATTCGGCCTCATGGAGGCTTCGGTGACCCGCAAGGTCGAAATCAAGCCGATGAAGGTTCGACTCAAGGCCCAACACATGGCAGCGCCGTTCGCGGGGTTTGCATTGCTGGCGCAGGGAAAGTTCTACTACGACCACAGCGGGATCGTCGACTTCTCCCCGAAGGCGGGCCACCACTACCAGGTCAAGGGGGACATGGGGCCGGATGAGATCGCCGTCTGGATCGAGGACGCGGACACGGGAGAGCGGGTCTCCGACAAGGTGGCGAAGAAGCCGTAGGCCAGGAGTCTCAAGCCCCGGGCATGCCAGCGCGGCTGCGCTGAAGCAGCCCGCCGCGAACAGCGGTTCGACCCCGTGCTGGTCCCGGTCCTCTCCACGGCGCCACCGAACGTCAAGCCACGCAGCGAAATGAGCCGTTCCGGTCCGCCCCCTGGGGGCTAGGTTAATCGAGCGGCTGAGGAGGAAAGAATGCGCGGGTATCGGCCCACTGCGCATAGGGCTGCGCCATCACGTATTCCGCTTGAGCACGGTGGCATCCGCGTACGGAACCTTCGGCTCCATGCCCGGACGCAGCTCGTAGAGCCGAGCGTCAACGTCCAAATTTGCCTGCGTTCGACGAGCCAGCGGACGAAGCTGGTAGATCGAAAAGGCTCCGCCGCGCAAGAACGGACAGGGACTCGAATAGCGATCCGTGAGCACCGGCGTGCCAGGCAGACGAACTTCCCCGTCTAGGGCCTCGGAAGTCCCTGGTGCGTCCGCGACGGCCGCCGGCGCGTGCCCGTTCTTCTCCCCAATCAGGCGCGCTTCGCGGTCGTCACGAACCGAACTCGTTGGGCGCTCCGACGCGCCTCTGGGAACACGACGACTACCTGCTTCAGGTGAGCCTGGAATGGTGGGACCGAATCGCCGCCGACCCGCGCTGCAGCGAACCCGACCGCAGAGCGGCGCGTGGGGCGCTCGAGCAACTCCACCTGGACGCCGCAGTGGTATGCACTAGGGCTGCGACATCAGTCGTCCTGTCGGCGTGATACGACTCGCTTCCGAAATTGCGCTTCCGCCTTGAATATCCCGGGTATGAATATGTCGCCGACGACTGCTGTGGCAACCCCAGCCGATAATCGTGAGCCTACCCTCCGCGAAGAGTTGAAACGTCGCGGAATTGAGCCGACGGGCGAGGAGCGGATGCGCAAGCGCAGGCAATCGCGCGAGCGTAGGGAGCAGGAGAAGGGTGCCCGGATCCTAGTGTTCAGGAAGCCTGAAGCGACCAGCAGCCTGGCGTTCTCTATCACCCGTTGCGCCGGCCCCATCGCCTGGCCAAGTGTTCGCGCGTGACGAGAGTATCCGCCGGTACTGTCCCATCCAGAATGGCCGCTGCCACCGCGCTGCCCGGCTTGCCGGTCGGAAACTCGGCGGCTCCAGAGCCCGCCTTTGAACTCAGTCACGCGCCCTGCAAAAGCTGAACTCAGGTCGGCGCCACCGTGCGGACCTGGAACTTCGCTGCCTCGACGGTGAAGGCATCCACCTGGCGTGCGGCCCAGGCGCCGTCCCGGCCTCGCTCCGCGGCGACGATCCTGGCCACCCACGGCGCCAGGTCCAGCGCACCCCCGGCATCGAGGAACAGGTGTCGGTGCCGGCGTGCCAGCACGTCCTCCACAGTCAGCGCGCCCTCGAAGCGCACCGCGGCACGCACGCTGGCTTCGTCGGGATGCGGCTCCTGCTCTCGGACGACGGGTGCGTTCGCGCATTCGAGCGCGAGATGCGCCGTAATTCCCGGACGCGCGGGCAGCAGGCCGTGGTCGGCGGCGGCATCCAGGGCGGATTCCGCCATGCGACGGTAGGTGGTCCATTTGCCGCCGGTCACCGTCACTAGGCGGGACGGAGCGACGAGCACCGTGTGCTCGCGCGACACCCTGGCGGTGCGCTCTCCGCCATCGGGCGGCGCCACCAGGGGCCGCAGTCCCGCCCAGACCGAACGCACGTCCTGCAGCCGCGGAGCGCGCGCCAGGTACGGCCTGGCCGCCTCCAGGATGAATGACACCTCCTCGGCCAGCGGCACCGGCGTATGGGCGGCCGAATGCCGCTCCGGCGCCGGCGAGCCGAGCGCGATGCCGGGCATGGGCGTGTCGGTCGTGCCGACGAGGGTGTGGCCGAGCCAGGGGACCATGAACAACAGCCGGCCGTCCGAGGTTTTCGGCACCAGCATCGCGCTGCGCCCGGGCAGGAAACTGCGGTCGAGGACGAGGTGGGCGCCCTGGCTGGGCGAGATCATCGCCGCTTGGCCGGGGCGGTCACAGCGCCTCAGGCCGTCGGCCCAGACGCCGGTGGCATTGACCACGCAGCCGGCTTCGAAACGAAACGCCTCGCGGCTCTCCTGTTCGACCGCATGGACGCCGACGATGCGTCCGTCCGCGTCCTTGACCAGGCCGTGGACCGCTACGTAGTTCGCGATCAACGCCCCTTCCCGGCTCGCGGTTCGCGCCAGCGCGAGCGCCAGCCGCGCATCGTCGAACTGGCCGTCGGAGTACTGCACGCCGCCTTTCAGGCCCTGGGCTTGCAGCGTGGGCAACGCTGCCAGCGTTTCCCCGGCATCGAGCAGCCTGCTGCGCGCCAGCGACAACCGGCCCGCGAGCGCGTCGTACAGCTTCAGGCCGGCGCCGTAGTAGTAGCGCGCCGCGCGGGTGTAGGCGGGAATGACGAAATCCAGCGGCGCGGTCAGTCCGGGCGCGTTGCGCAACAGGATGTCGCGCTCGTGCAAGGCTTCCCGCACGAGCGCCACGTTCCCCTGCGCGAGGTAGCGCACGCCCCCGTGCAGCAGCTTGGTCGCCTTGCTGGAAGTCCCGCTCGCGAAATCGTGCGCCTCGAGCAGCAGCGTGCGCAGGCCGCGGCTGGCGGCGTCCACCGCCGTGCCCAGGCCCGTGGCGCCGCCGCCCACCACGATCACGTCCCAACGGGTCGACTGGCCCGCCCGGAGCCGTTCCAGGAGCACGTCGCGCGCAGGAAGGTCGGGTGACGGCGCGCGCCCCCCAAGGTTCGCTTTCAAGATTCGCCCTTTCGGAACTGTGGCCGCCGGCCTCAGCGGGAGGCACGGGCCTGCGCCTCGGCCAGCTCGAGGAAGGCCGCAATGGGCCGGGAGAAGCGCCGCGCGCGCAGGCAGATGACGTAGGACTGCGTGAAGCTCGGGTGATCGGAGATCCGCAGCGCGTGGAGGTCGGCGTGGGCCCGGAACTCGGCTTCCGACACGATGCCGACACCCAGGCCTTCGAGCACGGCCTCGCGCACCGCCTCGCGCGGCACGTCCATGACGGCCGCCGGCCGCACGCCGTGCTGCGCCATCGTCGCCTCGATCGCGTTGCGCGTCATCGAGCCGACCTCGCGCATGATCATCGGCTGGCCATCGAGCTGGCGCAGCTTGATGGACTCCAGCTGGGCCCACGGGTGCTGGCGGTTCACGAACACCTGGACCTCGTGCGAACCCAGCCGGCAGGCGTACAGCCGCGGGTCCTCGATGCAGTTCCCGGTGATGGCCACGTCGGTCACCGAATCGAGGATCTTGCGCATCACGCCTTCGGAGTTGTCGCTGTCCAGCCGCACCTGCACGAGCGGGAACTTGTGGCGGAACTGCGCCAGCAGCTTCATCACGAAGGAGGGCCCGACGGTGCCGACCCGCAGCTGCCCGGCCACCTGGCCATTGGTGGAGCGCAGCAGCTCCACCGCCTGCTCCTCGTGCAGGAAGATCTGCCTGGCGATGGCGAACAAGGCCTCGCCCGTGCTGCTCAGCTGCAGGCCGCGCGCCGAACGCAGGAACAGCTCGACGCCGTAGCGCTCCTCGAGCGCGCGCACCTGCACCGTCAGCGTCGGCTGGCCCACGTGCAGCAGCCGCGCCGCCTTGGTGAAGCTCATCTCCTGCGCGACGGCGTAGAACGAACGCAGCTGGTTGAAATTCACGAAAGGCAGGCTCTTCTCGATGCTGCGATCCCCGCTCATGTGACCTGGCCCTCGGTTGCGAGTCGTTGCCTCAAGGCTTGCAGGACCAGCCCGTCCGGATGGGCCAGCTCCCTGAGGATGGAGTAGTGGTCCGCGCCCGGCACCTCGATCCGGCGCGAGCCGGCCCAGTGCGCGGCGTAGCGCCGGGTCTGCTGCCGGAAGCCCTCGGTTTCCGCAGCCCCCACCGCGGCGATGAGCCAGCCGGCACCGGGCGCCCGGTCGATCGGGCTGCAAGCCGCAGCCGCGGCTTCGTCCAGCCCCATGCC
The DNA here is from genome assembly GCF_054956735.1 of Ramlibacter sp. bp-362. Lineage (NCBI taxonomy): Bacteria > Pseudomonadati > Pseudomonadota > Betaproteobacteria > Burkholderiales > Comamonadaceae > Ramlibacter > Ramlibacter sp. bp-362. The sequence goes on from NZ_JBUDXE010000023.1 coordinate 13,010, forward strand.
CTGGCCGATGCTGGTCTGCAGCAGCGGACGCAGGTCGAAGATCCCGCTCAGCGCGACGCAGCCGATCACGCCAGCGCCGCTGCCGGCGTCACAGGCCAGGCTGGCTGCCAGGTGCGCGCCGGCCGAGTGACCGGCCAGCACGATGCCGGTGACCTCCGGAAGCTGCGTCCGGCCGGGGCCGCGCAGCCAGCGCAGCGCGTCGCGGCAACTGCCCACGATCCGCTCCAAGGCCCATGGGGGCGACAGCGGATAGCCGACCACGGCCACGGACATCCCCTCCCGGCGCAAGGCGGTGGCCACGAAGCCATAGGCGTCCTTGTGCTGGCTGCGCCAGTAGCCGCCATGGAAGAAGACCACCAGGGGGCGGCCGTCGCGGCCGGGAAACAGGTCGAGGCGCTGCCGTTCGTGGCCGCCGTAGGCGAGGTCGAGCGACACGGGCCCGCACCGGCGCGCGGCGGCGCTGCCCTCGGCGATCTCCCGGTAGACGGCCGTCCGCGAGGGATGGTCGGGCGGGAAGACATAGTGCGACTCGACGCGCGGGTCGATGGCCATGCCGGTGGATCCTTCCATTGCGTGTCTCGGCGGCCCGCTACTCGAAGGTGACCACGCTGCGCAGCGAGGTGCCGTCGATCATCATCCGGAAGCCCTCGTCGATCTGGTCCAGGCGCAGCCGGTGCGTGATGAGCGGATCGAGTTCCAGCTTGCCGTCCATGTAGAGGTCGACGAAGCGGCCGAGGCCGGTGCGCCCCTTCACGCCCCCGAAGTAGCTGCCCTTGAGGGTGCGGCCGTAGCGGACCGCCACCGGCGGTACCTTCATCTCCGCGCCGCTCGGCTCGACGCCCAGCAGCACGCAGGTTCCCCAGCCGACGTGGCAGACGTCCAGCGCCTGGCGCATCACGCCCACGTGGCCCGTGCATTCGAACGCCACGTCGACGCCGCCGCCGCTCAGGTCGCGCACCTGCTGCACCACGCGCTCGGGTTCGCGCGAGGCGTCGATGAAGTCGGACAGGCCGAAGCGCCTTGCGAGCTCCGCCTTGGCCGGCTGGAGGTCGACCCCGATGATGCGGGATGCCCCGGCGATGCGCGCCCCCTGGACGATGTTGGTTCCGATGCCGCCCAGGCCGAAGATCACCACGGTGTCGTCTTCGCGCACGTCGTCGAGGGCCGCGCCGACGCCGGTGGTGACGCCGCAGCCCAGGAGGCAGGCGCGATCAAGCGGTGCATCCTGCCGGATCTTCGCCAGTGCGATCTCGGGCACGACCGTGTAGCGCGAGAAGGTGGACGTGCCCATGAAGTGATGCAGGGGCTCCCCTTGCCAGCGGAAGCGGGAGGTGCCGTCCGGCATCACGCCGCGGTCGCGTGTCGGCTTGATCGACCAGCAGAGATTCGTGCGGCGGCTGCGGCACATGCGGCAGGTGCCGCATTCCGGGCCGTACAGCGGGATCACGTGGTCGCCCACCGCCAGGCCGCGCACTTCGGGGCCGACCTCCACCACCCGGCCGGCGCCTTCGTGGCCCAGCACGGCGGGATAGACGCAGCTGCTGTTGCTGCCCTCGATCGCGGTGAGGTCCGTGTGGCACAGGCCCGTCGCCGCGATCTCGACCAGCACCTCGCCGGGCCGCGGCGGCGCCACCTCGATCGTATCGAGCAGGAAGGGACGGTGGGGCGCCGTCAGGATGGCTGCCTGGCTCCGGATCATGGCGCAGTGGATTGGAAAACGGACGGGGCCGCCGGCGGGCGCGAAGCCTGCAGCGCAGGCGCCCGCTCGCGGGGCCGGGGAAGGTCGGTCGGTTTCACGGTTCCGCCGGAACCGACCAGTTTAATGGCAGCACGCATCTCGCGGCCGCAGTCGATGCCGACGACGCCGCGGACGAAGCCCCCATCGAGGAAATAAGTCAGGGCTGGGCCGGAAGCGGGATCGCCGAAGGCTATGCGTTCGTGCGCGTCCTCGGGCCGGCCCGCCAGCTGGATGTTGCGCCCGTACTGGTCGGTCCAGAACCAGGGGACCGGACGGTGCGGCGCGGGCGCATCGCAGATGGCGGCGGCCACGGCCTGGGCGCTGTCCTCGGCGTTGCGCCAGGATTCCAGCCGCTGGTCGAGGCCTTCGGCCGGGTCCTGCTGCCGCGCCACGTCGCCCACGGCAAAGATCGCGGGGTCGCTGCTGCGGCCGCAGGCGTTCACGAGCACACCGTCGCGCACGGCGAGCCCCGCGGCGGCCGCCAGTTCGTCGTTGGGCCGCGCGCCGATGCCCGCCACCACGGTGTCGGCGACTATGCTGCGCCCATCGGTCAGCAGGACGCGGCCGGGCGTCACCCGGTCGACGCCGCAGCCCAGGTGCAGGGCGACGCCCTGCGCGCGGTGCATCGCCACCAGCCATCCGGCCACGACGGCCGGCAGCAGGCGCGCCAGCGGCCGGGCCGCTGCCTCGAGCAGGGTCACCTCGACGCCGAGCTGCCGCGCGCTGGCGGCGAGCTCCATGCCGATGAAGCCGGCGCCGATCACCGCAAGGCGGCTGCGCGGCACGAGGCGGGCACGCAGCCGCTCGGCGTCGTCCAGGCTGCGCAGCCGCAGCACCTCGGCGCCGCCCTCCACCGGGCCGGGAAAGGCCCGGGCCCGGGCGCCGGCGGCGAGCACGAGGACGTCGTAGCCGATGCTGCTGCCGTCTTCGAGCCGGACACGGCGGCCCTCGCGGTCGATGGCGGCCACCTTGCAGCCGCAGCGCAGTGCCACGTCGAGCGCACGCCACTTCTCCTCGGCCAGCAGCAGCAGCGAGTCCGGCTGCGCGCGACCCAGCAGGATGTCCTTGGACAGCGGCGGCCTCTCGTAGGGCCCGTGTGCTTCCTCACCCAGCAGGGTGATCCGCCCCGCATGTCCGAGCCGCCGCAGCGCCTGCGCCGTGCGGCCGCCCGCCTGGCCGGCCCCGATGATCACGACCTGCGCGTCCATCACCGGCGCACCGCCTCGCGTTGGAGCCGCCGGCCGCTGAGCACCTGCCTCACGATGTCGCGATGCACCTGCCAGTAGCTCGTGGCGACGCAGCCGAGGTGCGGCTTCAGCTCGCGATGCATCCGGGCCAGGGCATGGAACGGCACCGACGAGGAGAGGTGGTGTTCCGCGTGATAGGGCATGTTCCAGTACAGCGTGCGGAACACCGGGTTGGCGAGCGTGGTCCGGGTGTTGGCCAGCAGGTTGGGCGTCTCCTCGGCGCCCGTGTGTTCGGCCATGCGGATCGCGCGCAACACCGGCTCGCCGATGAAGCGGGGGAACAGCCAATACAGCACGGCGGCCCAGGACTGGGTGGCCACCGACACGGCGGCAACCAGCAGGTAGATCGCCACGGCGGCGCGGATTTCCCAGCTGACGCGGCGCGTGTCGCTGGCCGGGATGAAGCTCCGCTCGAGCGCGTTGAAGCGGCCCGTGACGCCGCGCCACAGGGTGCCCAGCATCTTCGGCCAGAACGAGGCGCCCGCGATCATCGCGACATAGCCGCGGATCGAGGACGGGAAGGCCACGATGTCGGGGTCCAGCGTGGCGTGCTGGGTGTAGGTGTGGTGGGCCGTGTGCCGGTACTTGAAGTACAGGAAGGGCCGCATGCTCACCAAGCCGGCCAGCATGCCGACCGCCGTGTTCAGCCAGCGCGCGCGGAAAGCCGTGCCGTGCGAGCACTCGTGCAGCGGCGCGAACAGCAGCACGATCACGGTGCCGTGCACGAACGAGGCGAGCAGCCAGGCCCACCAGGTCTCCAGCGTGGCGGCGACCAGCGCGCCCGTGGCCACCAGCGTCGCGCAGTGGACGGCCAGGTGCAGCAGGCCCGGCCCGTTGCTGCGCTCGCGCAGCTCCTTCAGCAGCTGGCGGGGAATCCTCTCCGGGCCCGTGAGAGCCCAGCCCTCCGTCCCCATGCCTCCGTAGTTCGTGTCGCTCATTGATCGTCTTTCTCGGTGCTTGCGGATGTCAGTCGCAGCTCGGATGCGCGCGGCGCAATCCCCACTGCGGCTGCCATGCTAGGAAGCACGCCGCCTCGGCGCCAATTCATTGTTTGAACGGCACCATTGATGCATGGACGTCAGGCGGCCACGGCGCAGCGTGCGATCGCATCCGCGTCGAATGCCGCGCGCTCGAACTCGCCGGTGACGCGGCCGCGGCTCATCACCGCGATGCGGTCGCAGATGCCCATCAGCTCGGGCAGCTCGCTGGAGACCACGATGATCGCCTTGCCCTCGCGGGAGACGCGGTGCAGCGCCTCCCAGATCTGGGTCTTGCCGCCGACGTCCACGCCGCGGGTCGGCTCCTCGACGATCCACACGTCGGCGCCGCGCGAGAGCCATTTGCCGAGGACCACCTTCTGCTGGTTGCCGCCGGAGAGGTTTACCACGCCGCGGTCCGGCTCCGGCGCCTTGATCTGCAGCCGCTCGATCAGCGTGTCTCCATGGCGTCGCTGGCGGCGGCGGGACAGCAGGCCGAAGCGGCTGAGCGACGGCAGCATGCCCAGCGACAGGTTGTCGTACACCGACATGCCGAGCACCAGGCCTTCGGCCTTGCGGTCGGCCGGCAGGTAGGCGATGCCTGCTTCGATCGCGTCGGCGGCCTGCGCCAGGCGCACCGTCTCGCCGCGAACGCGGATCTCACCCCGGTCCGGCACGTGCAGGCCGAACAGCGTGCGGATCACGCTCTCGCGCTCGCAGCCCATCAGGCCGGCGATGCCGACGATCTCGCCGGCGTGCACGGAAAGGTTGACATCCCGGAACCGGCCGTGCAGCCCCAGGCCCACGGCTTCGATCATCCTGGGGCCGGGAGCAGGCGCATGGCGTTCCGGAAAGCGATGCCCGAGGTCGCGGCCGACCATGGCGCGGATCAGCTTCTCCTCGTCCGCCTCGCCCGGCTCGAAGCGCGCGGCCACCCGGCCGTCACGCAGCACCGTGATGCGGTCGGCGATCCCCAGCACCTCTTCCAGCCGATGCGAGACATAGACGATCCCGAGTCCATCGGCGCGCAGGCTGCGGATGGTCTCCAGCAGCACGCTGACGTGTTCGTCGGTCAGCGAGGCGGTCGGCTCGTCCAGCACCAGCACGCGCGGCCGGCCGACCAGCGCCTTGCAGATCTCGACGAGCTGGCGCTCACTGAGGCTCAGGTCGCCCACCTTGCGCTCCGGCGCGATCTCCGTGCGCATGCGCTGCAGCAGCACGAGGCTGTCGCGCCGCATGGCCGCGCGGTCGATGCGGCCGGACCAGGTGCGCGGCTCCTGGCCGAGGAACAGGTTTTCGGCCACCGTCAGGTTCGGGCATAGGGCCAGTTCCTGGTGCACCAGAGCGAGGCCGCTGCGTCGCGCCTGCAGCGGCCCGGTGAGCATCGTCCGCTCCCCGAGCACCAGCAGCTCGCCTTCGTCGGGCGGCTGCAGGCCGTTCATGATCGACAGCAGCGTGGACTTGCCGGCGCCGTTCTCGCCGACCAGCGCGTGGACTTCGCCCGGCCGCACGTCGAAGCTGACGTCGTGCAGCGCCGTGACCGCGCCGAAGCGCTTGCCGACGCCGCGCACTTCCAGCAGCGGCATGGGAGCCGGCACGGTCACGCTCCCTGGCCGAGGTGGTAGCGCTCCAGCAGCGCGTGCTGCCGGTCCATCGAATCCCGCAGCTGCTCCAGCACCTGCTGCCACAGCGCGAAGAACTCGCCGTAGCGCTGGTGCATGGCCGGATCGGGTTCGATGGTCTGCTTGATGGTGGCGATCGCGCCGACCGGTTCCACCGGGCTCGCGTAGACGCCGGCGCCCACGCCCGCCAGGATGGCGTCGCCCAGCGGCGCCGCCTCGTTGACATCGGGGATGTCCAGCGGCAGGTTCACGACGTTGGCCGTGATCTGGTTCCAGAAGCGGCTCTTGGTCGGGCCGCCGTTGAGGATCAGGCAGTCCAGCTTGACGCCGGCGGCCTGCGCGATCTTCACGTTGGAGTACAGGTCGAACGCCACCCCCTCGATCAGCGCCCGGATGAAGTGGGCGCGCGTGGTGCTCGGGCGCACGCCGAAGAAGGTGCCGCAGGCGCTGGAGTTCCAGTGGGGCGACAGCGAGTTGCCCAGGTAGGGGAGGTACAGCAGGCCGTCGGCGTTCGGCGCGACCCGTTCGGCCTCCGCCGTGAACAGGTCGAAGACGTTCTGGCCGATCCGCTCCGCCACCTGCAATTCGACATGGCCGAAGTTGTCGCGGAACCACTTGAGCGATGCACCGGTGAAGGCCATCGGCGCATCGAACATGGTGATGCCGGGCAGCACGTGGGGCCACTTCAGGATGCGGAACTCGTCCACGGGCTGGTCCGTCGGGATCATGATGCCCAGGTTGGAGCCGGTGCCCATCGAGTAGTAGGCCTGGCCCACCTGGGTGACGCCGGCGCCCAGCGCCGCCGAACTGATGTCGGTGCCGCCGGCCACCACCGGGATGCCCACCGGCAGCCCCGTCTCCTCGGCCGCCGCCCGCGTGACCTCGCCGACCACCTCGTGCGATTCGTAGATGCGCGGGTACTTGTCGATCGGCACGCCGATCGCCTCGGCGATGGCCGGGTTCCACTTCGCCTTGCGGTACTCGTAGGGATAGAACAGGCCCGCGTCGCCGGTGTTGATCGAGAACGTGCCGGTCATGCGGAAGGTGCAGAAGCCGGCCGGCGAGAGGAACTTGTGCGTGGCGTTGAAGATGTGCGGCTGGTGGTTCTTGATCCACAGCGCCTTGGGTTCGATGAACCAGGGCGCCACGCGGTTGCCGTTGATGCGGTTGATCGTCTCTTCGCCGACGCGCTCGCGGATCTCGGCGCATTCGCGCTCCGATCGGGCGTCCATCCAGATCATCGCGTCGCGCAGCGGCCGGCCCGCCACGTCCACCGGGAGCGTGACGCCGACCAGCCCGGAGATCGCGACGCCGCCGATCGCATCGGCCAGGTTGCCCTGCTCCAGGCACTGGCGGATCGAGGCGACCACGGCCTTCCAGTAGTTGTCCGGGGCCTGCTCCGCCCAGCCCGGCTTCGGGTGGAACAGCGGGTGCTCGCGCGAACCCGTCGCGACGACCTTGTGGGTCTGGGTGTCGAGGACGACCGCCTTGACGTTGGTCGTCCCGATGTCGATGCCGAGCATGAGGCTGCGGGCCATGTTGTCTCCTTGTCGTCGTGAGAATGAAGGGTCAGCGCGCCGCGCGCGGATGCCGCGCCCGCTGCTGCAGCCATTGGGTCAGCGCCACGGCCGCGATCAGCACGAAGCCGATGATCAGGTCCTGGTACCAGGCGCTGACGTTGTGCAGCGTCAGCAGGTTCAGGCCGACGGCGAACACGAGCGCGGCGCACAGGGTGCGGTAGGGCGAGCCGTGGCCACCGGCCAGGCTGGTGCCGCCGAGCACCGCGATCGCGATGGCGCTCAGCTCGTAGCCGGAGCACATCGGTGCGTCCACGGAGGTCAGGCGGGAGGTGAAGACCAGTCCGGCCAGCGCGGCGCACAGGCCGCTGGCCGCGTAGACCAGCACGATCCACCGGCGCACCTGCACTCCGGCGAATCCGGCCGTCTTCTCGTCGCCGCCGATCGCGTAGATGCGACTGCCGGCCACGTGGGCATGCAGCAGCCACGCCATCGCCGCGAAGACGGCGGCGAACAGGAAGGCGACCACCGGGATGCCCCAGGCCGTGGCCTCGCCCAGCCACCGGTACTCCTCGCTGCGCAGGTAGTAGGGACGGCCGTTCGACAGCACGTAACTCAGTCCGCGCAGCGCGCTGAGGCTCACCAGCGTCATGATGAAGGGCGTGACCCGGCCGTAGGCCACGCCGAGCCCGTTGACGACGCCGACGAGGGCGCCGATCGCGAGCGTCAGCACGATCAGCGGCCAGGTCGGACCGACGTAGGTGTGGCCCCGGCCCATGATGCGGATGTCCATGAAACCGCAGATGACGGCCATCACCTCGATCGCCGCGACCACGCTGAAGACCATCGTCGCGCCGACCGAAAGGTCGATGCGCCCCGTCAGCAGGACCAGCGTCATGCCCAGGGCGATCAGGCCGAAGACGGTGAGCTGGCGCAGCAGGTTGGCCAGGTTGTCGGCGCCGAGGAAATACGGGGAGCTCTGCGCCCCGATCACCAGCAGCGCCAGGAACAGCCAGAGCAGCGGCTGCTTCAGGACCAGCGCCGCGGAACGCAGGCCGGCGCCACCGGGACCGGCGGCGTCGATGGTTTGCGCGTTGTTCATGGAAATCCCGTTCATGCGTGCCGTTCGCGGCGCTGCAGGCCGTCGGGCAGCACCACCAGCAGGATCACCGCCGCGGTGACGATCTGCTGCACGTAGCTGCTCACGCCGGCGATGTTGAGCACGTTGTTGACGACGCCGAGGATCAGCGCCGCCAGGATCGTCCCTTCGACCGTTCCGCGGCCGCCGGCGAGCGACACTCCGCCCAGCGTGACCACCGCGATGACGGTCAGTTCGATGCCGCCGAAGCCGGCCGGACCGATGTAGGCGAGGCGCGCGGTTTCCAGCAGGCCGGCCAGCGCGGCGGCGGCGCCGCTGGCCAGGAACACGAGGACGCGCACCCGGTCGACACGGATGCCCGAGAGCGCAGCGGCGGCGGCATTGCCGCCCACCGCATAGACGGCGCGGCCGAAGCGGCTGTGGCGGGCCAGCACGGCTGCGGCCGCCGCGGCCGCCACGAAGACGAGGACCGGCACCGGAATGCCCAACACGGCGCCGCGGCCGAACCAGACATAGGCCTCCAGCGAATCCGGGTGGATCGCCTGGCCTCCCGACAGGATGTTCGCCAGGGAGCGCAGGACGCCGAGCATGCCGAGCGTGACGATCAGCGACGGAACCCGCAGCTTCGTCACCAGCAAGCCGTTGACGAGGCCGCAGAGCGCGCCGCTCGCGAGGACGCCGCCCACGACCAGCACGATGGAACCGGACGGCAGCAGCATGCCGCCCACGATGCCCGAGAGCACGGCCACGCCGCCGACCGACAGGTCGATCTCACCGGCCAGCAGGACGAGCGTCATGCCGACAGCCATCACGCCGACGGTCGACACGGCCAGCAGCACGGTGCGCATGTTCTCGGCAGTGCCGAAGGCGGGCTCCAGGGCCATGGCGGCACCCACCAGGGCGAGCAGCAGCAGCAGCCGGCCTGCGACCGCATCGAGGGCGAGCCGCCGGCCCCGCGCCTTGGGTGAAGTAGCGGCCTCCATCCGGTCGGCCTGCAAGGTGCTTTCCATCCAAACTCCTGTGGCCTGGCGGACTTGCGGGCCCGCCAGGCCGTCTCCGACGAGGCTGGCTTACTTGTTCGGGCCGAAGGCGTAGGGCCATTCGTCCGGCGTCAGGGTCTGGATGCCTTCGATGGTCATCCTGGTCTTCGTGATCATCGGCAGGTTGGGCGTGAGGATCAGCTTCGGCGGGGCCTGCTTCACCAGCCCTTCCTTGAAGCCGATGTGGCGCAGCACCGCCCGCACGCCGACGTCGCCGATCAGGGGCGTGTAGGGCGCAACCATGTCGATGTTGCCGGCCTTGATCTCGTTGAGCACTTCCTTCGAGTCGTCGTCGGCGACGATCACGATCTTCTTGCCGCCGGGGGCGCTGCGCAGGCGCTTGGCTTCGCGGATCGCGTCGAGGGCGCCCATCGCCTCCTCGCCGCCGGCCGTGTACACCGCGCTCACCTCCTTGAAGGCCTGCATGGCGTCGGCGGTCGTCTTGAAGGTCAGCGTGCGGTCGCTGTTGACGTGGTACGAGCCGAGGATCTTGTAGCCGGGACTGCGGCCGATCACCTGCATGAAGCCGCCGGCGCGGATCGAGTCGGCCGTGCTGCCCAGGTCCTTGCGCGTGAGGACCAGCGAGCCCTGCCCCTTGAGCATTTCCTGCATGAACAGGCCTTGCTGGATGCCGTTGGCGTAGAAGTTGCCCGTGACCTCGGACGAAATCTTGTCGGACGAAGTGCGGCGGTCCACGCTGACCACCGGGATGCCGGCCGCGACGGCGCGGTCGACCGGGGGCCCCATCGGCGCCTCGCGCATCGGCCACAGCACGATGCCGTCGTACTTCTTGGTCACCCAGGTGTCGATCACCTGCGCCATCTTGTTGTCGTCGAACTGGGCGTCGATCACGTCGATCTGCACGTTCGGGTGGCGCGCGGCCTCCCATGCAGCGGTGTCGGCCAGGCTGACCAGCCAGGAATGGTTGAAGCCATGGAAGACGAAGCCGATGCGGTAGGTCTTCTTGGGGTTCAGCACGGGGCCGGCGGGCAGCGGCAGGTAATCGGTGAAGGGCGCCTTGATCTTGAGCTTGCTGTACGGGCCCGTGAAGGTGGCGCCCATGCCCGGCTTCCAGACGAAGCCGTCCGCCAGCTTGCCGACCGGGTAGGCCGCCAGCTCTTCGGACAGGCCGTCCTTCGTGAAGATCTCCTTCACGCCCGGGTTGGTCATGGACTTGCCGTCGACCTTGCCGTACTTCGCGATCAGTCCATTGAGCTGGTCGTGCACGGACGTCTCGGCGAGGGCCGCCGTGCCGGAGGCCGCCAGCGCGATCGCCGGCAGCACCCGCACGAGCGGGGCGAGTCTTGCTTTCAGGTGGAACCCCATCTTGTCTCCTTCGGTTGGTGGGCCGCCCATCGCTGCGGCGGCAGGGCGCGGGGAGCGCCGGTTCAGTCGGCTTCGCCCGTGCCGGCCAGGTCGACCAGCACGTCCTCCCCCTCGATCCGTACGGGGTAGGTCGCCAAGTTTTCGGTGACGGGGGGCGCCATCGCCCGGCCGGTGGGAATGTGGAACAGGCCCTGGTGGAGCGGGCATTCCACCGTGTCCCCGTCCACGTAGCCGTCCGAGAGGTGGGCGTGGGCATGGGTGCAGATGTCGTCGGTGGCGTACAGCCGTCCGCTCAGGTTGAACAGCGCAATGCAGCGGTCCTGGACCTCGCAGCGCCGTACATCGGACGGTGCGACGTCCCCCACCTTGGCGATCGCGATCCAGCGTTGGCTTTTCTCTGTGAGCATCAATCGGTTCTACGAGTCTTGATCTGAATCACACGGAGTGATCGCGAAACTTGGTCTGGATCGTAGAAAGCGTGCGCTGGGCGGCCAAGTTCATTGTTTCAATGCGCCCATTGATGCTGTCATGAGTCTCTGAGGGTTTCTGCGGATGGTTTGCGGTGAGGGCGCGCGCTAGACGAATACATTCGTGATCAGCTAGCGGACCACGAACGTAGATCGCAGACGCTCTGTTGGCGAACGCAACTAGCCCAAGAGCGACTAATCGTGCTCAAGTCGGACGACCTTCACTGAAACGAACCGGTGGCAGGCGTCCCGGGTGGCCAGCACTGCGGCGTCACCCCAGACGGCCCTTTTTGGAGTGCGAGATCTCGCCGCGCGTGAACGTCACCATCACGTGCGCGAGCGTCCTGTTCCCGTAGCGCTTCACGCAAGTCGGGCCCGCGGCGGCAGCGACCGCAGTTCGACCCCAAATCGCATGCGGGAGACGGTCTCTGAGAATCTGCACTCGGCTTAGGCGCGAATCGCAGCCGACTCGACACGCGAGTTGCTCGTGTCCCGAGGGACGCCCGACTAGGTAGGCAGCAATGGCCAGGCGTTGTGCACTCTCTGAGTTTCGAGGTCGAACGGAGGCCATGAGGCGGCACCACGTACAACCGGCGACTTAAAGGAATCGGCTTATGACCGCTCTTTCTTTTCACTCAAGTTACATAGAACCGGAAAGCGGTCCAATCCAAGCGAGAGGTAGGAGCCGTACACCGCGACGCCACTCGCCGAGTTTTCCAGGGATTACAGAAGAGGCGCCGACGCCCCGCCGCTCCACCGAGGCCCGTTGGCCCGAAGAGTGAGAAAGAGAAGAGAGAGAGGATCATGGGATGGATTTCGCGTTTCCTGGGCCGACAGGCGAGGAATACTGATGATGCTAGTGAACGCGGCGTGTCGCGTCTGCAGTCTTCCACGCGTGATCGCACCAGGCGAGAATTGATCACCATGGCCTTGCGAGACACTCTGAAAAAACATGATCTCTCCGCCGGATGCATTACCGTGGAGGCCCTGCCTAGCGTCACAGCCAACAAGCACCGTGGCATGCACATCCAACTGGTGTTTCGCGATTGGCAGCCGAGCCTGTTGGCCTATGTGGTCGCGCTGGAAGCGGCTGTGAAGGGCAGGCTGCAGCGGCTGGATCCCCTGTCATCCATGTGGATCACCGGACTGTCCTGGCGCTTCGAACCGCAGGATCGCACGGTCTGGCCACAATTGCCCGTTCCTGGGCCGAAGAGCGTCAGAGTCTCGGTTGTGCGCAAACCAGATCCGGCCGCCACTGCAGAAAGACTTGGAAGGCTCCTGCGATCCGGCGACGCCTCGTTCACACCCGGGCGGCACGCCACAGTGCACGATTTCAGTCCGACCCTACCCATGCACAAATAGAGGGGCGTGGTGGGAGGCGCGATGCGCCCGCTTTCCATCAAGCTTTGATCAACCCTTCGCGCACCGCGTACACGACCAGGCTGGCTATATCGCGCACTCCAAGTCGCTCCATGATGCGCGACCGGTGCACATCCACAGTCTTGGGGCTCAAGCCCAGAGCGAACCCGATTTCCTTCGAGGACTGTCCCTGAGCAATCATCGTAAGGATCTGGATTTGTCGCTCCGTCAGCAGGTCTTGCGCCGACGGTTCCGTGGGCTCCATGAGGGTCTTGGCAATGTCCGCGCCGATATAACTGCCGGTGGTCATCACACTGCGCAGCGCCGATGCAAGTTCGAAGTCGCTCGAATCCTTGCGCAAGTAGGCCGACGCCCCCGCGCCGATGGCGTCCTTTACCACGTTCGGCTCGTCGTGCATGGACAGCACGACCACTCGCACGCTCGGATAACGGAACTGAATCTCGCGAAGGGCTTGTAGACCATCCATTCCTGGCATTGAAATGTCGGTGATCACGACGTCCGGCTGGACGCTATTGAGCAGCTGAAGCAACTCGACGCCGTTCGCGACTTCGGCAAGTATGTCGACCTCCGGAATGGTCTTGAGCAAAGAGCGGATTCCTGCGCGCACTAGCGGGTGGTCATCTGCGATGACCACATGGATGGAGGAGGGGAGAGGCTGCATCTTCTTCTTTGGGGTGGTATGCCCGGCCGCACCCGCCTATCGCATACATGAGGAGCGACGAGCCACGACGATCCGGTTCCAGACAACGCTCTTGCCGCTCGAGAATGGCGGGCCCCGAGGCGCTGGCGATTATCTTGACGAAGATGTATCGAACAGCGTGCACAGTGCACACAAATTGAAAGAACCAGCGGAGCGGCGAAGCAGACGAGCGAGCTTTCTGCGCCTGGGAGCTATTCCGGTTAAATAGAACTGCTCGTCACCGCTTAGGGAAAAGTCGCCGGCTTTGCGCCGCGTCCGTCGAGCACACGATCAGACCAGCGAAGTCCCAAATTCCGGGATCTAGCGGCGGCCGCGGACCGCAATGCGCTTTGGGTCGACACCCGTCTGAGCCAGCAATTGCGCGTTGGCGAGGCCGCGGCCGGCGTTCTCTTGCACGGCCGACTCCAGCACCGCGATGGTTTGTTCGCGGACCTGCGCGCATTGCTGCAGCAGCAAGGCAGTGCCTTTGACGCTGCCGGCGCGTGCGATCTTCTGCAGCCGCCCCAGCACTTCCGTCAGATGCTGCGCTCCGACCACCGCGCACATGCCGGCGTACTCGTGCACCGTCGTGCGCACTTGCGCCACATCCTCGGACCGTACGCTGGCGTTCAGTCGTCCCTCCAGATCGGCGGACGTCTGGATGAAGTCGCGGCAAAGCTCCTTCAAAAAACGTCCGGTGGGATCGCTTACCAGATGACAGCGCAGGCGATGGGGTGCGAGGAGCTGGGGTGCATCGCCATCAGCGGTCTGCGAGGCCGCAGTCCTGCGCAGCGCGGCCTGCTGAAGCGCGGCGCGGACTTGCGCAGGAGGAAACGGCTTGGCGATGTAATGATCCGCGCCGGCAGCCAGCGCCGCCGCCACGTCTTCGCTCATGACATTGGCGCTCATCGCCACAACACGCGGCCGGCGCGCCGGCGGGAGGTTCCTCATGATGAACCTCGTCGCCTCGATCCCGTCGACCTTGGGCATTTGAATGTCCATGAGTACCAGGTCGTAGTTGCGCGCTCGAACGGCCTCGATGACTTCGGCACCATTTTTTGCGATATCTGCTTGGTAACCGAAGCCTGCTAGCATCCGCAACACGACCTTCCGATTGATCTCGTTGTCCTCCGCCACGAGGATGTCCAGCGGAGCGGCGTGCCCCAGTGAGTCATCGAACTGCGGCGTATGCGGATTCGAGAACGCAGAGTCGCCGTCTTCCTGAAGCGCGTCCGCGAATGCGTCGTAGAGGTCCGCTTCAGTGGACGCTCGGCTGATGGTGCGTGCACCCAGCGTAGCGTCGCAGGCAGCCAAAGCTCCGTTTCGGGACAACAGAACGGCCGGCACATCGACGCCATGGTCACGCAGGTTACGAACAAACTCGGACCAGCGTGCCTCGCTCATGTGGTTTGCCGCAACCACCAGATCAAAGCCATTGCGTCTTGCAAGTTTCGAGGGTGCATCACTAGGCCTTGCGCAGAGCTCCACCTCCATTCCCCAACGCCCGAGTTGCCTGTGCAGCACCTCGACATCCGCGCGAGTACCGGTCACCAGCAGCACTCGCCTTTGGTACAAGGGAATTTGGTGTTGCGCGGTCGTACGCGCGCGCGGAACGGAGGCTTCCGCCATGAAGGTGAAGCAGACGCTGGTTCCGATCCCGACCTCACTTTCCAGCGAGAGCGTTCCGCCCATGGCATGAACCAGCCGCCGGGCGATCGCGAGTCCCAGTCCAGTGCCGCCGAACACCCGGGCGGTGCTGGAGTCTGCCTGCACGAACGGTTCGAAGATCGCCTCGAGCTTGTCCTGCGGAATACCGATGCCACTGTCCGCGATGCAAACCCTGATCTCGAACGGATCGCCTGTGTTCAGGGGGCCATCCATTACCTCGCGGGACGAGTTGGCCAGCGTGATCCGGACTTCACCGTCGCTGGTGAACTTCACCGCGTTCGAGATCAAGTTCACTAGAACCTGCTGGAGTCGGGTTCGATCGCCCAGGATCAGTCCGGGAATCTGCGGGTCGACGTCGACCGCCAGGCTGACGCCTTTTTCCTGCGCCTTGGGCGAGAGAAGCAACAGACAGTTGTCCACTACCTCTTGGAGCCGCAGTGGCGACCACTCCAATTCCATCTGCCCCGATTCGATCTTGGAGTAATCCAGGATGTCGTTGATCACCACCAGCAGCGATTCGCCGCTTTGACGGATCACCTCCACGACTTCCCGCTGATCCGGGGAGAGGCGCGACTCCAGCAGGATATTGGTCATCCCGATGACACCGTTCATGGGGGTGCGGATCTCGTGGCTCATTGTGGCCAGAAAGGCCGCCTTTGCCTTGAGCGCTTGTTCTGCCGCGGATTTGGCTTGTTCCAGTGTGTCGATGTATTGTTTTTGCTGGGTCACGTCTGTGTATGTCGTCACGAGCCCGCCCGTGGGCATGGGCGCGTCCCTAACCTCGAACACGCGCCCGTCTGGCTGGATCTCTTCGCGCAGGCGTGGTTCGGTCTCCAGCCCGCGGTCCATCGAGCCGGTGTTCGCCTGATCATGCGGGCCCCCAGAAAGATGCAGCGAGGATCGGACTCTCTTGTTTTCAAGGACAAGTCGGCCTTCCGCGTCGAAGGCGGTGATTCCACAAGGAATGCTTTCGAGCACGGCGTTCAGGAGTTCATTGTTCTGTCGCAGGCGCTGCTCTGCGATCACCTGGTCGGTGAGGTCCAGCAGGACGGCCATATAGTCCGTTGCTGCCCCTTCTTCAACGAGTGCTCTGCTCCTCAAGCGCAGGAACCGGCAAGATCCGTCAGGGGTCAGCAACCGGAACTTGACGTCCAGGGGGAGCTCGGCGCCACAGGCCATCCGCCATGCCTGCAGAACCTCTTGCCGGTCGGCAACATGGATCGCGTCGGCCCATCCCAACCCCAGGATCTGCGGCACATCGCGGCCAGTGATCTCGCCCCAGGCCCGATTGGCGTACGTGGCGCATCCAGCCGCGTCGGCACGCATGAGCCCGAAAGGCGAGTCATCGTAGAAGAACTTGAAGTCGCGCACGGCTTTTCTTGTTCGTTTGGTGCCAAAGCGAGGCCCGCTGCCGGGAGAGTGGCCGCGGAATCCATTCCCGGCGGGGCGGCCATGAATCCTGTTTTTCGGCGCCTTCCGCAACGCGAGACGTGTTCTCCGTCGTACGCGTTGTTCTCCGGTTCGGTCGCGCAGCCTATCCGTAGGCGCGCTCCGCGTGCTAAGGAAGTTCGGCGCTCGGCGGTGGGAGAGTTACGTAATCCGGGGCCCCGCGGATCGGACACCACCGCCCACCAGTGCTGCGGCTTGCAAACAGCTTACGAGAGGTCCGCGCTCGCTCACACGCGACGGTCCATCCTCAATTGCAACCGACGCTTAGCGCTTAAGTATCTCTTCCATTCAACAAAATGCGGTCGCTACGCATTTGAGATCACATTACTTAAAGAAACTACTACTCAAGCCCTGGAGGCGGCAATGGTCCACTCCTTTTCGCCACCCGAACCGCGTGCGGGTGTCACCAGTAATGGTTCCACTTAACCCAATTGAATTCAGTAAGAGGACAAGTATGAAAACCAAGTTCAACAAGCTCGCCGCCGCGATCGCCGCCACCATGCTGTCGGTGAGTGCCTTCGCAACCGACAGCGGCTCCGGCACCATGGGGGTGACTGCCTCCATCGCCGACGAGTGCTCTGTCGGCAACACCGCTGTGCTCGCCTTCGGCCAGCTGAGCATGCTGGACAACGGCGCGCCTTCCAGCACCGCAAGCGACTCCGTGTCCGGCGGCACGTTCGATGCCATCTGCACCTCCGGCACGACGACGCCCAAGCTGAAGTTCACGTCGGCCAACACGAGCGGCGCCGATTTCCGCCTCGTGGGTGCCGACACCACCACCTACATCGTGTACACGCTGGCAGAATCCGGCGGCACCGCGATCACCTACGACACCGCGGCTGCGTTCACCGGCTTCAGCGCCGACGGCACGACCAAGAGCCTGGCCATCACCGGCTCCATTGCCGCCAGCGCGAAGTCCGGCAAG
This sequence comes from Ramlibacter sp. bp-362, assembly GCF_054956735.1. Lineage (NCBI taxonomy): Bacteria > Pseudomonadati > Pseudomonadota > Betaproteobacteria > Burkholderiales > Comamonadaceae > Ramlibacter > Ramlibacter sp. bp-362. The sequence continues at coordinate 30,144 of NZ_JBUDXE010000023.1, forward strand.
GCGAAGCAGGCGTACAGCGACACCATCACCATCACCAGCACCTACGGCATCTAAGAGGGAGACCGAACCATGAAGTGCACGCCACCTGCTATGGCTGTATCGAGGGCGCGCACTTCCTGGTTAGGTCGGGCCGCTGTTCTTGCGTTGGCTGCGTGCGGCGCCGCCGCAGCCATGGCGCAGGCACTCATCAGCCCCGTGCTCGTCGAGTTCGGACCGAAGCAGAAGATCGCGACGGTTCGAATCACCCTCAGCGAACGGGCGATCAAGCCGATGCGCCTGCAGGCGCAGCTGCTGGAATGGCACCAGGATCTGCACGGCGCTCCCGTGACGAAGCCGAGCGAGGAATTGATCGTGACGCCGCGGATCGCCGAGCTCAAGCCCGGCCAGCAGCAAGTCCTGCGGCTGGCGCTGCGTGGCGCCTTGCCCGCCGACATCGAGCGAGCCTATCGCCTGGTTCTTGAAGACATTGCGCAGCCGTCGTCGATGGATTTGGGCGGGGGCGCTGCCGTCAATTTCCGCATGGCTTATGACCTCCCTGTCATGGTTGCTCCGCGTGGCGCGAGCGTCACGGCACTGCGCTGGCGCAACTGCCCGGCGGATGCGGCCCCCCGTGTTGCCAAGGGCGTGTGCGTGCGCGTCGTCAATGCCGGCAACCGTCGGGTGAAGGTGCAATCCGTGTCCATCAGCGGAGTCGGTTGGCAGCACAGCCTCGAATTGAAGGAAGCTGACGCCGTGCTGGCAGGGGCCGAGCGCGAATGGGTCGTGCCTGCCACTGCGGCTGGCCCCTTGCGAGGCGTGGAAGTGCGCACCGCCACAGGCGAACGCGTGCGTGCCGACCCCGCCAGCAGCTGAGCGTCGCTGGTTTCATCTTGTTCTTGATGCGCGGTCCGCACCTGTGCGCCCTGCGGCCAATAGGAATCTTGATCAGGACGCGTCGAGCACTTTTGCTACGCCTGCACACACGTACCGTGCTGCTGGCAGCGATCGCTGCGGCAGCCGCGGGATGGAGCGGTCCGGTCGCGGCCACGCCGATGTCGGTGCAGGTGGTCCAAGCCTCTGGCGGCTCCGTGCAACTGCGCATCCACGTGGCCACCGGCAGCGAGCCGGTTCTGGCCTGGAGCGGCACCGCCGGACAGGGCCCGTACCCGCTCGCGCTCATCTGGCAGGACGCTTCGCTGCGTCTGAGCGCGCCGCTTCCGGCCATGCCGCACGTCGCCTCAGGGCCACTGCAATCGATCGCGCTGCGCAGCGTGGGAACGAGCGATCGCCTGGAGGTGCTGCTGCGCGAGCCCGTCTATCCGAAGTTGCGTCGTATCGGCGGTACCTGGGTTCTAGAGCTGGAGCCGGCGCCGGCGCTGACCGCGGCCGCGCCGATCCGCCCGGCACCATCGGCGCCGGCCCCATCGGCTCCGGTCCCTGCAGCGCAGGTAGCTAGTGCCCTCGCGTCGCAGCCGCCAGCGGTGCTCCCACCCAAGGGCTCCGCCCCCGTTGCCCCGGGACCCGTAGCCCTCGCGCCTGCGCCGCCCGCGCCGGCTCCGCAAGCCATAGCCGCGCAGCGAACGGGCGAACCCGAGCCGCTCCTCGTGGACTTGACCGTCAACGGGCTGCGGCAAGCGGAGATCGCCCGTGCGGAGCAATCGTCGGATGGGCGGGTGCTGGTCGCCAGCGAGAACTGGGAGGCGGCGCGGCTCGTGGCCCCTGGCGCGCCCGTGTCCATGTCCGACGGCACGCCGGCGTTCGCGCTCGACGCGGTGCCGGGGCTGCATTACCGCGTGGACAAGCAGCGCATGAGCATCGACGTCGAGGCGCCCGCGAGCGCCTTCGCGGCGTCCACCATGGACACGGGGCAGGCGCTCGCCGCCGCACCGCCGCGGCCGCCGCTGGGTGCGCTGCTCAATTACGACCTCACTGCAAGCCACCTGGCTGGCGCTCCATCCACTGCGGCGGGCACGATCGAGGCAGTGGGCTTCGGCCCCTTCGGTACCGCCGTTACGTCGGCGCTGGCCCGCGACGACGGACATCGACGCGACTTCATGCGCCTGGACAGCTACTGGCAATACGACATGCCGGGATCGATGCAGACCCTGGTTGTCGGCGACACGGTGGGCGTGGGCGGCGGCTGGAGCCGTCCCGTGCGGTACGGCGGCTTGCGCTGGGGCAGCAACTTCGGCCTGCGTCCGGGCTTCGTGACCATGCCGCTGCCTTCGGTGTCCGGCCAGGCGGCGCTTCCGTCCACCGTGGACCTGCTGGTCAACGAGTCGCGCCGGCTCAGCCAGTCCGTTCGCCCGGGACCCTTCGACCTCACTAACGTGCCGGTGATCAACGGTGCAGGCGAACTCAGTTTGCTCGTCACAGACTTGCTGGGTCGCCAGACGGTGATCCGGCAAAGCTACTACGCCTCGCCGCGCCTGCTGGCGCCGGGCCTGAACGACTTCTCGCTCGAGGCAGGCTGGATGCGCACCGGCTTTGGAACCGACAGCGAGTATGGGCAGGCCTTCGGTGCCGGGACGCTGCGGCGCGGCCTGACAGCGCGGCTGACGGGCGAAGGCAGGCTGGAGGTGCAGCGCGACCGCCAGGCCGCCGGCGTCGAACTCGCGGGCCTGCTCGGAGCCTGGGGCGTGGCGCGGGTTGCGGCGGCTGCTTCCCGGGACCACATGCACGCAAGCCGGGAGCAGGGCGCTCTCGTGCAGCTCGGATTCGAGCGCAGCACCCCGCTGGGCGGCGGGGCCATCCAGTACGAGTACGCGACGCGCGGCTTCGCTCCGTTCGGGGAATCGCGTGACCCGGCCGCACCGGCGAGCCGCTCGCGCGAACAGGTGCTAGCCACGGTCGGGGGGCGCCTGTGGGGCGCGCTCAATGGTGGCGTGAGCTACGTGCGCCGCCTGCAGTGGGACGGCGAGCGAACGAGTTCGCTGGGCCTATCGCTGAACGTCCCGGTGGGGCCGGCCACGGTCACGATCGCCGCGGCGCGCAGGCTGGATGAAAGCCGCGCCTGGACCGGCAGCATCAACCTGAACCTGCCTCTTGGCGGCGATCGATATGTTGGCGCGCGCGTGGAGCGCCAGGACGACGGGCACACGTCGGCCAGCGCGCTCGCCGTGCGCAATGCGCCGGCCGGGCCCGGGCTGGGATGGCGCCTGGAGACGTCGACCGATGCACGTCAGCGCGCACGGGGCGGCTTGCAGTACAACACGAACCATGGCGACCTGAGCGCGGACGTGGTGACCGATGCCGACGGCCGGGCGAGCAGCCGCGCCGGCGCGCGCGGCACCTTGGGCGTGATGGCGGGCATGCCTTTCGCGTCGCGGCCCGTGGGACAGGGCAGCTTCGCGGTCGTCCAGATCGAGGGCATCCCTGGTGTTCCGATCAAGCGCAGCAACCAGGTGGTGGCGACCACCGACGACAGGGGCCTCGCCTTCGTGCCCGGCCTCGTGCCGTGGAACAGGAACGCCATCGAAGTGGACCCGGCCGACCTTCCGCTGGACGCCGAAATCCAGGACGTGAAGAGGCAGGTAGTCCCCTATGCGCGCAGCGGCGCGCTGGTGCAATTCGCCATTCGTCGAACCCGGCAGGCGCTCCTGGTGCTGCACCGGCGGGATGGCCAGCCCGTGCCGGTGGGCACCCGTGTCAGGCTGCTGCCCGCAGGCACCGAGTTCGAAGCGGGATTGCGGGGCGAGGTGTGGCTCACCGACATCGAGGCCGACGTGCAGCGTGCGGAGGTGACCTGGGAGGGCGGCGGTTGCGCGCTCACCCTGAAGATGCCGCCGAGCCCCAACGGCGAGCCAGTCACACTCGGTCCACTCGTCTGCGGCGCGGCAGCTCAGTGAAAGGAGAACGCATGGTTCAAGGGATCCGGGCCACGGCAGTCGCACTCCTCGCAGGGCTGGCGGCCAGCGCCAGCGTGGCGGGCGCGTGCAGCGTCAGCGCCACCACGATGGCCTTCGGACGGTACCAACCCCTGACGTTTGCCGGCAAGCTGGTATCCGCCGACCGCACCTCCGATGCGACCGTATCCGTCGTGTGCACGGCGATTTCCAGCGGCGGCAGCTACACCATCAGCCTAGGGCCCAGTGCGCAGGGAAACAGCATCATTCCGCGGTACCTCGCCCATGACGGCGGCGGACCAGGCATGGCATTCAACGTGTACCTGGACGGCGCGTACACCTCGGTGTGGGGTGATGGATTCACCGGCGCCGTGATCAGCGGAAGCATCCCGAGCGGCGACAGCACGAGCAGCCATACGGTATTCGGCAAGGTCCCCGCCGGTCAGACCACGCTGCGCGCAGGCAGCTATTCCGGCTTCCTGACTATGACCATCGTCTACAACCCCTGAGGCATCGATCGATTACAGGGCCATGCCGCCTTAATCTTCCCGCAGCCATGCCAGTGCATCGGCCTCGCTGGTGAACACCCGGGCGTTCAGAGCCAGCTTTCTGGCGACGCCCTCCGACACACCTGACCTGGTTCCAGCTGCTACCACCGACGCTAGCTTTTTCAGGTGGCCGAGCTGGCGCGCCGCATGCTCGCCCACCAGCAGCTGTTCGGTGAAACCTGGGGGCGTGGTGACCGCCGACAGATCGAAGAGCACGGACATTCCAGCTCGCCGTGCCGTCAGCGAATGCAATTCGTCGATTGCCGCCAGAAGCCACCGTAGGTCCACAGCGGCCGGACATGAAAGCCTCAAAAGCCCAGGTGAAATGTCTGCGACTGCGAGGGCCTGTCGCTTGGCGCCGCCCGGCTCTGGTTGCGTCCGCGAGTTTTCCATCGTTCTCTCCCCGTCCCGCGAGGCGCCCCATCGTGCGCGCTCTCGCCCACTACTTCATCCTGGCTGTCACATCAGCACTGGGGCGCTCCAGCATTGCGCCCCGCTCGGGCGCGGCCCACTAACTAGTCTGCTCCGGCCTTTCGACTGCTTTAGAGGCCGGCGGCTCCTGACTCGAGGTCAGCGTGAAGTAGAAGCAGGCACCTTGGCCAGGGGCGGCGTCCGCCCAAATGCTCCCTTCGTGCCGTGCGACGATCTTCCTGACTGTGGCGAGGCCGATGCCGGTTCCCTCGATACTCTCGTCCGTGTGTAGCCGCGCGAACGGCGCGAAAAGCCGGCTGGCCTGCTTCATGTCGAAGCCGGGCCCATTGTCCCTGACGAAGAGTACGCGTTGGCCCGCCGGGTCGATTGTTGCGCCGAATTCGATGCGGGCAGAGCAGGTGTTGCGGGTGAACTTCCACGCGTTAGAGAGCAGATTCTGCAGCACCTGTGTGATCAAGACACGGTCAGCAGCAACAGCAACGCCGTCTTCGACCTCGACACAAACCGCGCGTTCCGGCTCTTCGACCCTGAAGACTTCAAGGAGGCGCCGAGCAACGGCCGAGAGATCAACGACCTCTCGCCGGATAGGGGACTCCGACAGCTTCGCCAGGCCCAGCAGCTTCTGGATCATGCCGTCCGCGTACTGGAGCGACGCATGGATGCGTTGCAGGTTCTCCAGGCCATCCGCGCCGAGCCTGCTCCCTTCGGTGGCCTGCAGCGCATAGGCGAACGATCGGCCCGCGCACAAGGGCGTACGCAAGTCGTGGGCGACGGCGTGGGCGAACAGTTCCAGCTCCTGATTTGCCGCTTGCAATGCGGCTGTTCGTTCCAGCACGCGTTCTTCCAGCTCGGCGTTCAGGCGTCGGGCCTCTTCCTCCGCCTGCCTGCGCCCGGTGACGTCGGTGAACGCGACTGCCAGGCCGAAGCTGGACGGATAGGCGCGGATGAAAACCCACAGATCGTGCGGCGGGTAGTACTCCTCGAACTGCACGGGGCGGCCCGTCCGAGCGGCCCGTTCAAACTCGACCTGAAAGCGCGAACCAACTGCTTCGGGGAAAATATCCTTCCAGAGGTGCTTGCCGACCGCGTCCTTGCGCGCCATGCGCATCACTCGCGCTGCCTCGGAGTTCGCGTAGGTGACGTTCCAGTCCTGGTCGACGACGTACAGGCCCTCGGTCATGCTTTCGAGCGTCACACTCAAACGCTCTGCCAGCAGGCTCTTTTCCTCCTGGGCCTGCATCAGCATCGAAATGTCCTGATAGGCCCCATGCAGACGCACAATGGACCCGGCCTGATCGTAGACAGCATGGCCGATTAAACGAACCCATACTCGGCGGCCGCGCGCGGTGACGGCCTGCACTTGCAGGTCATATGGAAATCCGTGCTGGGCACAGCGTTCGACTGCCGCTTTCACGATAGCCAGGTGCTCCGGCGCGACGAGCGTCAGCCCAAATTCCAGCGTCAGCGGCGTTCCAGGAGGTACTTCCAGCAGCGAATACAGTTGCTCGGACCAGATCTGCGTGTTATCGCGCAGGTCGAGGCTCCACGCCCCCAGCTTTCCCAGGCTGGCAGCCACCTCCACGGAAGAATCAGCGGGTGGGCGACAGCTCACACCCTTCTCGGTAACTTCAACGACGACATCCATAAGTCTTGTGCAGCTCTCGTGAAGCAACAAACCCATGGCCTTGTGAAGCCTGGGGACCAAGGTACTGCCAGGATGCTACCTATCGTTGCAACTCCCTCTTAGGTCATTTGCGTACGTCGCAACGGGAGATTCAGTTGGGCGCCGAGCGCCGGCGATGCGCCTGGCGACTAAGCCGCGCAAGGAAAACGCCCGTTGAAAGCGCGGCGCGCAGGCACAACTCGCAGAACATCTTGGAGGTGGCGCGTGAACGCCGCAGGGCGCGCTGGCGGCTGCTCGGCGCGCAAGATCGACGCGCGCCTGCATCCACCCCCTTAGGTCTGCACCTGGCGCGGAGCCTTCTTGGGCAACCGCAGATACGGAAAATCCTTGCGGATTGATTTCTCTGTCACGAGCCCGTCCGATAGCAGCTGCGCAATCTGGTCTTCGCGGCGCACCACACGCGCTGCATCGAACATTTCCTCGACGTCGAGCGGTCGCTTGCGCCTGGAGTTCTCCGCCGCAAGGTTCTCCACTCGCACGTACATGTCCCAGGTCAACGGCTTGGACGCCTTTCCCCTGACCGTGCCCGTGCAGATGGCGGCCGTCACGACATCGTTCATGTTCCCGGACCTGTCAAGGCTCGCGAGCGCGTTCGTAATCCCGCGCCCGACACTTAGAGCCTTGACGCCAATGACAAACAAACCGCGATGGAGGCCTGCCTGGATCTCCTGGAGTTCATCGTAAAACGCCATGTCGAACACAATTACGGCACACCCCGCGGCAAGAGCGCTCTCGACAGAGGCAAAGACGGGGAGTATGGCGACTGCTTCCGGTACAGGGTGGGGGCCGTCGTACCCATTGTGCCGAGGAATGCGCCCGATGGGCCCGACCTGCAGGAGTCTGGGCAACATGGCGGCCACCACTTCCAGCGGGCGGGTCTCGCCGGCTTCCGCAAGCATCCCGGCGACTACGATGCCCGTCGGTCGGGCTTTCAGCGCTCGATCCAGATGCTCCGCGGCATTCGCCGGCAGGGTCAACCTGGAGGACGGAAGTTCGATGACTGTTCGAAGTTTTGGGCGTTCCGGCGCGAAGGGGATTCGTTCGCGCAGTTCGCCGCCCTCACTGACGACGCCGAACAACCAGTTCGATTCATCCGGGCCAGGTTCACCTTCGGTATGGGTGAGGAGACTGACATCACTGAACAAGCTGTCCGGCGTTGGAGTCGTACAGAACACGATTACGCGCATGCCACTACTTGCTGCATTCCATGCGGCCGTCATGCGCCCCTTGAGGTCTTCCCAAGGGTCGCTCCCGATGGCCAGGTTGATCGCCAATAGGGTCCCCGACGGAGCACGACCGAGGCCGGCTGAAAAGATGCCTGTTTCGCCGAGCTCGATCGCATTCCCCTCGTAGTAGTCGATCCCGCTTGTGAAGAACATGGAGTCGTCGGACGCCTCCGAGTACCGCCGAATCGCCAAAGTCGTTGCCTTGAAGTCGACGGACACATAGATGCCCGGGGCGGGCCCATCGGGCCATACGGCCAAGTCGCGTGGCGTCGCGGATCGACCGCCGAGTAGCAAGCGCAGAATGTCTCCTTCGCCAAGTTCCGGCCCGCCTTTTTTGGCAATTCTCCGTGTGAGCCGTGCGGCAGCCTGGGGGTTCAGTTCCGCTGCAGCCACCTTCGCCGGAAACGCCATCACCTCAGGCCAATTCCTTAGGCCCGGAGCCGCGGCCAGCAGATCCAGTGTCTGGTTATAGGAAAGTGGGAAGTTCCGCTCGGCGAGGAACTCACGTAGCGACCCGGCGCTCCGCCGGAGTTGCTCTAACTCCATGGTCAATCTCCAAGGGCGCTTATCCGGTGCACGCTTTGCGGGCCGCCCAAGAGATTGCTATGGGTGGGGTGAATTCGTCCGTCTTCGTCATGCCAACAGGCGCGTGCGACTGGCGACGGGAGCCGGGGTTGAAGTTACCACAGACCTGGCTTCCATGAAAGCGTCCAGCGCCTTATGCGTCGGCACCAGCCGCATCGACACTCCGCGCGCTAAACCGGCTCGCCGGTGGCATCCTCCCGACACGTCGGAAAACGCGTTGTTGGCGAGAACACTTCCCAGCGCGACAATGGCCCAATGAAGATGCAATTGACCGCGCTCGCCACCGTTGTCGTACTTTCCGCGTGCGGTACCGTGCCTTCCGATAAGGGCGGTCACAAATTGACTCTCGCGGACGCGGGCCCACCACCAATTGATCAGAGGGCAGTTGTCGCAGAGGTGCTGCGCTATCGGCTAAAGGACTTCGACTCGGCCAAGGTCGAGTACCCGTTGCGCCCGCGCCCGGTGGTATTTGCCCGGACCCTTCTGAACGCGGGCGGTGCTGGCTGGGAAATTTGCCCACTCGTGAATGCGAAGAATACCTTCGGCGCATACACGGGCTACCGCCCCGTGTTCATTCTTTGGAAGGCGGGTGAGGTGCTTGATTTCAAGGCTGACGAGACGTCTGAGTTTTGGTGCAGGGACAAGAACGATGCCAGACTTGAAGCGGGGCCGCGTCTAAAGTGAATAGTGTCGAACCGCACTCATCCCGAGCTCGCAGCGGCCTGGACAGTGGTCGCCGGCACTAGCTCTGACCAGCCGAGGAAACCCACGTCGTACGAGGGTGCCACGGTAGGGCTGGCCAACCTGACTGACGCAGCCCACGCAGGACTTATGGCCAGCACGACGCCATTGGGTCGCAAGTTGAGCACCTCCCGCTTGAGGGCCTGTAGCCCCGGCCACCCCTTCGGCAAGCGCGGAGGAAAGGTGACCACCTGTGGGTCGAGCTCCAGGCGGTCTCCACAAGCTGCAGCCAGCAGGAAGGTTGACCAAGAGCAGAAACCGGTACCCCCTGCGAGTTGCGGGAGCGTTTTCACACAGCCTCGGCGGGGGTGGAAATCGCTGCTCCTGCTGTGAGACACGTTCATTCGTGCCCGCATTGACCATTGGGGCGCGGCCCGCGTCTTTTTGTCCCGGGTACCTGAAAGCGCCGAGGCCTCACGAATAATGGGTACCGACAGCCGCCGCGCGCCTGCGTACGCTACCGTCCATTCACATGTCCGGCCCCGCACCATGCCACTCACACCGCCTGTTGACCCGACGCTCCGTTGCGAACAGATCCTCCATGAGGACATCAGCTACAACATCGAGCACGCCATCCTGCCTAGCGAAATCGCCGTAGCACGTAGGATGCTTGCCCGCCGAGCGGAGCTGCGCGAGGGGTACGTGGAGCTGTACACGAAGCTCCAAAACGCGCCACGCGCGCTCCAAGCATTCTTGGGGCTGGTGCTGAGCACCGCTGCATTCTGGAATCCCCGGGAGATCGCACAAGCTCGCTCTGCGCGCGAGGAACTGGTCAAAGTCAACCGAGCCATTTCCGAGCACGCCAGCGAGCTGGCGCAGCTGCTGCAGCAACGCTCGAACCTTCAAAACACGTCCGGCTTTTCCACTGAAACGCACTATCACGTGCTCGGCGTCGCAATCGCAGCTGCTGCCGACAACTACCTGTTCGACTCCTACGTTCGGCCCAAACTAGACATCCTGCGTTCTCAGTTCGACTTGAAGTACTGGCCCGACCTCAGTAGCTGCCTTCAGGTCATCGCCGATGACGCCGCGAATGCTGCGCCGCAAGCACTGGACCCCCAGACCGCGGCAGCAACTTCCGCCGCTCGCGCATCGTTGGCCGACTTCGTGAAGGTCTTGTTCGCGGCGATCGACGAGCACGGCGCACACAACCATGGACCGCTGCCACCCGGGTTTCGCGTGACCGACAGCACCGTCGCCACGCTTGTGAATTGCGCACTCGACTTGGACGCTGACAATCTAGTGGACAGCGGCTACGTCAAGCGGTTGCGCCAGCGCGAGCGGGAGGTGAACCGCGCCGGGAATCTCGGAGACTCGTTGGTGTGAGTCAGACGATTATTTCTGACTCGGCGAGTTGGCGATAG
>NZ_JBUDXE010000024.1:0-37350 GCF_054956735.1 Ramlibacter sp. bp-362
GCGCTTCCCTGTGGACGTCCTTAACGAGAAAATCAATGGCGTTGCGTTGACCGGTTGAGACCACCGGGACCCAGGGCGTCCAAAGAAAATGCGCCGCAGCGCGGCGCATTCCCTGGGTCCCCGCCTCCGCGGGGATGACGAGCCGTCAGCGGCGCGTCGTCGTCGTGCGCTGCAGCTCCTCGTCGTCCGTGCGCACGCGTTCCTTCGCGTCGCCCAGGTCCTTCTGCAGCTTGCCCTTCATCTCGCGGGCGTGGCCGCGCGCCTCGGTGCTGCGGTCGCCCGTCAGCTTGCCGACCTGCTGCTTGATTTCGCCGGTGGCCTGGTTGGTCATGCCCTTCACCTGGTGCTTGTTCATGCGTGACTCCTGTAGTGCAATGAACTGCAGATGGGGACGGCACCCCCGCCGAGGCAGGCGACGAGGGCCGCGCGCTGCCGTCGTCCGGCGCCTACAGGGCTGGCGCTACTGCAGTGCCGTGCGGCGTTCGCCGTCCCACCAGGCCATCAGCGCGCGGAAGTTCCCGCCGAAGCCGCGCTTCAGCAGGGCCTCGTAGCCGAAGGAGCAGGTGGCGGCGCTGCCGAAATCCAGCAGGCTGCGGCTGGAGGCATGGCTGCAGGCGCGGAAGATCTCCTGCAGGCAGGATTGCGGCAGGGCCTCGTACTGCGCGAGCAGGCCTTCGCGGTCGCCCAGCGGATCGCCGTCCGAAGCGGGCAGCTGGCATCGCTGCGCCCCGGCCTGCGCTTCGGCTTGCGCCGGGGCCGGCAGCGAAAGCACCGCGGCGGCGGCGACCACCAGGCAGCGCAGGGCTCGTGCATCCATCCCGTTCTCCTTCGCCGGCAACCGGCTGCGGCAAGGATGGACGCGCGCCGGCGGGCGCCGCATCGGCGAAAGACGACGCGCCGGGTCGGAAGACCGCTAGAAGACGCTGCCCGGCTGCGCGAGCAGCGCGCGCAGGCGCTCCACGTCGACGATGCGCACGTGGCGCTGCACGACCTCGAGCATCCCTTCCGCCGCGAAGCGCGACAGGGTGCGGCTGACGGTCTCCAGCTTCAGCCCCAGATAGCTGCCGATCTCCTGGCGCGTCATGCGCAGCACCAGCTCCGAGCGCGAGAAGCCGCGCGCCTGCAGCCGCTGCACCAGGTTGAGCAGGAAGGCGGCGACGCGCTCCTCGGCGCGCATCGTGCCGAGCAGCAGCATCACGCCGTGCTCGCGCACGATCTCGCGGCTCATCACGCGGTGCAGGTGGTGCTGCAGCGCGCCGACCTCGCGCGAGAGCTCGCCGATGCGGTCGAAGGGCAGCACGCACACTTCCGCGTCCTCCAGCGCGATCGCGTCGCAGGTGTGGCGGTCGTTGACGATGCCGTCCAGGCCCACCATCTCGCCCGCCATCTGGAAGCCGGTCACCTGGTCGCGCCCGTCCTCGGTGGTCACGCAGGTCTTGAACACGCCGGTGCGGATCGCGTACAGCGCGTGGAAGGGCTCGCCGGTGCGGAACAGCGGCGACTTGCGCGGCACCTTGCGGCGGGTGGTGATCAGCTGGTCGATCTTCGCCAGCTCCTGCGGCGACAGGCCCACGGGCATGCACAGCTCGCGCAGGCTGCAGGCGGAGCAGGCCACCTTCATGCTGGTGGCGGCGAGCCCTTGCGCGGCGTCGTTCGCGTCATCGGGCGGCGGGTTCTCGTGGGCGTCTGGGTGCATGGTGTGGCCTCTGATCCGGATCAAATTGTCCGGGCCGGCCCGCCGGCGCGGTTGACGCAGGTCAACCGGCCCGGCCTTCGCCCGGCGCACAGTGAGGGCCTGGAGCACCCCCCGATGACCGCCCTCATTTCCCCCGACCTGCTGCGCAAGTACGACGTCCCCGGCCCGCGCTACACCTCCTATCCCACGGCGGACCGCTTCGTGGAGGCCTTCACGGAGGCCGACTACCGGCAGGCGCTCGCGCAGCGGCGCGCCGGCCCGGCGGCCATGGCGCTGCCGCTCTCGCTGTACGTGCACATCCCGTTCTGCGAATCGCTGTGCTACTACTGCGCCTGCAACAAGATCATCACGAAGCACAAGAACCGCGCGGCGAGCTACCTGCGCACCCTGGCGCGCGAGGTGGAACTGCACACCGAGGTGCTGGGCACCGGCCAGGCCGTCAGCCAGCTGCACCTGGGCGGCGGCACGCCCACCTTCCTGTCCGACGAGGAGCTGGGCGAGCTGATGGCGATGCTGCGCCGCCATTTCGCCGTCGCGCCGGGCGCCGAGTGCTCGATCGAGATCGACCCGCGCACCGTCGACGCGCAGCGCCTGCAGGCGCTGGCCGACCTCGGCTTCAACCGCCTGAGCTTCGGCGTGCAGGACTTCGACCCGGACGTGCAGAAGGCGGTGCACCGCGTACAGCCCTACGAGCAGGTCGCCGCCCTGATGGCCGACGCGCGCCGCATCGGCTTCGACTCCATCAACGTGGACCTGATCTACGGCCTGCCCAAGCAGACGCCCGAGTCCTTCGCGCGCACGCTGTCGCAGGTGGCCACGCTGCGGCCGGACCGCATCGCGCTCTACGGCTACGCGCACCTGCCGGAGCGCTTCAAGCCGCAGCGGCGCATCGCCACGGCCGAACTGCCGCAGGGCGGCGAGAAGATCGCCATGCTGTCGCAGGCGCTCGCCGCCTTCCTGAGCGCCGGCTACGTCTACATCGGCATGGACCACTTCGCGCTGCCGGGCGACGCGCTCGCCGTGGCCAAGCGCCAGGGCCGGCTGCACCGCAACTTCCAGGGCTACAGCACGCAGCCGGACTGCGACCTGATCGGCCTGGGCGTCTCCGCGATCGGCAAGGTGGGCGCCACCTACAGCCAGAACGCCAAGACGCTGGAGGAGTACTGCGACCACGTCGAGCACGGGCGGCTGCCCGTCAACCGCGGTCTCGCGCTCTCGCGCGACGACCTGGCGCGCCGCGCCGTGATCATGGCGCTGATGTGCCAGGGGCAGGTGGTGTTCGAATCGATCGAGGCCGCCTGGCTGCTGGACTTCCGCGGCTACTTCGCCGCCGAGATGCAGCAGATGAAGGAGCTGCAGGAGCAGGGCATGGTGATCGTGGACGACACCGGCATCCAGGTGACGGCGCAGGGCTGGTTCTTCGTGCGCGGCGTCGCGATGCTGTTCGACAAGTACCTGCAGGCCGACCGCAACCGCGCGCGCTTCTCGCGCATCATCTGAACGCGCCATGTCGCTGACGCTGGCCGGCACGGCCTTCCTCATGGGGCTCGCCGGCGGGCCCCACTGCCTCGCCATGTGCGGCGCCGCCTGCGGCGGCGTGGTGCGCGGCGCGGGCGTGCGGCCCGCGCGCGGCATGTGGACCTTCCAGGGCGGGCGGCTGCTCGGCTACGCAGTCGCCGGCGCGGTCGTCGCGGGATTCGCGCAAGGCCTGTCCGCGCTGTCGGCGCACGCGGCGGTGCTGCGGCCGCTGTGGACGCTGTTCCATGTCGCGGTGCTGCTGTGGGGATTGATGCTGCTGGCACAGGCGCGCCAGCCCGCCTGGGTCGAAGCCGCGGGCCGCGGCGTGTGGGCGCGCGTGCGCCCGCTGGCGCAAAGGCGCGGCGGCCTGCTCGCCACCGGCGCGCTGTGGGCCTTCATGCCTTGCGGGCTGCTGTATTCCGCGCTGCTGGTGGCTTCGCTCTCGGGCGGGCCGCTGCAGGGCGCGGCGAGCATGGCGCTGTTCGCGGTCGGCAGCGGACTGTCGCTGGGCCTCGGCCCCGCCGCATGGGAACGCCTGCAGCAATGGGGCAACCGCTGGCGCGGCGACCGCGGCACGCGCCTCGCCGGCCTGCTGCTCGCCGCGACGGCGGCCTGGGCGCTGTGGATGGACCTGGCGCAGCGGGTCGCGGAGTGGTGCAGGGTGTAGTCGGGTTTTCCGCTAGCCGGCCGGCGTGCCGCGCGGATCGATCGGCGTGGCCGGCGCGACGGCGAGGACCTGTTCCAGCCAGGCGCCGATCTGCAGCAGGCGCGCCTCGCCGCGCGCGGGGCCGATCACCTGCAGCCCGACCGGCAGGCCTTCGCTCGTGAAGCCGCAGGGCAGGGCGAGCACGGGGCAGCCGGTCACCGAAATCGCGCAGGTGCTCACCAGCCAGCCCAGGTAGCCTTCCAGCGGCACGCCGTTGAGGCTCTCCAGGTAGCGCTGCTCCACCCGGATCGCCGGCGTCATCGCGGTCGGGCACACCAGCACCTCGTGGCGCGCGAAGAAGGCCGCCATGCGGCGCACGATGTCGCCCTGCGCGACCTCGGCGCGGGCGATGTCGGAGGCGCCGAGGCCCAGCCCGAATTCTGCATTGCGGATCACTTCGGGCTTGAGCCGCTCGCGGTGCTGCTCCAGGAAGGGCCCCATGTTGGCCACGAAGGCCGCGCCGCGCAGCGTCCGGAAGGTGCGGTCGGCCTCCAGCAGGTCCGGGTGCGTTTCCTCCACCGGGCAGCCGGCCGCCGCGATGCGCTTCGCCGCGTCGGCGCACACGCGCGCCACCTCGGGGTCCAGCGCCGGGAAGATGCCCAGGTCCAGGCTGAAGGCGAGCGAGCGCGGCGGCTCGGGCCGCGCGGCGGCCTGCAGGAAGGAACCCGCAACCACCGGCGCCGACAGCGGATCGTCGGGATGCGCGCCGGCTTCGCACTCGAGAATCAGCGCGCAGTCGGCCACGCTGCGCGCCATGGGCCCCTCCACGTTCAGCGGCGAATACGGCTGCTTCTGGATGCGCGGCACGAGGCCGGCCGTGGGCCGCAGGCCCACCAGCGAGCAGAAGCTCGAAGGCAGGCGGATGCTGCCGCCGAAGTCGTTGCCCGTGCCCAGCCACACCTGGCCCGACGCGAGCGCGGCGGCCGTGCCGCCGGAGGAGCCGCCCGGCGTGCGCTGCACGTTCCAGGGATTGCGCGTGACGCCGAACAGCTCGTTGAAGGTGTTGCCGCCGGCCGCGAACTCCGGGATGTTGGACTTGCCCATCACCAGCGCGCCCGCCGCCTCCAGCCGCTGCACCACGATGTCGGAGCGCGGCGAGACCTGCCCGGCCAGGATGGGCGAACCCATGGTGCAGCGCACGCCCTCGACGTGCACGTTGTCCTTCACGGCGATCGGCAGGCCGTGCAGGAAGTGCGGCGGCCGCTCGCGGCGGCCTTCCGCCATCAGGCGCCGCGCCTGCTCGCGCGCACGGTCCAGGCACAGGATGGGCATCGCGTTGAGCACGGGGTCGGTTTCGGCGATGCGCGCCGCGGCCGCATCGACCATCTCGAGCGGCGAGACCTCGCGCTGCCGCAGCAGCGCGACGGCCTGGGTGGCGCTCAGCCGGCAGAGTTCGTTCATGGCGGGTGGGTGGTCGTTCCCGCGGCGCCAGCCGCCGCGGTGGGAGTGCATCTTCGGCGCATTTGCATGGCTTTCCGGCCGCCGCACCTCAGGGTTTCCCCGTGCGCCGCCTTGTCGATTTCCGCCATAGTGCTTCGTCGTCCGTGCAGAGGGCCGTCCTCTGCTTCCAGGAAACGCCACCATGTCCACCGTCCGCCTCCACCGCGTGCTGCGCGCCCCCGCCGAGCGCATCTACCGCGCCTTCATCGAACCCGACGCCATGGCCCGCTGGCTGCCGCCCAACGGCTTCACCGGCAAGGTCGACCGCATGGACGCCGAGGTCGGCGGCCGCTGGCGCATGTCCTTCACCAACTTCGGCAGCGGCCACAGCCACCATTTCGGCGGCACCTACCTGGAGCTGGAGAAGAACCACCGGCTGCGCTACACCTCGGCCTTCGACGATCCCCACCTGCCCGGCGAGATGCAGACCACCGTGACGCTCACGCCCGTCGCGGTCGGCACCGAGATGCACGTGGTGCAGGAAGGCATCCCGGAGCTGATCCCCGTCGAGGCCTGCTACCTCGGCTGGCAGGAGTCGCTCGCCCACCTGGCGCGGCTCGTGGAACCGGAGATCCCCGACTGAGCCCCGGCCTGGAGTTCCTGTTCGTCCTGGGCGCCGGGCTCTTCGCCGGCACCATCGGCGGCATCGTGGGCACCGGCTCCTCGCTGGTGCTCATGCCGCTGCTGGTGGCGATGTTCGGCCCGCGCGAGGCGGTGCCGATCATGGCCGTGGCCGCGATCATGGGCAACCTCGGGCGCGTGCTCGCCTGGCGTCGCGATATCGATTGGCGCGCCTGCGGCGCCTACTGTTCCACGGCGGTGCCCGGCGCGATGCTCGGCGCGCGGCTGCTGCTCACCATCCCGCCCGGCGTGGCCGAGCTCGCGCTGGGCGTGTTCTTCCTGTCGCTGATCCCCGTGCGGCGCTGGCTCGCCCACCGGTCCTTCCGGCTCACGGCCACGCACCTCGCGCTGCTGGGCGCGCCGATCGGGCTGCTCACGGGCCTCGTGGTGTCCACCGGCCCGATCACCGTCCCGCTGTTCACGTTCTACGGGCTGGAGCGCGGCGCCTTCCTCGGCACCGAGGCCGCGGGCTCGATCGGCGTGTACGTCGCCAAGGTCGCGACCTTCCAGGCCTTCGGCGCCCTGCCGCTGGAGGTCGTGCTGCAAGGCCTGCTGGTCGGGCTGACGCTGATGGCCGGCTCCTTCGTCGGTCGCTTCGTCGTGCTCGCGCTCTCGCCCGGCGCCTACCGCTCGCTCATCGACGGGCTGATGCTCTGCTCGGGCGTGTCGCTGCTGTGGGTGGCGGTACGCTGAGCGCGCCCCCCGGCGGCGCGCGCCTGCGTTACGCTCGCCGCGATTCGTCGGGGAGCACATGGAGCGAGCGCGCAAACTCGGGAACTTCGCTGGCCGGCTCGTGCTGCTGGGCTTCGGGAGCATCGGCCAGGCCGTGCTGCCCGTGCTGTTCGCCGAGCTGGGCATCCCGCCCGCGCAGGTGCGCATCGTCAAGCCGGGCGAGGACGCCAGCGGCATCGCGGCGGCGCTGGGCGTGCAGCTCCTGCCCCACGCGCTCACCGAATCGAACTACCGCGAACTGCTGGAGCCGCTGCTGGGCCCGGGCGACTTCCTGCTGAACCTGTCGGTCGACGTCTCCAGCCTCGCGCTCATCGCGTTCTGCCGCGAGCGCGGCGCGTTCTACCTCGACGCCGACAACGAACCCTGGCCCGGCCGCTACCAGGATGCGCAGCTGCCGCCGACGCAGCGCTCCAACCACGCGCTGCGCGAGGAGGTGCTGGCCTTCGGCCGCGACCATCCGCGCGGGCCCACGGCCTGCATCACGCAGGGCGCCAACCCGGGGCTCGTCAACTCGCTGCTGAAGGTGGCGCTGCTGCGGATGGCTTCCGACCTGCGCCTGCCCGTGCAGGAGCCCGCGACCCGTGCGGACTGGGCGGCGCTCGCGCGCGACCTGCAGGTGAAGGTGGTGCACGTCGCCGAGCGCGACACGCAGGTGCCCGCCCGCCGGCGGCAGCGCGGCGAATTCGTCAACACCTGGTCGGTCGAGGCCTTCGTGGCCGAGGGCCTGCAGCCGGCGGAACTCGGATGGGGAACGCACGAGTGGCACTGGCCGGCCGACGGCCTGCGCCACGGCTACGGCAGCGATGCCGCGATCCTGCTGGACCGCCCCGGCTTCGCCACCCGCGTGCGCAGCTGGACGCCGCTGGAAGGGCCCTACCACGGCTTCCTGGTCACCCATGCGGAAGCGATCTCGCTGGCCGACTACCTGACGGTGCGGGAAGGCCGGCAGGCCGTGTACCGGCCGACCGTGCACTATGCCTACCATCCCTGCGACGACGCCGTGGCCTCGCTGCACGAGCTGGCGGGACGCAACTGGGCGCTGCAGCCGCGGCACAGGATCATCCGCGACGAGATCACCGAAGGGCGCGACGAGCTGGGCGTGCTGGTGATGGGCCATCCGCGCGGCGCCTACTGGTACGGATCGCGCCTCGACATCGCGCAGGCGCGCGCGCTCGCGCCGTACAACAACGCGACCTCGCTGCAGGTGGTGGCGGGCATCCTCGGCGCGATGACCTGGGCCTTGCGGCATCCGGAGCGCGGCATCGTCGAGCCGGACGAGATCGACTACCGCGTCGTGATGGACGCGGCCGCGCCGTACCTGGGCGAACTGGTGGGCGTATGGAGCGACTGGACGCCCCTGCAGGACCGCAGCCGGCTGTTCCCCGAGCCGGCCGATCCGGACGATCCCTGGCAGTTCCTGAACTTCCGGGTGACCTAGGCTGGCTCTTCGGCCTGGATACCACAAACGATTCCACGGCCTTCCTACAGGGATGGCCCCGCGGCGGCGCGAGCATGGGATCGCCTCTACCATGGGACATCCACATGCCTGAAGTGAAGCTGGAGCGAGATCCCGGAGCCATGGACGCGCGCAAGCCGCCCACCCCCACGCCCAAGCCGCTCGACACGCGGCTGACGGAGCAGCGCAACCCGCGCAGCATGCGGGTGGACCGCATGTCGGCGCTGGAGATCGTGGACCTCATCAACGCGGAGGACCGCCTGGTCGCCGCCGCCGTGAGCGACGAGCGCCTGCGCATCGCGCGCGCGATCGAACTGGTGGTGGAATGCCTGCGCCAGGGCGGCCGTCTCATCTACGTGGGCGCCGGCACCTCCGGCCGCCTGGGCGTGCTCGACGCGTCCGAGATGCCGCCGACCTACCGCACCGACCCCGACATCGTGCAGGGCGTGATCGCCGGCGGCCACGAGGCGCTGCTGCGCGCGCAGGAAGGCGCCGAGGACCATCCGGAAGACGGCGCGGCGGCGATGGACGAGCGCGGCGTCGGCCCGAACGACTTCGTGCTGGGCATCGCCGCCTCGGGCACCACGCCCTTCGTGCACGGCGCGCTGAAGCGCGCGCGCGAGCGCGGCGCCCGCACCGGGTTCCTGCTGTGCACCTGGCCGTCGGAGGAACTGCTGCAGGCGCACGACGTGGTGATCGCGCCGCTGGTGGGCCCTGAGGTCATCACCGGCTCCACGCGCATGAAGGCCGGCACCGCGACCAAGATGGTGCTCAACATGATCAGCACCGCCGCGATGGTGCAGACCGGCAAGGTCTACGGCAACCTGATGGTGGACCTGCAGGTCACCTGCCAGAAGCTGCAGGACCGCGGCGAACGCATCCTGATGGACACGCTGGGCGTGCCGCGGGAGGAAGCGGTGCGGCTGCTGGAAGCGGCTGGCGGCCACGTGAAGACCGCGATCGCGATGCAGCGGCTGGGCGTGGATGCGGAGGAAGCACGGCGCCGGCTGGAGCAGGTGGGCGGGGCGATCGGCTCACTTCGATGAGAAGACGCGCGCGAACCGGGCTTCGTACGCCGGCCACACTTCGGGATTGACCAGCCGCGGCGGCCGCCCGCCCGACAGCAGCAGAGCGACTTGGTCCGCCGCCATCTGCGCGACGTTGCGGCGCGCCTCGTGCGTGACGCCGGCGATGTGGAAGCTGGCGAACACGTTGTCCATGGCCAGCAGCGGGTGGTCCAGCGGCGGCGGTTCGCGGTCCCACACGTCCACGCCGGCGCCGGCGAGGTGGCCGGAACGCAGCGCGGCCACGAGCGCCTGCTCGTCGTGCACGCCGCCGCGCGCCGTGGTGATGAAAAGCGCACCCTTCTTCATGCGCGCGAAGGCCTGCGCGTCGATCATGCCCAGCGTGCCGGCGTCGCGCGGGCAGTGCAGCGAGACGATGTCGGCCTGCGCCAGCAGATCGTCCAGGGTGACCGCGCGGGCGCCCCGGCGCGCGATCTCTTCCGGCGCCAGCAGGGGATCGCAGGCGATCACCTCCAACCCGAAGGCGCGGGCGAGCGCCGCCACCCGCGTGCCGACGTTGCCGATGCCGACGATGCCCAGCGTCTTGCCGCGGATCTCGTGGCCCATGATCTGCTCGCGCGTGAAGCCGGTCTCGCGGCGCATGCGGCGGTCGCACTCGATCATGCGGCGCGACAGGGCCAGCATCATGGCCAGCGCGTGCTCGGCCACCGAATCGGCGTTGCCGCCGGCCTGGTTCACCACCGCGATGCCGGCGGCGGTGCAGGCGGCCACGTCGACGGTGTCGTAGCCGGCGCCGCTGGAGGACACGCACAGCAGCCGGGGGCAGCGCTCCAGCAGGCCGGCCGTCGCGAACCATTCGCGCGGCAGGTCGTCCTTGGCGGCGGAGATCTGGTACACGTGCGCCGCCGCCAGCAGGTCCCACGCCGCGGCCGGCGCGCCGCGCGCGGCGAACACGGCCAGCGACACGTCGCGCTCCCGTGCGAGCCGGGCTTCGAAGACGGGGTCGATCCAGTAGTCCGAGCGGACGACGCGTTTTGGTGGCGGCATGTCAGTGGGCGGATGAGGTGGGAAGGAGATGGCTCGCATCGAGCTCGCCGAGCGTGTTGACGCCCAGCATCGCCATGTCGCGCGAAACCTCCTCGCGCAGCAGGGCGATGCCCCGGCGCACGCCGGCTTCGCCGGCGACCGAGGCCGCGTAGTTGAAGGGGCGGCCGATGAAGACGAACTTCGCGCCGAGCGCGAGCGCCTTCAGCACGTCGGTGCCGCGGCGGAAGCCGCTGTCCACCATGACGGGAACCTCGGGGCAGGCCGCCACGATGCCGGGCAACACGCGCAGCGGCGGCACCGTGCCATCGAGCTGCCGGCCGCCGTGGTTGGAGACGATGATGCCGTCGGCGCCGCAGTCGACCGCCAGGCGCGCGTCCCGCACGTCGAGGATGCCCTTCACCACGAGCTGCCCCGGCCACATCCGCCGGATCATGCGCAGGTGCTCCCAGTTCAGGTGCCCGCGGTCGGAGAAGTCGCGCAGCACGCTGGGCGAGAGGATGGGCGCGCCGCGCCGCGCGTAGTTGTTCTCGAAGTGCGGCATGCCGTGCCGCGCGATCGTCTTCAGGAAGGTCCCGAACAGCCAGCGCGGGTGCGTGATGCCCTCCCAGGCGAGGCGCATGCTCGGGCGCAGCGGCGTGGAGAAGCCGGCGCGGATGTTGTTCTCGCGGTTGGAAGCGATCGAGGCGTCCACCGTCACCACCAGCGTGCGGTAGCCCGCGGCCTTCACGCGTTCGATCAAGGCCACCATCTCGGTCTCGGCGCCGGGCAGGTAGGCCTGGAACCAGGCGTCGGGATTCGCTGCCACGATCTCCTCCAGCCGGATCAGCGAGGAGCCGCTCATGATCATGGGCACGTTCTCCGCGGCGGCCGCCTGCGTGAGCACCAGGTCGCCGCGGTAGGCGGACAGCGCGCAGATGCCCATGGGCGCCAGCCCGAAGGGCGCGGAGTAGCGCTTGCCGAGCAGCGTGGTGGCCGTGGTCCGCCGCGACATGTCCACCAGCACGCGCGTGACGAACTCGTAGTTCTCGAAGGAGCGCGCGTTGGCGCGCAGCGACTGGTTGCGTTCGACCGCGCCGGAGATGTAGGCGAACACGGGGCCGGGCAGGTGCCTGCGCGCCGCGCGCTCGAAGTCGTCGAGGCACAGGATGTGGCCCAGGCGCGCGGGCAGGGCCGCGGCGGGGGCGGGGGCGGCGGCGGGCGCCGCGGGCAGGGAGGATTCGTACTGCATCAGCCGATAATTATCGGGCGCATCCGGCGCGATCCTGGAGGACCATGGCCAAGGCATTCGGCAAGGACGACACGGTGGGCTTCATCGGCCTGGGCGTGATGGGGCACGGCATGGCGCAATGCCTGGTGCGCGCGGGCTGGAAGCTGCAGGTCTTCGCGCGGCGCGACGACGCGGCGCGGCCGCTCGTGCAGGCGGGGGCGCAGCGCGCGGCGACGCCGGCGGAGCTCGGGCGGGCTTGCAGGCTCGTGTTCCTGTGTCTCTCCGATGATGCGGCGGTGGAGGACGTGCTGTTCGGCCCGCAGGGGCTGGCGCAGTCCCTCGCGGCCGGCAGCTGCGTGGTGGACACGAGCACCATCGCGGCGGATTCGGCGCGCGCGTTCGCGCAGCGGCTGGCGCCGCGTGGCGTGGACTTCCTCGACGCGCCCATCAGCGGCGGCCAGCAGGGCGCCGAAAGCGGCACGCTCGCCTGCATGGTCGGCGGCCCCGCCGAGGCGCTGGCCGCCTGCCGAGAGGCCATGCAGGCCTTCTGCAAGACCATCACCCACGTGGGCGCCACCGGCGCCGGCCAGACGGTGAAGGCCTGCAACCAGGTGGCCATCGCGGGCGCGCTGCTGGGCGTCGCCGACGCGATCGCGCTGGCCCGTTCGCAAGGCGTGGATCCGCGGGTGATGCGGGAGGTGCTGCTGGGTGGGACGGCGCGCAGCCTCGTGCTGGAGCGGCACGGGCAGCGCATCATCGAGGGCGATTACGTACCGGGTTTCCGCGCGCGCCTGATGCGCAAGGACCTGCGGATCGCGCTGCGGACGGCGGCGGCCGGAGGCGCGCAGCTGCAAGCCGCGCCCCTCGCGCAGCAGCTGCTCGACGAACTCTGCGAGAGCGGCCAGGGCGAGGAGGACTGGGCCGCCATGGGGCGGCTGGCGCAGGAGAGGGGTAGGGGTTGAGGGCTTGCCCCTCACCCCAACCCTCTCCCCAGAGGGGAGAGGGAGCCGGTGTTCTCCCTCTCCCGCTGGCGGGAGAGGGCCGGGGTGAGGGTGGTGGAGGTGGCTATTCGATCCTGATCCCCGCGTCCTTCACCACCTTGCCCCACCGCGCCATTTCCTGCGCCATGTAGGCGCTCATCTCCTCGGGCGTCGAAGGCGTCGGCTCCACGCCCGCGTCGAGCAAGGTCTTGCGCGTGTCCGGCTGCGCCATGAGCTTCGCGATCTCGGCATTCAAGCGCCGCACGATTTCCGGCGGCGTTCCCGCCGGCGCCAGCAGCGCCAGCCACACCGACGCGTCGTAGCCCGGCACGCCCGCTTCCTGCATCGTCGGCACGTCCGGCAGTTGCGGCGCGCGCCGCGCGGTCGTCACCGCCAGCGCCTTCAGCCGACCCTGCGGCACCTGCGCCAGCGCGTTGGGCATGCCCGCGAAGCTGCTCTCGACGACGCCGGCCACCAGGTCCGTCGCGGCCCCCGAGCTGCCCTTGTAGGGCACATGCTTGAGCGGCGCGCCCGTCATCGCGGCGAACAGGCCGCCCATGAGGTGCTGCGAGCTGCCGTTGCCCGAGGACGCATAGTGGATCGACTCGGGATGCGCCTTCGCCAGCGCGATGAACTCCTGCACGTTCTTCGCCTGCACCTTGGGGTGCACGAGCAGCACGTAGGGCGAGTCCACCAGCTTGCCGACCACGGTGAAGCTCTTGATGGGGTCGTAGGGCAGGTGCTTGTAGATCCACGGGCTGATCACGTGCGTGGTGGACACCATCAGCAGCGTGTAGCCGTCGGGCGGCGCCTTGGCGACGATGTCGCTGCCGATCGTCGAGCCCGCGCCCGGCTTGTTCTCGATCACGAACTGCTGCCCCATCGCCTCCGACAGCTTCTGCCCGAGGATGCGCGCCGTCACGTCGGTGAAGCCGCCGGGCGCGAACGGCACCACCAGCTTCACGGGCCGCGACGGGTACGGCGCATTGTCGGCCGCGCCTGCCGTGCCGGCCACCGCCAGCAGGAAACCCAGGACGATGGACGGGACGGGCTGGCGCATGGGATCACCCCCTGTAGACCGGGTCGGGCAAGGTGAAGAACGCATGGAGGATCGCGTAGACCATCATGTAGTTCTTCTGCTGGAAGCTCGCGTGCGAGATGCCTTCCATCACGCTGAACTGCTTGTTCATGTGCGGGATGCGCCGGAAGAACGCGAGCAGGTCCTCCAGGCTGGCGATGCCGTCGTATTCGCCGCGCATGACGAGCGTCGGCGCGCGCACGAGCGCCGGGTCCACCAGCGGCAGCTTCGAGCACATGTCCACGTAGGTGCCCGTGGGCATGGACGAGTCGAGCGTCAGGATCGCGTCGGCGAAGGCCTCGATGGTCGCCTCGTCCGCCGTGCCCGGGTGGTCGCGGTTGAAGATGCTGTGGACGAAGGCGCGGTCGATGGGGCGGCGGTTCTTCGCCTGGAACTCCGCCAGCTTCTTGCGCCGCTGCTCCAGCGTGGGGCTGCCTTCGCCGGTCCACACGAACGCGTCCAGCGCCAGCTTGGCCACGCGCTCGGGATAGCGCTGCGCGAACAGCGCGGCCTTCAGCGCGCCGGAGGAGATGCCGTACAGCATCAGCTTGCCGGCGCCCGTCTGCTGCTGGATGTAGGCGCTGCCGGCGGCCAGGTCGTCGGCGCCGGTGCTGATGTCGGAGTTGATGTCGCGATGCTTGTCCGAGCGGCCGTAGCCCTCGTTGTCCATCGTCCAGCAGTCGAAGCCCCTGGCCGCGAACCAGTCCATCGCCGACGAGAACGGCCGGCCCGGCACGTGCAGGTCGAAGGTCGGCTGCGAGGCCATCGAGGACCCGTGCACGAACAGGATGGTTCCCGCGGGCGGGACGCCGGCGGCGGCCCTCTTGTGCCAGAGGAACAGGCGGACGTCGCCCTTGCGCGTCCAGTGTTCCTCGCCTCCCGTCCACTTCACTTCCGCCATCGCGTCCGCCTCCTGTCTGGGGTGCCGCGCGATTCTGCAAGGCCGCCGTTGCGGCGGCATGCGGGTCTACCCGGGGGCTACCAGCGGGCGCCGAAGGCGGTGTGCAGTTCTTCCAGCGCGGCGGGGGCGAGGGCGGCGGGCTTCGGATCGGACAGCTGCCACAGCCGCGCCGTCTCCTCCAGCTCCTCCAGCACGGCCATGGCCTGCGCCGGCGAGTCGTGCCAGACGTTGGGCCCCAGCCGGCTGAGCATGACCGCGCGCAGCGGCGTGCCGGCCGCGGCATAACGCGCGATCAGGTCCGCGACCTTCCCGCCGACCTCGGGCGCGCCCGGCCGGTGGTAGGGCACGACGGGCACGTGGCCCACCTTCATCACGAAGTAGGGCGTGATCGGCGGCAGCAGCTCGCCCTGCGCCTCGCCCAGCGTGAGGGCCACGCAGTGGGTGCTGTGCGTGTGGATGATGCAGCGCGGCGCAGCCGCCGGCGCGTGCGCCTCGTAGATGCGCCGGTGCAGCACCAAGGTCTTGCTGGCCGGCGCGCCGCCGACCTGCCTGCCCGCGCCGTCCACCTTGGCCAGCGCCTCGGGATCGAGGAAGCCCAGGCATGCGTCCGTCGGCGTGATCAGGAAGCCGTCGTCCAGCCGCACGCTGATGTTGCCGGCGGTCGCGTGCACGTAGCCGCGGTCGAACAGGCTCTTGCCGACGCGGCAGATCTCTGCCCGTGCCCGTGCTTCTTCCGTAGGCTGGCGGTGAGCCGCAGGCGAACCCCAGCTCGTCATGCCAGCCTCCCGAAGGCCTTGCGGAAGAAGTCCACGCTGCCGAAATTCCCCGACTTCAGCGCCAGGTGCAGCCCGGCGCCGCCGCAGGCCTGCGTGCTCGCATGGCACCAGGGCACGCCGGGGTCGATCTGCGCGCCGATGCGCATCTGCTCCACGCCGAGCGCCTGCACGACGGCGCCGGAGGTTTCTCCGCCGGCCACCACCAGCTGGCGCACGCCCTGCGCGACGAGGCCCTTCGCGACGGCGGCCAGCGCCTGCTCCACCAGCGCGCCGGCGTCGTGCACACCCAGCTGCTGCTGCACGGCGCGCACGTCCTCGGGGGTGGCGGTGGAATGGACCAGCACCGGGCCCGCGTCCAGGCGAGGCTGCGCCCAGGCGAGCGCGGCATCGACCACCGCGTCGCGCTCGCGCGCGAGCTGCAGCGGATCGATCGCGTGGGCGGCGCCGCCGGCCGCGCGGAAATCCGCCACCTGCTGCTGCGTCGCCTGCGAGCAACTGCCGGAGACGATCGCCTGCCTGCCGCTCGCCGCAGGCAGCGCCGCCGCGGCCGCGGAAGGCTTCAGCCCGTGGTTGGGCGGCAGGCCGATGGCCACGCCCGATCCGGCCACCACCAGCGGCGCGTCGGCGATCGCGCGCCCGAGTTCCAGCAGGTCCGCGTCGGCGACCGCGTCGACGATGGCCAGGCGCACGCCCTGCGCGCGCAGATGCGCGATGCGCGCGCGGATCGCTTCGCTCCCGCCGCGCACCACGGCGTGCGGGATCAATCCCACCTTGCCGCGCGACTGCGCCTGCAGCACGCGCACGAGGTTCGCGTCGGTCATGGGCGTCAGCGGGTGCTGGCGCATGCCCGATTCGCTCAGGAGCACGTCGCCCACGAACAGGTAGCCCTGGTACACGGTGCGCGCGTTCTCCGGGAAGGCCGGCGTCACGCAGCAGAAGTCCGCGCCGAGCGCGTCCAGCAGCGCTTCCGCGACCGGCCCGATGTTGCCGGCCGGCGTGGAGTCGAAGGTGGAGCAGACCTTGAAGTAGAACTGGCGGCAGCCCTGGGCGCGCAGCCATTCCAGGGCGGCGAGCGATTGCGCCACGGCGTCGGCGGCGGGGATGGTGCGCGACTTGAGCGCCACCACCACCGCGTCCGCGTCGCCCACGGGTCGCCGCGGCACGCCGATGGCCTGCACCACCTGCATGCCGGCGCGCACCAGGTTGTTGGCGAGGTCCGTCGCGCCGGTGAAGTCGTCGGCGATGCAGCCGAGGAGGAGGGGTCGTGTCATGCGTTTCCTTGTTCTTCGTGCAGGGCGTCCGCCACGGCGTCCAGCAGGGTGTCGGGCGTCGCGGGCTTCACCAGGTGCTGGCGGAAGCCGGCTTCCAGCGCCTGCGCCGCGTCGGCCGCCGTGCCGTAGCCGGTGAGGGCGATCAGCTGGCAGCGGCTGCCGTTGGGGTGCCCGCGCAGGCGCGCGGCCAGCTCGTAGCCGCTCATGCCCGGCAGCCCGATGTCCAGCACCGCGACCTGCGGCGCGAATTCCTCCAGCAGCGCCAGCGCCACCCCCGGATCGTAGGCGATGCGCACTTCGTAGCCCGCGAGTTCCAGCAGGGCGGCGGCCGTGTCGGCGGCGTCCTGGTTGTCGTCCACCAGCAGCACGCGCCCGCGGCCGGATGCGGCGGTGGCATCGCGCGAGGGCGCGGCGTCCACGGGCGGCAGGATGGTGGGCAGGCTCACCGTCAGCGTGCTGCCCTGCGCCTCGCCGGCGCTCTGCGCCCGCACCGTGCCGTGGTGCATCTCGACCAGGCTGCGCACGATGGGCAGCCCGAGGCCCAGCCCGCCGCGCGAGCGGTCGGCGCCCTGCGGCGCCTGGTAGAAGAGGTCGAACACGTGCGCCAGCACGTTCGCCGGCATGCCGACGCCGTCGTCCTGTACCTCGATTTCAGCCTGGTCCCCGGCGCGGCGCAGCCGCAGCGCGATGCGCCCCTCGGGAGCGGTGAACTTGATCGCGTTGCCCAGCAGGTTGTGCAGCACCTGGCCGAGCCGAACCTCGTCGCCGGACACCCAAAGCGTCTCGGCGTCGGGCGCGATCTCCAGCGTGAAGCGGCGCAGGCCCAGCACCGGCTGCACCACCTGCGCGGCATGCCGCACCAGTTCGGCCAGGCGCAGCGGCTGCATCCGCATCTCCAGCCGCTTGCCGGTGATGCGCGAGACGTCCAGCAGGTCGTCCACCAGGCGCTTCATGTGCGCGACCTGGCGCTCCATCACCTCGCGCTCGGCGCGCGTGGCCGCGTCCCCCTTGCGTCCCATCAGGTGCAGCGCGGTCGCCATGGGCGCGAGCGGGTTGCGCAGTTCGTGCCCCAGCATCGCCAGGAATTCGTCCTTGCTGCGGCCGGCTTCCTCGGCCTGGCGCAAGGCGTCGGTCGCGCGCTGCAG
The DNA here is from genome assembly GCF_054956735.1 of Ramlibacter sp. bp-362. Lineage (NCBI taxonomy): Bacteria > Pseudomonadati > Pseudomonadota > Betaproteobacteria > Burkholderiales > Comamonadaceae > Ramlibacter > Ramlibacter sp. bp-362. The sequence continues at coordinate 17,600 of NZ_JBUDXE010000024.1, forward strand.
CAGTTCCTCGCGTTCCGTCTCGGCCGCCTGGCGCTCGCGCGCGGCGCGATCGCGATCGGCCGAGGCCACTTCCAGGGCGTGGCCCACTTCCCGCAGCTCGGCGATGCCCAGCGGCCCCAAGTGCACCGGCTCGCCGCGCCCCAGCGCGCCGGCGGCGGCCTTGAGCGCGTCGATCGGTTCGGTGACCGAGCGCGTGAAATACCAGGCGAGGAAGGCCGCCAGCGCCAGCGAAGCGAGCAGGCCCATGCCCACCGCGCCGAGCACGCCGACCAGGCCGTGGCCCGTGTCCTCCGCGGAAATGCCGGTGACGACCACCCAGCCCCAGGCCGGCAGGCGGGTGAAGCCGGTGTGGGTGCGCTGTCCTTCCAGCGTCATGGTGATGCCCGTGCCTTCGAGGGTGCTTCCCTGCAGCAGCGCGCGCAGCGAGGGGGAAGGGCCCTGCTGCGGGTTCGAGCGGGTCCGCGCCACGCGCGTGAGCGTCTGGTCGAAGATGGCCACGACCGAGGTGGCGGGCACGTTCTGCCGCAGCAGCACGGCCTGCATGTGCTGTGTGGGGATCACCGCCGACACCACGTAGGCGAGCGCGCCGCCTTCCAGCACCGGCACGCGCACCGCGAAGGCCGGGCCGACGTTGCGCCGTCCGACGGCGACGCGGCCGACGACGGGCTGGTGCGTGTCCAGGATGCGCGCCATGCTTTCCTGGTCCACCGGCGCGGGGCTGACGCTTTCGTGCCGCACGGCGGAGCTCAGCAGGACGTGGCCCTGGCCGTCCGCCAGCACCACCGAACGCCAGCCTTGCGCGTCGGCGATGCGCTGCGCCAGGTCCTGGAAAGCGGGGAGCCGGCTCGGCTCGAGTTCGTCGGACAGCGCCAGGCTTTGCAGCACGCCGATGGTGGCGCGCAGCTCCGCATCGACGGCCGTCGCCAGCGCGCGCGAGACGGCGAGCGCCGTCCCCTGGGCATCGCGCTGGCGCTCGTTGCCCAGGTAGGCCAGCACCGCCGCCGCCACGATCGCCAGCGGCAGCAACCCGCTCGCCGCCAGCAGGAAGAGGCGGAAGCGGAGCGGGCGGGCGGTGGTCACGGGCTGATTGTGCCCTCCGCTCAGCCCCGCAATGACATGCGCAGCAGCACCGCCGCGTGGATCGCCTCGCGCTGCGCGCCGTCGTGGATCTGGTGGCGGCAGCTGGTGCCGTCGGCCACGACGATCGCGTCCGGCGCGGAGCGCACGGCCGGCAGCAGGCTCAGTTCGGCCATCTGCATGGAGACGGCGTGGTGCTTCGCCTCGTAGCCGAAGCTGCCGGCCATGCCGCAGCAGCTGGATTCGACCAGCTGCGGCTGCACGCCCGGCACCAGCTTCAGCACCTCCAGCACCGGCGACACCGCGCCGAAGGCCTTCTGGTGGCAGTGGCCGTGCACCAGCACGGGCTTGCCGAGCGGCTTCAGCCGCGCGCGCAGCGCTTCCAGCCGGCCGGCGGCGGCTTCGCGGGCCAGGAACTCCTCCAGCAGCAGCGATTGCCTCGCCACCGCCTGCGCCCGCGCGCCGAAGCCCATGGCCGTCATCTCGTCGCGCATGGAAAGCAGGCACGAAGGCTCCAGGCCCACGATCGCGATGCCGCGTTCGGCGAGCGGATGCAGGGCGTCCAGCAGTTCGGCGGCCTTCGCCTTCGCCTCGTCCACCATGCCGGTGGCGAGATAGGTGCGGCCGCAGCACAGGTGCCCGCCGCCGGCGTGCTGCTTCGCGGCGACGTGCACCGTGTAGCCGGCGGCCTGCAGCACCTCGAAGGCCGCCTGCGCGTTGGCCGATTCGAAGAAGCCGTTGAAGGTGTCGACGAACAGCACGACCGGCTTCGCGGACGCGAGCAACTCCTCGCGCGTCGCGCCGCGCACGCCGCTGTTGAAGAAATGGCGCGACTGCCATTGCGGCAGGCTGCGTTTCGCCGAGAAGCCCAGGAGCTTTTCGCCGAGCGTGGCGAGCAGCGGGATGCGATTTCGCAGGTTCAGCAGCGGCGCGAAGCGGCTGGCCGTCGCGGCGTAGTCCGGCAGGCGGGCGATGAGCCGGTCCTTCAGCGACCAGCCGTTCTTCTTCCCGTCGGCATGCCTGAACTCGATCTTCATGCGCGCCATGTCCACGCCCGTGGGGCAGTCGCGCTTGCAGCCCTTGCAGCTGACGCACAGGTCCAGCGCCTCGCGAACCGCATCGCTCGCGAGCCCGTCCGGGCCGAGCTGGCCGCTGACGGCCAGGCGCAGCGTGTTGGCGCGCCCGCGCGTGAGGTGCTGCTCGTCGCGCGTGACGCGGTAGCTCGGGCACATGGTGCCGGCGTCGAACTTGCGGCAGTGCCCGTTGTTGTTGCACATCTCCACCGCCTTGGCGAAACCCTGGGCGGGATCGCCGCCCGTGCCGGGCGCCGTGGTGCGCTCGGTGGCGGGGTCGTTCTGCACGTCCCAGGCGCTCCAGTCCAGCGCGGTCTGCAGCGGGATCACCTTGTAGGAAGGCGGGAAGCGCATCAGCCGCGTGTCGTCCATGCGCGGCGGATCGACGATGCGCTGCGGCGACAGCAGGCCCAGCGGATCGAACAGGCCCTTGATCTCCCGGAAGGCGTCATCGATCCGCGGGCCGAACTGCCAGCGGATCCACTCGCCGCGGCACAGGCCGTCGCCGTGCTCGCCGCTGTAGGCGCCCTTGTACTTGCGCACCAGCGCCGAGGCTTCCTCGGCGATCGCGCGCATCCCCGCCGCGCCGTTGCGGCGCATGTCCAGGATCGGCCGCACGTGCAGCGTGCCGACCGAGGCGTGCGCGTACCAGGTGCCCTTGGTGCCGTGCTTGCGGAAGACCTGCGTGAGCGCGTCCGTGTACTCGGCCAGGTGCTGCAGCGGCACGGCGCAGTCCTCGATGAAGGAGACCGGCTTGCCGTCGCCCTTGAGGCTCATCATGATGTTGAGGCCGGCCTTGCGCACTTCCCACAGCGCCTTCTGCGGCGCTTCCTCGGGCATCAGCACCACCGAGCCGGGCAGGCCCAGGTCGCCCATCAGCTGCTCGAGCTCCGCGAGCTTGCGCGTGAGCGCGGCGCGGTCGGCGCCGGCGAATTCGACCAGCAGCAGCGCCTCGGGCTCGCCGATCAGGGCCGCGCGCACCGTCGGCGCGAAGGCGGGGTTCTGCAGCGACAGCTCGATCATCGTGCGGTCGACCAGTTCCACCGCCGTGAGCGTGCCGTCCGTGCCCAGCTTCACGATGTGCTGCGCCGAGTCCATCGCCTGGTAGAAGCTGGTGAAGTTCACCACGCCCAGCACCTTGGCGCGCGGCAGCTCCGACAGGCGCAGCTTCAGGCTGCGGGTGAGCGCCAGCGTGCCTTCGCTGCCGACCAGCAGGTGCGCGAGGTTGACGCTGCCGTCGGCCGTGTAGGGCCGCTCGTTCTGGTTGTGGAAGACGTCCAGGTTGTAGCCGGCCACGCGGCGCAGCACCTTGGGCCAGTGCGCCTCGATCTCGGGCCGCAGGGCCAGCGCGAGGTCGCGCACGCGTTCGCCCAAGGCGCGAGCGGCACCCGCCGCTTCGTCGAAGCGGCCGAAATCGTGCAGGGCGCCGTCGGAGGTCCAGGCCTGCGCGCCCAGCACGTTGTGCACCATGTTGCCGTAGGCGATGCTGCGGCTGCCGCAGGAGTTGTTGCCGGCCATGCCGCCCAGCGTGGCCTGCGCCGCCGTGGAGACGTCCACCGGGTACCAGAGGCCCGTCTTCTTCAGGTGCGCGTTCAGGTGGTCCAGCACGATGCCGGGTTCGACGGTCGCCGTGCGGTTGGCGGCGTCGACCTCCAGCACGTTGCGCACGTGCTTGGAGAAGTCGATCACGAGGCCCGCGCCCACGGTCTGCCCGCACTGGCTGGTGCCGCCGCCGCGCGGGACGATGGGCACCTTCAGGTCGCGGCAGATGTCCAGCGCCATGCGCGCGTCCTCGGCCGAGTTCGGCACGAACACCCCGACCGGCATCACCTGGTAGATGGAGGCGTCGGTGGCGTAGCGGCCGCGGTCCGCCGGCGAGAACAGCACCTCGCCCTGCGTCTCGGACGCGAGGCGCTGCGCGAGCCGGCCGGCGACTTCGTTGCTGGCGCGGGAGACCTTGTCGTACGCGGCGCCCGCGGCCTCGCGCGTGACTTCCAGGGGCAGGGGGGCGTTCATGCCGCGTTCCCCTTCTGCGCCGCGCGCAGCTGCTCCAGCACCACGTCGCGCTTGTTGCGCAGGTGGGTCACCAGCACTTCGCGCATGGCGGCGCCGTCGTGGGCGGCCAGGGCTTCGATCATCTTCTCGTGTTCCTTCACGGCGCGCTTCCATTTCTCGCCGTCCTGGTTGGAGCGGAAGCGCAGGGCCTGCAGGCGGGCGTTCACCTGCTGGTAGACGGTGGCGAGCACCGGGTTCTTGGCGGCGGCGCTGATCGCCTCGTGGATGCGGGCGTTGAGCGTGTAGTAGCCGGAGAGGTCGCGCCGGGTGTAGGCGGCCATCATCTCGAACTGCATCGCCTGGATCTCGGCCAGCTCCTGCGGCGTGATGCGCTGGGCGGCCAGTTCGCCGGCCAAGCCCTCCAGCCCGGCCATGACTTCGAAAGTATTCAGGATATCGGCTTCGCTCAGGGAAACTGCTATCGCGCCGCGGTTGGGCAGCAGTTCCACTAGCCCCTCGGCGGCGAGCATCTTGATGGCTTCGCGCAGGGGGGTACGAGAAACATGCAGCAGTTCGGACAGCTCGCGTTCGTTGAGCTTGGCGCCCGGGGCGATGCGCCCTTCCACCAGCATCTGGCGCAGGCGCTGCGCCGCCTGCTCGTGCAGGGAGGCGCGCGGGATGGAGATCACTTCCGCGGTCATGGGGCGCTATTTTGTATGCAATCCTTAACCCGTGCAAACGGGAGACTTCGGGTTGGGTGGTGTTGACAATTGAATTTTGTATGCAAAAAATGAGGGCCTCCTAGCAACCCTCCGGAACACACCTAGCCTTATGGTCACGCTCGATTTCCATCCCACCGGCCGCCACTTCCTGCAGATCCCCGGTCCGTCGCCCGTGCCGGATCGCATCCTGCGGGCGATGAGCTACCCGACCATCGACCACCGCGGCCCCGAGTTCGGCGTCCTGGGGCTGCGGGTGCTGAAGGGAATCCAGCAGGTCTTCCAGACGAAGCACCCGGTGGCGATCTACCCCGCCTCGGGCACCGGCGCCTGGGAAGCCGCGCTCGCCAACACCATGAGCCCCGGCGACCACGTGCTGATGTACGAGACCGGCCACTTCGCCACGCTGTGGAACAAGATGGCCACCCGCATGGGCCTGAAGACGGAGTTCCTGGGCCTGCCCGGCACCGAAGGCTGGCGCCGCGGCGTGCAGGCGCACCTGATCGAGGAGCGCCTGAAGGCCGACAAGGAGCACAGCATCAAGGCCGTGTGCGTGGTCCACAACGAGACCTCCACCGGCGCCACCAGCAACATCCTGGCCGTGCGCCGCGCGATCGACGCCGCGAAGCACCCCGCGCTGCTGCTCGTGGACAGCATCTCCGGCCTGGCCTCGGCCGAATACAAGCACGACGAGTGGGGCGTGGACGTCACCGTCAGCGGCTCGCAGAAGGGCCTGATGATGCCCCCCGGCATCAGCTTCAACGCGCTGTCGCCGAAGGCGCTGGAAGCGAGCAAGGCGGCGAAGATGCCCAAGTCCTTCTGGGCCTGGGACGAGATCGTCGAGATGAACAAGACGGGCTATTGGCCCTACACGCCCAACACCAACCTGCTGTACGGCCTGGCCGAAGCCTGCGACATGCTGCTGGATCCCGCTTCGGGCGGCCTGGAAGGCGTCTTCGCGCGCCACCGCCGCTGGGCCGAGGGCGTGCGCGGCGCCGTGAAGGCCTGGGGCCTGGAAACGCAGGTCACCGAAGCGGCGAGCCAGTCGCCCGTGCTCACCGGCGTGGTGATGCCCGAAGGCGTGGACGCCGACGCCGTGCGCCGCGTCGCCTACGAGCGCTTCGACCTGTCGCTGGGCACCGGCCTGGGCAAGATCAAGGGCCGCATGTTCCGCATCGGCCACCTCGGCGACTGCAACGACCTCACGCTGATGGCGGCGCTGTCCGGTTGCGAGATGGCGTTCAAGCTCTCGGGCGTGAAGCTCGCCGGTTCCGGCGTCGCGGCCGCCATGGAATATTTCGCCGGGCATCCGGCACCAGTCGCCCTGCAGAAGGCGGCGTGACGATTCCCTTGTTCCCCCAACCACCTCAGGAGAGAGAGACAACATGAAACGCAGAACATTCATGACCGGTGCCGCGGCCACCCTTGCGCTGCCGTCGCTGGCGGGCGCGCAGGCGCTGCCCAGCGGGCCCGTGCGCCTCGTCGTCGGCTTCGCGCCCGGCGGCGGCACCGACATCCTGGCGCGCGTGATCGGCCAGAAGCTGGCCGACATGTGGAACACGCAGGTGATCGTCGAGAACAAGGCGGGGGCCTCGGGCACCATCGCCGCCGACTACGTGGCCAAGCAGCCGGGCGACGGCACGGTGCTGCACATGGCGCACATCAACAGCCATGCGATCGTGCCCAACCTGCAGAAGCTGCACTACGACGCCGAGAAGGACTTCCAGCCGATCGCGCTGGTGGGCGTCACGCCCAACCTGCTGATCTGCGGCCAGATGCAGCCGGCCAAGACCGTCAAGGACCTGGTGGCGCTGTGCAAGGCCAACCCCGGCAAGATCAGCTTCGGCTCCGCGGGCCCGGGCTCGGCCCAGCACCTGGCGCTGGAGATGTTCATGCTGCAGGCCGGCGTGAAGGCGATCCACGTGCCGTACAAGGGTTCCGGCCCGATGCTGACCGACCTGATCGGCGGCCAGGTGCAGTACAGCTTCGACACGATGACGGCCGCCACGCCGCACGTGAAGAACGGCAAGGCCGTCGCCATTGCGCAGACCCGCCAGAAGCGCGCCGCCGGCCACCCGACGGTGCCGACGATGTCCGAGTCCGGCTTCCCCGGCTTCGAGGCGACGACCTGGTACGGCCTGGTCGGCCCCGGCAAGATGTCGCCGGCGCTCGCCAAGCGCATGAACGAGGACGTGAACAAGGCCCTGCAGATGCCCGACGTCATGGCCAAGCTGGAAGTCTCCGGCGCGGAAGACGGCGGCGGCTCCGTGGAGAAGTTCAAGGAGTTCATGCACACCGAGCAGGTCAAGTGGGCCAAGGTGATCAAGGAAGCGAACGTCAAGGTCGACGCTTGAGCGAAGGTGCGGTCCACCTCGAGGTGAACGGGGGCATCGCCTCCGTCACCTTCGACCGCCCGGAGGCGCGCAACGCGATGACCTGGGCGATGTACGAGCGGCTGCGCGCGATCTGCGAGCAGCTGCGCGGCGACGCCTCGGTGCGCGCGGTGCGCTTCCAGGGCGCCGGCGGCGAGGCCTTCGTCGCCGGCACCGACATCGCGCAGTTCCAGGACTTCAAGAGCGGCGAGGACGGCATCCGGTACGAGCGCCGCATCGACGCCACGATGGAACTGCTGGCTTCCCTGCCCATGCCCACCGTGGCCGTGGTGCAGGGCTGGTGCATCGGCGGCGGCCTCGCCATCGCCAGCACCTGCGATTTCCGCATCGCCACGCCGGCCAGCAAGTTCGGCGTGCCGATCGCGCGCACGCTGGGCAACTGCCTGTCCATGGCCAACGTGGCCGGGCTGGTGGCGAGCTTCGGCCGCCCGCGCGTGCAGCGCCTGCTGCTGCTGGCCGACATGGTCGGCGCCGAGGAGGCGCAGGCCTGCGGCTACGTGCTGGAGGTCGTGCCGGCCGACGGCATCGAAGCGGCCGCGCAGAAGCTGTGCACGAAGCTCGCGTCGCTGGCGCCGGTGACGCAGCAGGTGAGCAAGGAAGCCCTCGGCCGCCTGCTGCGCCACGACCTGCCGGACGGGGAAGACCTGATCCGGCGGACGTACGGCAGCGAGGACTTCCGCGAAGGCGTGCAGGCGTTCGTGAACAAGCGTCCGCCGGCCTGGAAAGGCCGCTGAAGGGCAGGGGCGCGCCACGCGCCCCCGTCCTACGCCACCCCCTGCAGGCGGCTCCTACCATGGCCTCATCCCCCAAGGACTTGCCATGGCCGCCAAGCCCTCCGATCCTCATCCGGACTCCCGGTCCCCCGTGCGCCCCGGCGCGCCGATCGACCTGACGACTTCCGTCGCGGGCGAGGAAGACCCGGGCGCTTCCATCGACCTCGCCGTGCACCGCACGCAGCCGCCGATGGCCCCGGGCGACGAAGCCCCCGCGGGCACGCCCAGCACCGGCGAGGACGTCTGCCCGCAATGCGGCGGCACGGGCCGCATCGGCGCCTCGGCCTGCCCGAACTGCCAGGGCACGGGCAAGGTGATCGTCGGCATCGGCGGGGCCTGAGGGAAAGGACGCTGCGGCCGATGCAGAAGTTCGCTCCCGGCCGCATCGGCGCCCTGCCGCCGCTGCGCGCCTGCCAGACGCCCGCGGGGCGCGTGACCTATCTCCTCTCCGGGGCGGGTCCGCATTCGATCATCCTCTTCAGCGGCGCCGGAGTGAGCCTGGAAGGGTGGCAGCCGCTGTGGCCTGCCGTCGAGCGGCTCGGCATGGTGCTCGCGTGGAACCGCTTCGGCATGGCCGGCAGCGACCCGCCCCGCGAGCCGCAGACCGGCGCCGTGGTGCTGGGCACGCTGCGCGAGCTGCTGCGCCACACGGGATTGCCCGCGCCCTACGTGCTGGTGGGCCATTCGCTCGGCGGCCTGTTCGCCAACCTGTTCGCGCGGCTCTACCCCGAGGAGACGGCCGGCGTGCTGTTCGTCGAGGCCACGCATCCCGGCGACGGCGAGATGCTCAAGAAGCACGAGAACCAGCTGGTGCGCGCGCTCGGCAAGCTGCTCGCGCTGCCGCAGGTGCTGTTCCAGAAGAACGTGCACGGCGAACTGGAATGCGCCGACGACACCGGCCGCGAGGTCGAACTCGCCGGGCCCTTCCCGCCGGTGCCGGTGCGCGTGGTGACCGGCGGCCTCACGCCCAAGTCCTGGCTGCTGTCGCCCGGCGCCGTGGGCGCCAAGCGCGCGCACCAGCAGGAGCTGGCGCGGCTGTCGCCGCTGGGCGAGCAGGTCATCGCGCAGAAGAGCGGCCACTTCCCGCAGCTCACGCAGCCGGAGCTGGTGCTCGCCGTGCTGGCGGAGCTGCTGGAGACGGTGCGCGTCTAGAGCTTCAGGCCCAGCGCGGCGAATTCCTGTTCGCCCGCGGCCGTGATGCGCACTTCGCGGCTGTGCCTGCGCCGCTCGATCCAGCGGCGCGCCTGCAGTTCCTGCGCGAGCGCGGCGCCCAGCGCGCCGCCCAGGTGGTCGCGGCGCTCCGACCAGTCGAGGCAGCGGCAGGCGAACTGCCGCCGGCGCGCCTGCGTCGAGGCGACGTCGATGCCCAGGCCGGTGAGCGCCCTGGTCCCGCGCGGGGTGAGCGCGAGCTGCTTGGGCTCGTCCTCGTCGTCGCGCAGCCAGCCCTTGCGCAGCATCAGCGCCAGCAGGCCGGTGCCCAGCGCGCCGGCCAGGTGGTCGTAGCAGTAGCGCGCGCGCCGCAGCGGCAGCGGCGTGGTGACGCGCGTGCTGGCCGGCTTGCGCGGCGCGATGCGCATGAGGCCTTCCACCATCTGCGCGACCTGCTCGGAAGCGAAACGGAAGTACTTGTGGCGGCCCTGCGCCGCCGCCTCGACGAGGCCGTCCTCCAGCAGGCGCTTGAGGTGCGCGCTCGCCGTGGCCGGCTCCACGCCGGCGCCCAGCGCCAGCTCCTTGGCGGTGAGCGCGCGGCCCTCCATCAGCAGGGCGAGCATCTGGATGCGGCGCGGGTCGCCGACGGTCGCGGCGATGCGGGCGAGATCGGGTTCGGCTTCCATGCTTCGATCGTAGCCAAACTGTTCCCGCTCGACAAACATGGCGCGGCGCCGCACACTGGCCCGCATGGACGAACCCCGCGACGTGGTGGCCGCGCCCAGCCATCCGCAGCCGTATGCCTGGTATGCGCGGCTGCGCCGCACGAAACCGCTCTTCTTCGACGAGGCGTTGCGCCTGTGGGTCGCGAGCGGCTCGGTGGTGGTGCGCGAGGCCCTGCTGCACGCGCAGCTGCACGTGCGCCCGGCGGCGGAGCCCGTGCCCGCGGCCTTGCTCGGCACGGTGACCGATGAAGTGTTCGGGCAGCTCGTGCGCATGACCGACGGGGCGTTCCACGCGCGGCACAAGCCCGGCGTGGCCGCGGCGAGCGCACGCTGGGCAGAGACGCGGGTGCGCGAAGCGGCGGAGGCCGCGGCCACCGACCTGGCTTCCCGCATGGATGTCGATCCCCTGCTGCCCGCCATCCCCGTGCAGGCGATGGCCCGCCTGCTGGGCGTCGCGGCGCAGGAGCTCGATGCCACGGTGGCCCGTGTCCACGACTTCGTGCAAGGCATCGCGCCGGGCGCGAGCCGGGACGCGATCGCCCGCGCGGACGCCGCCTGCGTCGTCCTCATGGCCCAGGGCGAGTCCGAGGGCCTCTCGCGCGTGCAGGCGGCCAATCGCATCGCGCTGATGCAGCAGGCCAGGGACGCGACGGCGGGGCTGATCGGCAACTGCATCGCCGCCCTGCAGCGCACGCCGGAGCAGGCGATCGACACGGCCTGGGTCACCGACGTGGCGCGCCGCGACCCCGCGGTCCACAACACGCGCCGCTTCGCCGCGCGGGACCTCGTGCTCGCCGGCCAGCCGATCGCGGCGGGCCAGGGCGTGCTGCTGGTGCTGGTGGACGAGGAGGGCGGCCTGGCCTTCGGCCATGGCGCCCACGCCTGCCCCGGCGAGCGGATCGCCCTGGGCATCGCCACGGCAGCGCTGCGCGCGCTGCAATCCGCCGGCGCGTTGCGCCGCTTCGGGCCGGTCCGCGGCTACCGCCCCTTGCCGAATGCCCGCATCCCCATCTTTTCCAAGGAGGACCCCTCATGGTCGGCGTGATCTTCGAAGTCTGGCCCCATCCCGAGCACCGCGATGCCTACCTGAACTGGGCGGCGGATCTCAAGAACGAACTGGTGAAGATGGAGGGCTTCCTCTCCATCGAGCGCTTCCAGAGCCTGACCGACCCCGACAAGCTGCTGTCGCTTTCCTTCTGGCGCGACGAGGCGTGCCTGGCGAAGTGGCGCAACCTGGAGGCGCACCGCGCCGCGCAGGCCGCGGGCCGCAAGACGATCTTCCGCGACTACCACCTGCGCATCGCTTCCGTGCTGCGCGACTACGGCATGGAAGACCGGGCGCAGGCCCCGCAGGATTCGCGCGCGCTGCACGGGTGAGGCCGCGGGGGCGCGCCTGCCGCGGCAGCGCTCGGCCATCGGCTTTGTCCTACAAGGGCGCCGCGATGCGGCCGACGCCGGACATGGCATTTGCCGTGCATGCTCGTAGCCACGCGCAATCGCCACCGGCTGGGGTGCCCGACGCCGCGGTGGCAAGGAGCGGCAATGAACGACAACGATGCATGTGCCCGGCAGGGACCGGCGGCGAGCTGGCTGCGGCAAGGAGGGGAGATGGCGGAGCGCATCCGCCGCCATCCCTGGGCCGCCACGGATGTCGGCCCCATCGAATCGTGGCCGGCCAGCCTGCGCACGGTCGTCAACATGATGCTCGCCTCGCAGGCGCAGATCGTGCTGTTCTGGGGTACCGAGCTGCGGGCCTTCTACAACGACGCCTATGCGCCCACGATCGGCCGCAAGCACCCGCACGTGCTCGGCCGCCCCGCGGCCGAAGGCTGGGCTGAACTTTGGGACGACCTCGGGCCGCTGCTGCGCTCGGTCCTCGAGACCGGGCGGACCGTGGCAGCGACCGACCGGCCGTTCCGCATCGACCGGCAGGGCTTCATGGAGACGGTCCACTTCGACATCTCCTACTCGCTGGTGCGCGACGAGGAGGGCGGTCCGGCCGGCGTGCTGTGCATCGTGAGCGAGACGACGCAGCGCGTGCTGGCGGCGCAGAAGCTCGCGGAGAGCGAGGCGCGGCTGCGCGAGGCATCGGAGCGCATCGCCCTGGCGCTGAACACCGGCACGGTGCTGGGCACCTGGGTCTGGGACGTGAAGGCCGACCGGTTCACGGCCGACGAGCGCTTCGCCCGCTGCTTCGCGCTCGACCCCGAAGCCATGCAGAGGGGCTTGCCCCTGCAGGAGGTGAAGCAGTCCATCCATCCGGAGGACGTGGACCGCGTGAACCGGCTCGTCACGGCTGCCATCGAGAAGGGCGGCCCCTACTGCGCCGAGTACCGCGTGCCGCGCAGCGGCGGCGGCTGGCGCTGGATCGAGGCCAACGGCCACGTGGAGCTCGACGCCGAAGGGCACGCTCACCGCTTCCCCGGCGTGCTGATCGACATCGACCGGCGCCGCGCCGCCGAAGTGACGATGCGCCGCAGCGAGGCGCGCTTCCGCGCGCTGGCGCAGGCCCTGCCCACGCCGGTGTGGACGGCCCGCCAGGACGGCAGCGTGGACTGGGTCAACCAGCGCATGCTGGAGTACACCGGCCTGCGCACGGGCAAGCTGCTGGACGAGGGATGGCTCATGCCGATCCATCCGGAGGACCTGCCCGGCACGCTGGCCCTGTGGCGCGCGGCCGTCGCGAGCAGGGAGGACTTCCAGGGCGAGTTCCGCTTCCGCCGCCACGACGGCGCCTGGCGCTGGCACCTCACCCGCGCCGTCTGCTCCGAGGACGCGGACGAAGTCCGCTGGGTGTGCACCACGACCGACATCGAGGACCAGAAGGCATCGCACGCCGCGCTCGCCGAGCTGAACGCCCGGCTCGAGGAACGCGTGCAGGAACGCACGCGCGACCTGTTGAACGCGCTGGGCCACCTGCCCGAGGCGCGCGGCGAGAAGGTGGTGCAGTCATGATCGGCCCCTCCGAACGCTACCGCCTGCTGCTGGAAGGGCAGAACCGCGCGCTGCAGCTGGCGAACGACGGCGCCGCGCTGCGCGACATCCTGGAGGTGCTGGTGCGCACGGCGGAGTCGCTCGCCGAGGGCAGCTTCCTCGCCTCCATCCTCCTGCTGGACGAGGACGGCAGGCACCTGCGCCACGGGGCGGCGCCTTCGCTGCCCGACGCCTACAACGAGGCGATCGACGGACTCGAGATCGGCCCGAACGTCGGCTCCTGCGGCACGGCGGCGCACTTCGGCCACGCGATCGTCGTGACCGACATCGAGCGCAACCCGCTCTGGGCGGACTACCGCGGGCTGGCGCTGCAGCACGGCCTGCGCGCCTGCTGGTCCACGCCCTTCCTCGCGAAGGACGGCTCCGTGCTCGGCACGCTGGCCCTGTACTACCGCGAGCCGCGCGGGCCGACGGAGAGCGACCGCAACACCGTCAAGATGATCGGCAACGCCGCGGCGATCGTACTGGAGAACGCGCGCCTGCAGTCGCAGCTGCGGCAGTTGCGGGAGAGCAGCCCGGACCGCGAGTGCGCGTGATCAGCGCGCCGGCACTTCGTAGCGCAGCTCCGCGAATCCGCTGCCGACCTGCCGCACCGAGGTGAGGCGAAGCGGCGGCGCCGTGAGCCGCCGCGGGAACAGCGGCTTGCCCTGGCCGAGCGTGACCGAGCCGACCTGCACGATGATCTCGTCCAGCAGGCCGGCATCGAAGAACTGGCCGGCCAGGTCGCCGCCGCCGACGACCCAGAGGTTCTTGCCCTTCGCCGCGGCGCGCATTTGCTCGTGCACCGGACGGACGTCGCCCTGCGCGAAGAACAGGTTGGCGCCGGGGACGCGGGGCAGGGTGCGGCTGGAGAAGATCCACGTGGGTTGCGTGTAGGGCCAGGCGGTGCCCATCTGGTCCTGCACCTTCACCGCGTGGCGGAGCATCCACTCGTAGGTGGACGAACCCATGGCCAGCGCGCCGACTTCGGCGATGAAGGAGGGATAGCTCGTCTCGTTGACGTCGCCGAGGGGGAAGAGCCATTCGAGCGAGTCGTCTTCGGTGGCGATGAAGCCGTCGAGGCTGGTGGCGGTGTAGTACTGGGTCTTCATGGGCGCTTGAACGTCAGTGCGATCCCCCCGAGGATCAGCAAGCCTCCGGCGACCTGGCCGGCGACCAGGCTCTCCTGCAGGAACACGATCCCGGCGATCGCGGTGATCAATGGAACACTCAATTGCACGGTCGACGCCTGGACGGCCCGCAGATGGGGCGTGACCGAGTACCAGACAACGTAGCCCGCCCCCGAGGTCAGTGCCCCCGAGGTGACGGCCAGCGCGATGCCTCGCGGCTGCCAGCTCCAGTGGCTGGCGGCCAGCGGCAGCAAGGTGACGGACAAGGCGGCGGCACGGACGAAGTTGCCGCGCGTCACGGCCTTGGCGTCCCGCGCGCGGCGGCCGCGGATGCTGTAGATCCCCCACGCCACGCCGGCGGCCGCCATGAGCGCCTGAGCGCCGAGGCTGTCGTGCGCGCCCGCGTCCTGTGCGAACACGAGGAGATAGAGGCCGGCGAGCGCGGCGGACAGGCCCGCCAGGTGCGCCAGGGTGGCGCGATCGCCGGCGGCCAGCCCCCCGAGCACCATCGTCAACTGCACCACGCCGAACAGCAGAAGCGCGCCCGCGCCGGCGGAAAGGCGGACATACGCGAACGAGAAGGTCGCCACGTAGGCGAAGAGTGCCAGGGCCGAACCCCAGTCCCCGCCGCCCGCGGCCTTGGCCGGCCGCACCAGCAGGGCCAGGGCGACCGCGCCCGAGGCGAGGCGGATCACCGCGAAGGATGCGGGATCGATGCCGGTGTCGCGGAGGGCCCAACGGCACAGGAGCGAATTGCCCGCGAAAGCGAGCATGGCGGCCGTCGTGAGCAGGGCGAGGCGGGCGAAGCTCACGGCGGCGCCTTGCAGTGCAGCGGCACCCTGCGGCCGATCTCCACGGTCAGGTCGTTCCCCTTGCCGCGGATCGTGGTGGGGCCGTTGCTGTAGATGAAGCCGGAGCCGCTGCGCTGCTGCGGAAGCTCGATCGCGTCCCCGTTGCGCAGCAGCACGGCGCGTTCCTGCGCCGGGAGGAAGCGGACGGAGAGGGATTGCCCGTCGGTGCAGCGGAAGGCCACTTCATGGACCTCCGGCGAAGGGCTGCGGGTCGGCGGCGTGGAGGTGCAGGCCGCGGCGAGGCAGGCGATGGTGGTGGCGGCGATCGAGTTGTTCACATGTTTGGTTGTCATGGGACAGAGGGAGGCGATCGCCTCGGCGCGGGTTGTCAAGTCTAGTGCCGCGCGCGCATGGAGACGACCAGGTGGTGAATCAGCCCGCGGCGCCCGTCATGCCCGCATAGCACTGTGCCCCGGAGTTCGCCGTACGGCTCGGCGACGAAACTGAGTCCCGGATTGCGGGAAAGAAACGCAGCGAGCCTGGGTGCTTCGTCCGCCGCGCTCAAACCCACGCCTTCGGATTGCTCCCAGAGCGTTCGCGCGGGAGCGATATGTCGCAATTCGAACTGAGCGACTTGTACGCGCGTGTCTTTCATGCGTGCCAACGATCCGGGTCGACCGAGCAGTCAGGGCTCACGCCGCCAGACCCATGACTTGACCGTAGATGTGCAGATGTACCCAGGCGTCTCCCTTCTCGTACGTTTCCAGGGCTCCGCTCCCGCCCAAAGCCGGGTACGGCACTGGATAGAAGCACTCTTCCAGGCTCAGGCTGCCCAAGCGGGTCACAAGAATTTCGAAGTCGCTCGCACGCAGCACATCCTCCTGGACCTTTGGATCGGCCAGGAACACCCTCTCGAAGTCCTGCAATGCGTCGCACCGCAGCGGGACAACTTGGGGATGCGTCGTGGTGAGTAGGGCGGTTTCCCGTTGATCCCCAGTGCAGAGAAACAGATCGCCAAACGCGGAGAGTCCGAATACCAGCGGATGTCGCGGCGCAACCCCAGCCCAGATGGGCGCCTTCGCGCGCAGATCGACAGGAGGGAAGCAGTGGTACACCGTGAGCTCTAGCGGGAAAGTGACCGGCACATTGCGACGAGGCTCCGCGCGGTGCAAGAGATCCAACGGCGAATCGCGGCGCCTTGCCGCAACGTATCCGGGGCGACCGCCCTGTCAAGGCGCACCGTGCCCAACCTTCGCAAGGATTGCCGACGAGGCGAACAGCGCCTGCGTTGCCCTTTCTGGGCTGGAATATCCAAGCGGCTTGCACGGCGTCTCCGCGAGCCAGAGCGATTGCTCGACGAGCGACCTCTCGGGGCTAACGTCCAGGCCGACCTGCAGCTGGAACACGAAATCGTTCAATGAGCCCAGCACGCTGCGACTGGCCGTGCGAGCGACTTGCACAGTACTCATTTCCGCTCTCTCCCGCTCAATTGCCGCTGATTCGATGCCGAGATGACCAAGAACGACGCAGACGGCGTCGGATAGGCGCCGGGGCAATGACTTCGCGTCCTTCGCCGGGAGGATAACGGGCAGAAGCGTCCTCTCGCTAATGCAAAGTACCAGATGCTGCGGCTTACGAGTGAGTACATGGGCGTACCAGTCCGCAAGTAGTGTCGTCGGCGGCCGCTCTACACCCGAGCCGGCCTCCAGACCGCGGGCGAGTAGCTTCTGGGTACAGCGGAGGGTAAGCATCGTCGGTTCAGTGCGCTAACGTGAAGGTGTCCGAGTCGAGTGACCTCTTATACGTCACGGTCGCGCCTCGTCGAGTAGCCTGGTCGCCTCTTCATCGGCGCGATCGCGACAACATGGATCTCGTGATCGTTGTGCAGGTAAACGAGCGAGAACTTGAACCCGCGATCAATCACCCGGCGCGTCTTCTTCCGGTGCTTCGGCCAAGCTTCGCGCAGAAACTCCGCACGCGCTTCCGGGTGGTAGCGGACCGCTCTCACCGCCGAATCAGACGGCGGGCTTCTGCGTGGACTTCTTCGGCGGGGGTAAGACGGACGGCGCCCGACTCGATCTCGGCTACCCGGCGTTCGATCTCCCGGTCCCAGGCAACCTCTGCGTCGGCGTCAACCTCCCCCTGCAAAGACTCAAGGAGTTCCTCTGCAAGTCGGGCGCGATCCTCGGCTGACAGGGTTCTGGCGCGAGCTGAAAGTTCGTCGACTAGGGTGGACATTGCGACCTCCGCATGCTTCGAGACAGTTTACTGTGTGGAATGCGCGTGTAGACCACATCTTGGACGAAGCGCTCGCACTGCCGGATGACGAGCGCTCGGGAGTTGCCGTCGCATTGCTCGATAGTCTCGAGAGTGCAGACCCAAGCGCCGTATCTGAAGCATGGCGCGACGAAATAAAGCGCCGCCTTGACGACCTGCGGGCCGGCAAGGTGCGCGCTATTCCCTGGACCGAAGTAAAGCAGCGATACCGCTCGCTGTGACCCGTTTCACCGCCGTTGTCCTTCCCGACGCCGAAGCGGAATTGCGCGAGGCCTTTCTCTGGTACTTCGATAAGAGCCCCTTGGCGGTCGATGCGTTCGGAACGGAAGTCGACGACCCCATCGACGGCCTGGAAGAGACTGCCGTCGACTGGCCAAAAGACGAACATGGCGTTCACTTCCACCACCTCAAACGCTTTTCCTACACTTTGCGATATGCAGTCGCAGGGAATGAAGTGAAAGTACTCGCCGTGGCGCACCAACGCAGTGCACCGAGCTACTGGACAAGCGCTGACCGCTGCGTGTCGGTGTCGACCGTTCTGTTCGACATCAGGCCGTCACAGCGTTGGACCACGCCCGCGGCTGGCGTGCCAGAACGCCAGAACAATGAGCTTGTCGGCGGTTGCACGATAGTAGACGTGGTACTTCGTGCGGGAGAGGTAGAGCCGTCGAACGTCGGAGTAATGACGCGTGCTGCAGCGAGCTCCTATGCCAGGTTGCTGTGCAAGCACCTCAAGAGCCTCGGCCAAATCCAGCCGAATAGCGTCTGGGGCCGCTGGCCGGTTTTCACTCCACCACTTCGCGGCTCGCTCGATCTGTGCCAACGCCCGGGGAGTGATCCCAACGGCAAGCACGCTCAGCTCAGGAGATGCGGCGAAGCCGTTCGAACAGCTCCGCGGCCGAAACAACCTCGCCGCGGTCCGCTTCGGCAATGGAGGCAGCGAGCTCAGATTCAAGCTCTTGCGGAAGCTCGAAAGTTTCGCTGTTGTCACGGGCGAGCACGGTCACGACTGTCCCTTCCGGCAAGGTAGTACCCTCCAGAACGATTTTCCCGTCGACGACAGTGCCGGTAGCGAGCTGCATAGTGGGATGCTACACCAGGGTTGCCGCGGCGCCAACCGGTGACGTCGAACGTGAAGGTGACCGGCGCCTTGCCGCAACGTGTCCGAGTCGACCGACCTGTTAGCCATCACTCCACGCTAACCTCGATGAAGCTGCCCGGGCGCGCCGTACCAACTGCTTCGAGCACCTTTGCTGTGACCGGACGGATCCGCGGCCAGCTAGTGGTGGATAGAACGACGATAGCCAGACGACACGCCGCCAGGTTCTGCTGATATCTCAGGTTCTTATCCGTCGTCAGGAAAACTTCGAACCCTTCAGCCTCCGCGGCTGCGATCAGCGCACCGTTCGCCAGTGTTCCCCACCCCAACTCGAACGCGGTCTCGACGGAATGTCCGACCAGCGCGTGGCGCCGCGGCGCCGGCGTGCCTTGGTCGAAGAGGATGCGCACTACACGACGGCCGCAGAACTCCGTGCAGTGTGCTCAAGAACAGCACGAACTTGGTCCAGGGACACGCCCGGGAACCACTGCACGAAGTCTTGAATCGACGCGCCGCCCTCCAGGTTCTCAAAGAGGGCGGCGACCGGAACGCGCGTGCCACGGAAAACCCAGGCGCCGCTCACACGACTGGGCTCTCGCTCCACTGCGGAACAGCTCGACCAGTCCATCATGGCGCACATGCTAGCACTGACGGTCGGTGATGGCTAACGTGAAGGTGAGCCGCACCCAGCGGCAAGGCGCCGCGAGGCGTACGATTTTCCAACGCGCCTCGCGGCGCCTTGCCGCTGGGTGTCGGTCTCGACCGTTCTGTTAGATCGCTGGCTCACGTTTCCATCCTGCCCGATTCCGAATCGCCCTCTCGACGACTCTAATCAGAGTGTCGCGCAGCTCTTGCGGTTCGACCGTTCTCCCGGGCGCGTTTCGAATGCGTCGGTGAATCGTCAGAGACTCGGATGCGACATCTTCGCCGTCCACGACGATCGAGGCAAACACTCGGAAGTCGGAGGAGAAGGCAAGATAGCCGACGGATACCTCGCCACGCTCGTCGGCCTGAGAATCAACAATCTTGTAGCCGATCCAATAGTCCTGGCCCCGCTCCGACCGCTCGTCCTCCTCGAACTGTAGGCGCGCCCCCACTCGGAGGCCTCCACCGAGTGACCGGCACAGGCAGGCCACTGTCGTTCGAACGTTCCGGCGTTGTGTGCTCATGGCATGCGCTGAGCGCCCGCGCGGTTTTCCCTGCGATCTAACGTAATGTCACTCGCGCGCCTCACCGCTTATCCAGCACGCGCCGGATAAATCGCGTCCCGGTGCGGTCGCAAGTACTGGATCTGCCTCGGTTTTCCTTGTGAAGTGCGGGATATGCATTGCTCGAAGTCCGCCAGGTTATCCGGCGCTGCTCATTCTTCAGTCGACGTCTGATACTACGACCGCTTGCCAGCAGGGTATACCTCCGACGAGCGGATGGCGCTCTCGGGCGACAAGTGCGCGCCATAAGAAAAAGCGCCGCATTGCGGCGCTTCCCGAAAGCCTGGGTCCCGGTGGTCTCAACCGGTCAACGCAACAGAATCGAACTGTTGCGGAGACCGAGATGAGAAAGATGAGGGCACGTAAGTA
>NZ_JBUDXE010000025.1:0-31986 GCF_054956735.1 Ramlibacter sp. bp-362
CGGTGAGCGCAGCGAACCCCACCATCCCCTCCCCGGATCTCGTAGGGTGGCGGTGAGCGCAGCGAACCCCACCGCCCACAACGAATGAGCCACGACACCACCCTCCACCCCGGCGCCCTCACCCTCGCGCAGCTGCGCCGCCTCTGGGAATCCCCGGAGATCCTTGCCGTCTCGCTGGACCCGGCGTGCCGCCCCGGCATCCGCGCCAGCGCCGAGGTCGTGCGGCGCGCGACGGCGGGCGAGCAGCCCGTCTACGGCGTCAACACCGGGTTCGGCAAGCTGGCGACGCAGCGCATCGCCCATGACCATCTCGCGCTGCTGCAGCTGAAGCTCCTGCGCTCGCACGCCGTGGGTGTCGGCGAGCCGCTGCCCGAAGGCGTGGTGCGACTGGTCCTGCTGCTGAAGGCGGCGAGCCTGGCGCGCGGCTACTCCGGCGTGCGCGAGGAAGTCGTCGACGGCCTGCTGGCGCTGCACAACCGCGGCGTGCTGCCGGTGATCCCCTGCCAGGGCTCGGTCGGCGCCTCCGGCGACCTCGCGCCGCTGGCCCACCTGTGCCTGCCCCTGATCGGCGAAGGTGAAGCCTTCTACCAGGGCGAGCGCCTGCCCGGCGGCGAGGCGCTGCAGCGCGCGGGGCTCGCGCCGCTGCAGCTGGGGCCCAAGGAAGGTCTCGCGCTGATCAACGGAACGCAGGTGTCCACGGCCCTGGCGCTCGACGCGCTGCTGGCGGCCGAGCGCCTGTTCGAGGCCGCCGTGATCACCGGCGCGCTCACGCTGGACGCGGCGCGCGGCAGCGACGGTCCCTTCGATCCCCGCATCCATGCCGTGCGCGGCCAGCCGGGCCAGGTGGCCTGCGCCGCCGCCTACCGCGCGCTGCTGGTGGGCAGCGAGATCCGCCGCTCCCACCTCGAGGGCGACGATCGCGTGCAGGACCCGTACTGCCTGCGCTGCCAGCCGCAGGTGATGGGCGCCTGCCTCGACCAGATGCGTTGCGCCGCGCAGGTGCTGGTGCGCGAGGCGAACGCGGTCACGGACAACCCGCTGGTGTTCGCGGAGCAGGGCGAGCTCGTCTCCGGCGGCAACTTCCACGCCGAGCCCGTGGCCCTGGCCGCGGACGTGCTGGCCGTCGCCATCGCGGAGATCGGCGCGATCTCCGAGCGCCGCGTCGCGATGCTGGTCGACACCGTGGTGTCGCGGCTGCCGCCCTTCCTGGCGCCCGAGCCGGGGCTCAACTCCGGCTTCATGATCGTGCACGTCACGGCCGCGGCCCTCGCGTCCGAGAACAAGTCGCTCGCCCACCCGGCCAGCGTCGACAGCCTGCCGACCTCCGCCAACCAGGAGGACCACGTGAGCATGGCGACCTTCGCGGCGCGCCGGCTGCGGCCCATGCTGCGCAACACCTCGCACATCGTCGCCATCGAGCTGCTCGCGGCGGCGCAGGGCATCGAGTTCCTGCGCCCGCTGCGCACCGCGCCCGCGCTGGAGAACGTGCTGCGCCTGGTGCGCAGCGTGTCCCCGGCGATGATGCAGGACCGCAGCCTGGCCCGCGACATCGAGGCGGTGTGCGGGCTGGTCGGCACCGGCGGCGTCGGCCGCGGGATCGAGGCCGTGATCCCCGAGCTGCTGGCGGTGCGGTTCGGCTGAGCCTGCCGGCTAGAACCTGAACTGGGGGACGGGGCCGTGGAGCGGGAGGTCGCCGTACGCTTCCTTCGCTCGCCGGATGCGTTCGAGGTCCTGCAGCAGGGTGTCCAGCGCGGATTGCGCACCGACGCCGCTGCGCCCGCGCGGGACGCGGTATTCGGGCGGCCTGACTTCCGGGTCGGGCCAGGGAACGGCGGCATCTGCCATGGTCAGTCGAAGATGCTAACCATCCCGTGCCCGGCTTGTCCAGGAAATCGCACGGATGAGTTGCACCGGTGACCCCGGCTGTCGGACCGCTCCGGCAGCGGCGATTTACATTTGCGGAAATACATTTCCCGCCGTCGGCGCATCCTCGGGGAACGGGCGCGGCCGCCGGCAGGCGCGTGGCCGCGGCCTCCACCAACCACGAAAGGATGAGCCATGTCCAGCAAGTTCTTCAACATCGCGGCGGTCCTGATCGGCTTCGCGGCCGGCGCCGCCCACGCCAACGTCACCGTGATCACCACGCCCGCGCCGGTCGCGGCCGCGACGGTGACCGTGCAACCCGCGCATCCGGGCTACGCCCCTTCCGTGCAGGCGCTGATGCGGGCGGCCGACTCGCTGCGCGACTCGATCCACGCGATGGCCCGCCAGCCCGCCAGCGAGGAACGCAACGACGCGATCGCGGCCGCCAACCGCGCGCTGGTGGAAACGCAATCGGCGATGGTCAATGCGTACGACCAGACCGCGTTCAACGGCGACACGCGCACGCTGGGCGCGGGCAGCGCGACGATGGTGCAGGACCGGACGGTGGTGCTGGATCCGAACGGGATCCAGTGCGCGCGGCTGGGAATGATGGTGGGGTGCGAGCTCTGAGAGCGCTGGGGTTCGCCTGAAGGCTCACCGCCAGCCTACGAAACTCCGTGTCTTCGTAGGCTGGCGGTGAGCGCAGCGAACCCCAGCTCTTTACCGAGGCAGCGCGTACGCAATGACGTCGTCGCCCGCCTTCGTCCCGAGCGACCCGTGCCCGCCCGCCGCCACCAGCAGGTACTGGCGCCCGTCGCTGCCCTCGTACGTCATCGGCGTCGCCTGCCCGCCCGCGGGCAGGCGGGCGCGCCACAGTTCCTCGCCCGTGCGCATGTCGTAGCCGCGCACGTAGTAGTCCAGCGTGCCTGACAGGAACGCGACGCCGCCTGCGGTCACCAGCGGCCCGCCGAGATTGGGCACCCCCATGCGGAAGGGCAGCGGCACCGGCGCGAGGTCGCGCACCGTCCCGTTGCGGTGCCGCCAGGCAACGTGGCCCGTGGCGAGGTCCGCGCCCGCCACGTAGCCCCAGGGCGGCTGCTGGCAGGGAATGCCCAGCGGGGACGTGAACGGATGCAGTTCCACCGCGTAAGGCGCCCCGAAGTTCTCGTTCAGTGCCGGCAGCGCGCCCTCGGGCTTCTCCTTGTTCACCACCAGTGCCGTGGCGTCGGGGCGCGGCACGAGCTTGGAGACGAACGCGAGGTAGGTCGGCGTCGTGAACGCCCAGCCGTTCACCGGGTCCACGGCGATCCCGCCCCAGTTGAACACGCCGAAGTTGCCCGGATACACCAGCGTGCCCTGCAGCGAGGGCGGCGTGTAGCGGCCCTCGTAGCGCAGGCGGTGGAAGGCGATGCGGCACCAGAGCTGGTCGAACGGGGTCGCGCCCCACATGTGCGCGCCTGTGAGCGGCACCGGGTCGAAGGAGAGAGCGGAACGCGGCTGCGTGGGCGCGGTGTGGTCCGGCTGCACGGCGCCCTGGGGCGCGCGCTCCTCCGTCACGTTCAGCACGGGCTGGCCGGTGCGGCGATCGAGCACGAACACCTCGCCCTGCTTGGTCGGCTGCACCAGCACCGGGATGCTGGCCGTGCCCACGCGCAAGTCCAGCAGGCTCGGCTGCGCCGGAACGTCGTAGTCCCACAGGTCGTGGTGCACGGTCTGGAAGGCCCAGCGCACCTGGCCGGTGGCGAGGTCCAGCGCCACGATGGCCGACGAGTACTTCTCCACCGCGGGGCTGCGCTGCGCGCCCCACTGGTCCGGCGGCTGGTTGCCCAGCGGCACGTACACCAGGCCCAAGGCCTCGTCGGCCGAGGAGATGCTCCAGCTGTTCGGCGAGTTGGGCGTGTACTTCTGCCCCGGCGGCAGGGGCGCGGTCTGCGCGGGGTTGCCGGAGTCCCAGTTCCAAACCAGCTGCCCCGTCTCGTTGTCGTAGGCACGGATCACGCCCGACTGCTCCTGCACCGACACGTTGTCCAGCACCGTGCCGCCGACGATCACCAGCTTCTGCGTCACCACGACAGGCGAGGTGGAGTAGTAGGCACCGGGCCGCACGTTGGGCATGCCTTCCCACAGGTTGATCTGCCCGCTGCCTCCGCCGAAGCTGGTGCAGACCTTCCCGTCCTCGGGGTTCAGCGCGATCAGGCGCCCGTCCGAGGTCGGCATGAACAGCTTGCCGGCGCACTGTCCCGGCGTGGGCGGAACGC
Organism: Ramlibacter sp. bp-362; assembly: GCF_054956735.1. Lineage (NCBI taxonomy): Bacteria > Pseudomonadati > Pseudomonadota > Betaproteobacteria > Burkholderiales > Comamonadaceae > Ramlibacter > Ramlibacter sp. bp-362. Next base: position 4,122 of record NZ_JBUDXE010000025.1, read on the forward strand.
CCGGCTTCGGCGGCTGCCAGCTGAGCCCGCGGCACGTGAGGTGCTGCAGCGCCAGCTGGTCGCGGATCTTCGGGTCGAAGCGCCAGAGCTCGCGGCCGGTCGTCGCATCGAGCGCCACCACGTTCTGGTGCGGCGTGCAGAGGAACAGGCGGTTGCCGATCTTCAGCGGCGTCACCTCGAAGGTCGTCTCCACCGGGTCGCCGGGCTGGCCGCGGAAGTCGCCGGTCTGGTAGTGCCATGCCACCTCGAGCTTGTCCACGTTGTCGGGCGTGACCTGCCGCAGCGACGAGTAGCGCTGGCCGAAGGCCGTGCCGCCGTAGGCCGTCCAGTCCGCCGCGGCCATGCCTCCCGGTGCCGTCGCGCCCGTGCTCGCGGCCAGCGTGCCGGGGAGGTCGTGCGGATCGCGCAGCCAGCTCGCCACCGACACGGCCGCGAACGCGGCCAGCACCACCGCGATCGCGAGGCGGCCGCCACCGGATCCTGCGCCCACGTGCCGCGCGACGCCGGGCAGCAGCAACAGGAGCCCCAGGATGAACAGCACGTCCATGCGCGCGGCGAGCGGCCACCAGTCGAGTCCCGACTCCCACAGGGCCCAGCACAGCGTGGCCGCGACGATCGCGGCGAACAGCAGCAATGCGCCGCGCCGTCCGCGCCAGAGCCACCACGCATCCAGCAGCAGGGCCGCGCCCGCGAGCAGGTAGTACCAGGAGCCGCCCAGGCCGGCCAGCCACACGCCGCCCGCCAGCAGCGCGAGCCCGGAGAGCCCCAGCAGGACGGCAACGAGCGTTGCCACGACGGAGCGGTGCTGCATGCGATCTCTCCCGATGAGCCGGCGGGCCCAATGTATTTGGTGCAAATGCTTTCAGTGAAATCCTACATCCGGACGCCGGTCGCAGGGCCACACTGGCTGCAACCGCCGGCGTTCTCCGACGGACGCAGAAGAAGGACCAACATGAGCAAGACGACCAGCGACCAGCTGCTCGAGCGGCTGCATGCCTGGGGCGTGCGGCGCGTCTTCGGCTATCCCGGCGATGGCATCAACGGATTGATGGGCGCCTTCGAGCGCATCGGCGACCGCATGGAGTTCATCCAGGCGCGCCACGAAGAGCTGGCCGCCTTCATGGCGACGGCGCATGCGAAGTTCACGGGCGAGGTCGGCGTCTGCATGGCGACCTCCGGCCCTGGCGCGATCCACCTGCTCAACGGGCTGTACGACGCGAAGGCCGACCACCAGCCGGTGCTGGCGATCGTGGGGCAGGCGGCGCGCTCGGCCATCGGCGGCGACTACCAGCAGGAAGTCGACTTGCTGAGCCTGTTCAAGGACGTGGCCCACGAATACGTGCACCAGGCCATGGTACCCGCGCAGATCCGGCACCTGGTGGATCGCGCGATGCGCATCGCGCGCGACCAGCGCACCGTGACGTGCATCATCGTGCCGCACGACCTGCAGGAGCTCGAAGCGGTCGAGAAGCCGCCGCGCGAGCACAGCACCATCCACAGCGGCATCGGCATGACCGCGAAGCGCATCGTGCCGGCCGAGCCCGACCTGTGCGCGGCGGCCGAGGTGCTCAACGCCGGCAAGAAGGTCGCGATGCTGGTCGGCGCCGGCGCGCTGCATGCGACCGACGAGATCGTGGAGACGGCGGAGCTGCTCGGCGCCGGCGTGGCCAAGGCCTTGCTGGGCAAGGCCGCCGTGCCCGACGACCTGCCCTTCGTCACCGGCTCCATCGGCCTGCTCGGCACGCAACCGAGCTGGCAGATGATGAGCCAGTGCGACACGCTGCTGATGGTGGGCTCCAGCTTCCCGTACTCGGAGTTCCTGCCGGCCGAAGGCCAGGCGCGCGGCGTGCAGATCGACCGCGACGGCCGCAAGCTCGCGCTGCGCTATCCCATGGAGATCAACCTGGTGGGCGACAGCCGCGAGACCCTGCGCGCGCTCATCCCGCTGCTGGAACGCAAGGACGAGCGCGCCTGGCGCGAGGACCTCGAGGCGCAGGTGCGCAAGTGGTGGCAGGTGCTGCAGGCCCGCGCCATGAACGACGCGAACCCGATCAACCCGCAGCGCCTGTTCTGGGAACTGTGCCCGCGCCTGCCGGACGACTGCATCCTGACCTGCGATTCCGGTTCGGCGGCGACCTGGTACGCGCGCGACCTGAAGATCCGGCGCGGCATGATGGCCTCGCTCTCGGGCGGGCTGGCGACCATGGGGCCTTCGGTGCCCTATGCGCTCTCGGCGAAGATCGCCTATCCCGATCGCGTGGTGATCGCGCTGTCGGGCGACGGCGCCATGCAGATGATCGGCATCAACGGCCTGGTGACGATCGCGCACCGCTGGCGCAAGTGGGCCGACCCGCGGCTGGTGGTGGTCGTCCTGAACAACAGCGACCTGAACATGGTGACGTGGGAGCAGCGCGTCATGTCGGGCGACCCGAAGTTCGAGACCTCGCAGGTGCTGCCCGCGTTCCCGTACGCGGACTACGCGCGCTCGCTGGGGCTCAAGGGGCTGCGGGTGGACGATCCGGGGCGCCTCGCCTCCGCGCTCGACGAGGTGCTGCACGCCGACCGCCCGGCGCTGCTGGAAGTGGTGACCGACCCGAACGTGCCGCCGCTGCCGCCGCACGTGAGCAGCAAGCAGGTGAAGGCGTACACGCGCGCCATCCTGCACGGCGACCCGCAATCGGTGCAGACCATCATCGCCACGGCCAAGGAGTGGTGGGACGGGATCTTCGCCGGCCGGCGCGACCGCTGAGGTCCCGCCATGGCCAGCGACAGCACCGCCCCGGTGGCCGGCGTCGACGCCGCCTGCTACCGCATCCCGACCGACGCGCCCGAATCCGACGGCACCTTCGAATGGAACGCCACCACGCTGGTGCTGGTGCGCGTGCGCGCCGGTGGCCGGGAGGGGGTGGGCTACAGCTATGCCAGCGCGGCGGCCGCCGAGGTCGTGCGCGAGTCGCTCGCGCCCGTCCTGCAGGGCATGGATGCGCTGATGACGATGGCGTTGTTCGTGCGCATGCGGCAGGCCGTGCGCAACATCGGGCGGCGCGGCATCGCGGGGCTCGCGATCTCCGCCGTCGACGCGGCGCTGTGGGACCTGAAGGGCAAGCTGCTGGACCAGCCCGTAGTGCACCTGCTGGGTGGCGCGGCCCGCGAGGCGATCCCGGTGTACGGCAGCGGCGGCTTCACCAGCTACACCGATGAACAGCTGCAGGAGCAGCTGGGCGGGTGGGCGCGCGAGGGCCTGGACCGCGTGAAGATGAAGGTGGGGCGCGACCCGGCGCGCGACCCGCACCGCGTGCAGGTCGCGCGCGACGCGATCGGCCCGGGCGTGCAGCTGTTCGTGGACGCCAACGGCGCGCTCACGCCCAAGGAGGCGCTCGCGATGGCGCAGGCGTTCGCGCAGCACGAGGTGCGCTGGTTCGAGGAGCCCGTGAGCTCCGACGACCTGGAAGGCCTGCGCCTGCTGCGCGACCGCGGACCGGCCGGAATGGACATCGCCGCCGGCGAGTACGGCTTCGACCTGCTGCACTTCCGCCGGCTGGCCGAGGCCGGCGCGGTCGACGTCCTGCAGGCCGATGCGACGCGCTGCGGCGGCCTCACCGGCTTCATGGCGGCCGCGGCCCTGTGCCAGGCGCACGGCCTGCCGCTCTCCAGCCACTGCGCGCCCGCGCTGCACGTGGCGGCCTGCTGCTGCGCGGCGACGGCCGTGCACATGGAATGGTTCCACGACCACGTGCGCATCGAGCGCATGCTGTTCGACGGCGCGCCCGAGCCGAAGCGCGGGCTCCTGCGCCCCGACGCGACGCGCCCCGGCCTGGGGCTGGCCTTCAAGGACGCGGACGCGAAGGAGTACGCGCTGTGATCCCGCCCGGCGCCGCGTCTCCCGAACTGGACCTCGGCAGCCTCGAGGCCGAACTGCGCGCGCACGTGCGCGGCGAGGTGCGCTTCGACGCCGGCAGCCGCGCGCTGTACGCCGCCGACGCGTCCAACTACCGCCAGGTGCCGCTGGGCGTGGTGCTCCCGCTCGACGCCGAGGACGTCGTGGCCACGGTCGCGGCGTGCCGCAAGTTCGGCGCGCCGGTGCTCCCGCGCGGGGGCGGCACGGGGCTGTGCGGGCAGACGTGCAACGTCGCCGTCGTCCTGGACTTCACGAAGTACATGAACCGCGTGCTGGAGATCGATCCGCAGGCGCGAACGGCGCGCGTGCAGCCGGGCGTGGTGCTGGACCGCCTGCGCGATGCGGCCGGCGTCCACGGCCTGACCTTCGCGCCCGACCCCGCCACGCACACGCACAACACCCTGGGCGGCATGCTGGGCAACAACTCCTGCGGGCCGCACTCCGTCATGGGCGGCGAGACCGTGGACAACGTGATCGCGCTGGAGGTGCTGACCTACGACGGCCTGCGGCTTTCGGTCGGGCGGCTGGGCGAGGCGGGCTTCCGCGAATGGCGCGAGGCCGGCGACCGCCGCGCGGACATCGCCGTGCGCCTGAAGGCGCTGGTGGACCGGCACGCCGATGCGATCCGGGAACGCTACCCGCCGATCCCGCGCCGCGTCTCCGGCTACAACCTGCCGGCGCTGCTGCCGGAGCAGGGCTTCGACCTCGCCCGCGCGCTGGTGGGCAGCGAAGGCACCTGCGTGGTGATCCTGGAGGCGACGCTGCGGCTGCTGCCGGATCCGCCCTGCCGCTCGCTGCTGGTGCTGGGCTACGAGAGCGTGTACGAGGCCGGCGACCACATCCCGCAGGTGATGGAAGCCGGCCCCATCGCGCTGGAAGGCATGGACGACAAGCTCGTCTCCGACATCACGCGCTCGCACATCCATCCCGACGAGGTGAAGCAGCTGCCCGAAGGCGCGGGCTGGCTGCTGGTGGAGTTCGGCGGCGCGAGCAAGCAGGAAGCCGACGCGAAGGCGCATCGCCTGATGGAGCGGCTGAAGCACGAGCGGCGCGCGCCCAGCATGAAGCTGCTGGACGACCCGCAGGCGGAGCAGGGCATCTGGAAGGTGCGCGAGTCCGGCCTCGGCGCGACGGCGCACGTGCCCGGCCAGCCCATCACCTGGGAAGGCTGGGAGGATTCCTCGGTGCCGCCGGAGAAGCTGGGCGAGTACCTGCGCAAGCTGCGCGCGCTGTTCGACCGCTACGACTACGGCTGCGACCTGTACGGCCACTTCGGCCAGGGCTGCGTGCACACGCGCATCGACTTCGACCTGGAGACGGCCGACGGCATCGCCAAGTTCCGCCGCTTCCTGCACGAGGCGGCGCAGCTGGCCGTGAGCCTGGGCGGATCGGTGTCGGGCGAGCACGGCGACGGCCAGAGCAAGGCGGAGCTGCTGCCCCTGATGTTCGGCGAGGACCTGTGCCGCGCCTTCGAGGAGTTCAAGGCGATCTGGGACCCGGACGGCCGCATGAACCCGGGCAAGGTCGTTCATCCCTACCGGCCCGACGAGAACCTGCGGCTGGGCACGGCCTACCAGCCCAAGCCGGTGGAAGCCGTGATGCACTTCGTCGCCGACCGCGGCGACTTCGCGCGCACCGTCCTGCGCTGCGTGGGCGTCGGCGAATGCCGCAAGAAGGACGGCACCATGTGCCCCAGCTACAAGGCCACGGGCGAGGAGATGCACTCCACGCGCGGGCGTGCCCACCTGCTGTTCGAGATGCTCAATGGCGAGCGCGCCGACGGCGTCCTGCATGGCGGCTGGAACGAGCCGGCCGTGAAGGAAGCGCTGGACCTGTGCCTGTCGTGCAAGGGCTGCAAGAAGGAATGCCCGGTGAAGGTGGACATGGCCAGCTACAAGGCGGAGTTCCTGTGGCACTGGTACCAGGACCACGCGCGCCCGCCGGCGGCGTATGCCTTCGGCTACGTGGACCGCTGGCTGCGCTGGGCGGCGCACGCGCCGGGGCTGGCGCGCTGGGGCGCGCGCTCGCCCGCGCTGTCGGCGCTGGCGAAGCGGATGGTGGGCATCGCGCCGCAGCGGCAGTTGCCGCTGGTGGCGCCCACCTCGTTCGTTCGCGGCTTCCGCGCCGAGGGCAATCCCGCGAACGCGCGCGAGGTGCTGCTGTGGCCGGACACCTTCAACAACCACCTGCACCCGGAAGCCGCGCATGCGGCCGTGCGCGTGCTGCGCCATGCCGGCTACTCGGTGCGCCTGCCGCCCACGCGCGCGTGCTGCGGCCGGCCGCTCTACGAGTTCGGGCTGCTGGACGCCGCGCGCGCCTACCTGCAGCGCGTGCTGGACGTGCTGGGGCCCGACCTGCAGCGCGGCACGCCGCTGGTGGTGCTGGAGCCGGCCTGCCTGTCGGTGTTCAAGGAGGAACTGCCCATGATGCTGCCGCGGCACGAGCAGGCGAAGCGGCTGCGGATGCAGAGCGTGCTGCTGGCGGACTTCCTGCAGCAGGAAGCCGCGTCCGCGGAATTCGCGCCGCTGCACGTGCCGGCGCTGGTGCACGGCCACTGCCACCACAAGACGGTGCTGGGCTTCGACGGCGAGCTCTCCCTGCTGCGCGACCGCCTGGGGCTGGAAGTCGACCTGCCCGACACCGGCTGCTGCGGCATGGCCGGCTCCTTCGGCTTCGAGGCGGAGAAGTACGAAGTGGCGCAGGCCTGCGGCGAACGCGTGCTGCTGCCGGCGGTGCGCCGCAGCGACCCGGGCCGCCTGATCATCGCGGACGGCTACAGCTGCCGCGAACAGATCGCGCAGGGCACCGGCCGCACGGCGCTGCACGTGGCGCAGGTGCTGGAGCAGGCGATTCCTTGACCCTTCATCATCCCCGCGCAGGCGGGGACCCAGGGCTCCCGCACCCGCAAGTGCCCGCGCTACTCCGCCCGCGCATCCGCTCCGTGCTCCGACAGCTGCGCGCCGAACCACCGGTGGACGGCGGTGACGAGCTGGATGTCGGGCGCACGGAAGCGGATCTCCGCGCCGTCCGGCAAGTCGCGGTAGGTGATCTGCATGCGCGCCGCGCCATCCTGCATCTCCCGCAGCCCCGGCATGCCCGGGCCATGCAAGTGCGCCGGATCGGCGAAGTCGCCCTTGCGGAACGCATCCGCCTCCTTGCGCAGGTGCTCCTGGATGAGGCGGACCTGCCGGGGCTGCGGCGCGTCGCCGCGCACCAGGACCTTCTGCGTGCCGCCGTCCTCCGTCATTCGGAACACGTGCACGGTCTTGCCGAGGTCGAAGGGCATGACCTGGTGCCCGTGGCCGTGGACGTGCTCCTGCACCGTCTGGGCCGCTGCCAGGCTGGTCAGTGCGAAAGCGGCGGCCGCGGCCAGCAGCCGTACCGCGCGGGGAGTCAGGCGCATGACGAAGATCATGCGCGGACTATAGGCAATCCGGCTGACACCCGTCCACGCGGCCGTGTCCTACGTGTGAAGCGGCAACGGGGCGGGCGCGGACCTGCAAGGCCGGGCGAATACTGGGCAGGAGCCATCTTCTTTTCGGGAGACCACCATGAGAGCGCTCCTCCTTCCCCTCGCCGCGTGCGCCGCGCTGGCGGGCTGCGCCACCTACGGCGATCCGTACGGCTACGGCTACGGCGGCTATCCGCAGTCCTCGATCGGCTTCTACTCCAGCTATCCGGACTACTACAGCGCGTACCCGTCGTATCCCATCGCCAACCGGCGCCTGCACGACCGCGACCGTGACGGCATCCCCAACCGGGTGGACAACGATCGCGACAACGACGGCATCCCCAACCGAGCCGACCGCGACCGCGACAACGACGGCGTGCCGAACCGGCAGGACGCCCGGCCGAACAACCCGCGCCGCCACTGAAGGAAGCCCGTGCCGCGGCCGCACGGCCGCCGTCATACTCCGTCCTGCGCACCCGGTGTGCGAGGAAGGAACGCATGGAAGACGCAGGGACCAGCGAAGCTGTGCAGCTGTCGGACAACCAGGAGAAGCACCGCTTCGAGCTCCACGCGGGCGGCGAGCTGGTCGCCTTCGCGGAATACGACCTGCTGAAGACGGGCATGCTCTTCTCGCACACGGAAGTGCTTCCCGAGTACGAGGGCCGCGGCTACGGCTCGGCCATCGCGCGCCACGCGCTGGACGAGGTGCGGCGCCGCTCGCTCATGGCGATTCCCGCCTGCCCCTTCATCGCGGCCTTCCTGCGCAAGAACCCGGACTACCAGGACCTCGTCACGCCCGAGATCCGCCGCGCCTACCGCATCTGACATGGCCGGGCACCGCATCTTCGCCACGCCCTTCGCCAAGGTCTATCCGATGTACCTGCAGAAGGCGCAGCGCAAGAACCGCACGAAACAGGAAGTCGACCAGGTGATCCGCTGGCTGACGGGCTACGACGCGGCGGGACTGCAGAAGCAGATCGACCGGCAGGTCGACTTCGAGACCTTCTTCGCCGAGGCGCCGGCGATGCATCCGGACCGTGCGCTGATCGAGGGCGTGGTGTGCGGCGTCCGCGTGGAGGAAGTCGAGGATCCGCTGATGCAGAAGATCCGGCAATTGGACAAGCTGGTGGACGAGCTCGCGAAGGGGAAGGCGCTGGAGAAGATCTTGCGCGACGGACAGGCGCCATGAACGGACCGGGGCCCGACGAGAAGCATCCGATGGCAGGCTTCCCGCAGGTCTGCTTCATCCGCAACACGGTGCGCAACCCGAACATCGTGGTGGGCGAGTACACCTACTACGACGACCCGGACGACTCCGAGGACTTCGAGCGCAACGTCCTCTACCACTACCCCTTCCTGGGCGACCGCCTCGTGATCGGCAGGTTCTGCGCCATCGCTCGCGGCACGAAGTTCATCATGAACGGCGCCAACCACAAGATCTCGGGGATCTCGACCTACCCGTTCCAGATCTTCGGCAACGGCTGGGAGCGCGTGATGCCGCAGCCCGGCGACCTGCCTTTCAAGGGGGATACGGTCATCGGCAACGATGTCTGGATCGGCTACGACTGCCTGGTGATGCCGGGGGTGCGGATCGGCAACGGCGCGATCATCTCGTCGCGCTCGGTCGTCGTGTCCGACGTTCCCGCGTACACGGTCGTCGGCGGCAATCCGGCCCGTGCGATCAAGGCGAGGTTCCCGCCCGACATCGTGGCGGAGCTGGAGGCCATCGCGTGGTGGGATTGGCCGGTGGAGAAGATCACGAGGCACCTGGAGGTGATCGTGTCTGCGGATGTGGACCGGTTGCGCGCTGTCGCCTGAATCCGGGGTTGGTGTTCTCCCTCTCCCGCTGGGAGAGGGCTGGGGTGAGGGCACGCGGCGCAGGCGGAATCACCCTCACCCCGCCCCTCTCCCGCAAGCGGGAGAGGGAGCAAGGCAGGCCTGCCGCGCTCGGTACTACGAGTCCAGGAGCAAGGAAGCCGCGACGGCTGCCGCCACGTACGCGGCCAGCAGCGCGACGGCCAAGCCCGCATGCCGGTGGCCGAGGTTCAGCGTCCAGCCGAACCCCGGGCGCTTCTTGGGGACCCAGAGCCGCGGGTCTTCCGGGTTGACATAGAGCCCTAGCCAGCCGCCGCGCCAGGGGCTTCGCGCGCGGCGGTGTTCATCATGTTCTTCCTGCGTCATCCTGCATGCCTCGCCGTCGCTTCGAGCAGCCGCTCGAACCCCGGATAGCCCTCCGGCGTGACCGTCACCTTCCGCGACGCCGCCCCCCATTTCTCCCCTGAATCGACCCGCGCGAGGAAAGCCTCCGCATCCACGATCCAGGCCGAACCGACCGCGCTCACGCCCGCCCCGAACAGCGCATCCGGCGGGCACCCGGCCGAAGGCCCGACGATCGCCACCGCCTCGGCATGCCGCCAATGCCTGGCCACCTGCTCGAAGGTGTCGTTCAACAGCACGGAACTGGTCGACACCACCTTGTTGCAACCTGCCAGCCGCTGCGCGTCGAGCGTGACGACAAGACCCGGCTCCTCCCGCACGAGATCGGCCCGCAGTTCCAGCACGACCACGGGAATGCCGAGATCCCGCGCGTGCCGGATCAGCGGCGAGAAGTGGCCCACCATGCCCAGCCGGTCGCCCGCGCGCAGGCCCAGCGAGCCGAAGGAGTCCACCGAATCGTCGGGCGCGAAGCCGGCGCGGTCGTACAGCCTGCGCGTGAGCGCGTTGATCGTGGCGAGGCCGAGCGCGCGCTGCGCACCGTCGCCACTCGCAAAGCCGGCGACGAGCTGCGCCGCGGGCGTGCCCGCGGCCAGGGCCGGCCGTGCATGCAGGTTCCGCAGCGTGCCATCCAGCAGCGCGAACGACAGGCCCACGCTGCCGTCCTCGAGCTGCACAGCGCAGAACTCGCCCTCCTTGCCCGGCGGCTCCCGCAGCGGCGGCAACGCCACGCGCCGCACGCGCATCGGACCGAGCGTCGCTTCGATGCGAGCCGCGGCTTCGGCGAGCCAGCGGCGAACGGGCGGCGCCGTCATGCGGGCGCTCCTTTCGCGCGGCCCAGGAAGGCCTGCTGCCGCGCCAGCACGGAACCCGCGGATTCGCCGACCAGTTCCGCGTAGACACCCGGCGCCGTCGCGCCTTCGGTGCTCACGACGAGCACGCGCGCGTCACGGCCCAGGCCGGCCCCACGCGCCAGCCCGGGATCGCGCGCCAGCCGCAGCAAGCCGGCCACGCCCGCCGCCCCCGATTCGCCGGATACGACCGGCGGGTCCGTCGCGTTGCCCCTGGCGAGCAGTCGCATCGCTTCGACGGCATCCTCGTCGCGCACCGTCAGGAAGAAATCCGCGCCCTCCGCCAGGAAGCGCCACGCCAGGGGCGAGGTCTCGCCGCAGGCCAGGCCCGCCATCACCGAATCGACCGAGCCGCTCGCCTTCGCCGGCCTGCCCTGCAGCGCGCTCTGGTACAGGCAGTCCGCCTGCTCGGGTTCGACGACCACGATCGCGGGGCGCCGATCGCCGTACACCTCCCACAGGTAGCTCGCGACGGCCGCCGGCAGCCCGCCCACGCCACCTTGCAGCAGCACGTGCGTGAGGGACGTGCGCGCCGCATCGACGGCTTCGACGACTTCCGCCGCGATCGTCCCGTAGCCCTGCATCACGTCGCGCGGGATCTCCTCGTAGCCCTCGTACGAGGTGTCGGAGACCACGTGCCAGCCGTTGACCCGCGCGAGCCGCGCCGCTTCCTCCACGGAGTCGTCGTAGTTGCCCGGGACGCGCACGATGCGGGCGCCCAGCGCCGCGATCGCCTGCTCGCGCTCCGCGCTCACCTTGGCATGCAGCACGATCACGCACTGGCAGCCCAGGCTGCGCGCCGCGGCGGCGAGCCCGCGGCCGTGGTTGCCGTCGGTGGCGCTGATGACGGTGAAGTCCCGCAGAAGCGCCGCGTGCGCGCCGGCGAAGAGTGCCCGCGCGTCCATCTTCTCCCGCGGCCACAGCCGCATCACCAGGCGAACCAGGGCGACGGGCGCGCCGAGCGCCTTGAAGCTGCCGAGGGGTGAGCGCACCGACTCGTCCTTCAGCAGCACCTGGCCCAGGCCGAGTTCCCGCGCCAGGCCCGGCAGCGCATGGAGCGGCGTCGCGCCGGGACGGATCCCGCCCCAGCTGGCGAGCCATTCCCGGCTCTCCCGCGCACGCGCGACGGACAGGATGGCCCGGAGTTCGGGGGGATAGCTGGTGCGCGTGGCGCGTGGGTTGGCGATGAGCATCTGGTGTTCCGGGTGATCCCGGACCCGATGCTAGCCGCCCTCAGAGATCCAGCACCAGCACCTCGCTGCGGCTGCGCGAGATGCAGGGGCAGAACTGGTCGTTCGCCGCCTGCTCCTCGGGCGTGAGGTACATGTCCCAGTGATCCGGCTCGCCCTCGATCACGCGGGTGAGGCAGGTGCCGCACACGCCCTGCGCGCAGGAGGTGGCGATCTCCACGCCGTGCGCCCGCAGCGCGTCGACCACAGACTGCTCGCTGGCCACCGGCACCTTCCTGCCGCTGCGCGCGAGCTGGACCCAGAACTCCGCCTCCACGCCTCAGTCCTCCAGGAAATTGCCGGCGCTGAAGCGCACCGGCGCCGCGGCGGGATCGAAGCTCACGCCGGCGGGATCGCCGCCCTGCTGCACCACTTCCAGCTGCTTCTGCAGGAAGCGGCGCAGCATCACGAGACCGCGATCGGTGGTCGCCAGGTGCTCCTGCGAGTGCTTCGCGATCGCGCCCTGGCTGACCATGGCTTCGTAGTCGCCCGGGTAGCGCTGGTGTTCCTCTTCGCTCAGCTCCTCCCACAGCCGCTTGCCGTCGGGACGCGAGCGCATGCGGGCCAGGTCGCCGATCTCGCGCACGCGGCCCACCACGTAGATGCGGTAGTGGTGGTCGTCGATGGGCAGCACCCAGCCGATCGATTCCACGGGGCCGTAGCGGCCCACGCGCGGGCTGGGGATCACGCGCAGCGTCGGCACGGCCGCCTCGCTGATGCGCCGGAAGGTCTTGCCGTCGGGCAGCTTGCGCACGGACACCGTGCGCACGCCCAGCGGCTGCACTTCCCAGTCGACCTTCGGCATCACGGCCATCTGCTCGACGAACTGCGTGCCGCTGAAGCTGGAATGCAGCACGACGACGTGGAAGGGGTCCACCAGGTTCTCGTAGTGCTGCAGCCAGTTGCAGGGGATGACCTGCGGCCCGCCGCCGCCGATGCTGTCGTCGTTGGCCTCGAGGATCTCGCCTTCCTCCAGCTGCTCCAGGCATTCGTAGCGGGGCAGCACAGGCTTGCGCTCCGGCGGGCCCATGTAGGCCCAGACCAGGCCGTACAGCTCCTCCACCGGGTACCAGGGCTGGCGCACCTTGTCGCGGTGGCGCCCACCTTCGGGCTCGCAGGGCTGCTCCACGCAGTGGCCCTGCACGTCGAACAGCCAGCCGTGGTAGCAGCAGCGGATGCCGCGCTCCTCCACCTTGCCGTAATAGAGCGAGGTGCCGCGGTGGGCGCAGTGCGGGTACACCAGGCCGGGGCGGCCCGACTTGTCGCGGAACAGGATCAGGTCCTCGCCGAGCACGCGCACCTTTCGCGGCGTCTCGCACGCGTCGCTGGACAGGCCGACGGGATGCCAGTAGCGCCGCATCAGCTCGCCCATGGGCGTGCCGGGGCCGACTTCGGTCAGCTCCGCCTTGTACGTCGGCTGGGGCAGGCCGTAGGCCGTGCCGGTGTCCGGCTGGATCGGGATCACGCGTGCATTCATCCGGCCGTGACTCCTGCGGCCTTGATCAGTTCGGCCATGCGCGGGTAGTCGGCGCGGTAGCGCGCCATGAATTCCGCCGGCGTGTTGGCCAGGGGCTCGAAGCCGTAGCCGGTCAGCCGCGTGCGGATGTCTTCCATGTGCGTGATGTCGCGCAGCGCGTCGACCCAGGCGGTCACGATGGGTTGCGGCAGGCCGGCCGGGCCGTACACGCCGATCCAGCTGTCGATGTCGTAGCCCTGGAAGCCCTGTTCCTTGAAAGTCGTCACGTCCGGCAGGATCGACGCGCGGGCCGTGCCCGTGATGCCCAGCACCTTCATGCGCCCGCCCTGCAGCTGCGCCCGCGCCGTCGAGGGATTGGCCCAGGCGAAGTCCAGCACGCCGCCGAACATGTCGTTGTGCGCCGCCGCTTCCGACTTGTAGGGCGCGTGGATCAGGTTGGTGCCGGTCTGGCGGCGCAGCAGCTCGCAGAACAGGTGCGCCGTGGAGCCGTTGCCCCAGGTGCCGTAGGTCAGACCCTTGGGCTGCTTCTTCGCGAACTCCACGAACTCGCGGACGTTGTTGTACGGCGCGTCGGCGCGGGCCACCAGCGCGGGGCCGCCGGTGCCGATCATCGACAGCGGGGTGAAGTCCTTGACCGGGTCGTAGGGCAGCTTGGGGTGCAGGATGGCGTTGTTCACGTGCGTGAGCGGCAGCGTGAACATGACCGTGTGGCCGTCGGGCGCGGCCTTGGCCACGTAGTCGGCGGCCAGGATGCCGCTCGCCCCCGGCTTGGGCTCCACCACCGCGGGCTGGCCCCAGCGGGCCGCCAGCTTGTCGCCGTACACGCGGGCGAGGGTGTCGATCGGGCCGCCGCCCGTGCCGAAGGGCACGATGCGCACGGGCCGGTTGGGGAAAGCCTGCGCGCGGCCCGGGAGGGCCACCGTCGCGAGGCCGGCGCCGGCGAGCGCCAGGCAGTGCCGCCTGCTGATCTGCATACTTGTCTCCTGGTGTGGGGTGGGGAGCGGATTCGAAGTCCGTCGATGGTGCCCCCGGGACCCGCGCACCGGCAAATCGAAAATCTGGATATGAGATATGGCCACGCGTGATATCCGCAGCCTGGACATCGGGATGCTGCGCACCTTCGACGCGCTGATGCGCGAGCGCAGCGTCTCGCGCGCGGCGGCGCGCCTGTTCCTCAGCCAGCCGGCGGTGAGCGCCTCGCTGAACCGCCTGCGCGCCACCTTCGACGACCCGCTGTTCACGCGCACCTCCACCGGCGTCGTGCCCACGGCCCGGGCGCATGCTCTGGCGCCGCAGGTCGAGCAGGTGCTGGCGGGCATCACCGCGATGCTCGAGGGCGACGGGTTCGATCCGGCGCGCAGCGAGCGCATCTTCCGCGTGGCCGGCTCCGACCATGGCAGCCGCCTGCTGCTGCCGGAGCTGTCGCGGCGGCTGATCGCCAGCGGCTCCGGCGCGCGCATCCACTGGGTGCCGGTGCGCACCGGCGCGATCGGCGAGCAGCTGGACCGGGGCGAGCTGGACATCGGCGTGATCGCCCGCATCGACCCGCCGCGCGGCATGGAAACGCAGGTGCTGTACGAGGACCGCTACGTCTGCGCGATGCGCGCGGGCCATCCGCTCGCGGGCCGGCCCGTCACGCTGGAGGAGTTCTGCACGACCCCGCAGGTCTTCCTCGGCTACGGCAGCCTCACGCTCGACGACGTGATCGACCAGGCGCTGGCGCGCCAGGGCCGCGCGCGCCTCGCGCAGCTGGCCGTCCCCAGCTTCGGGCAGCTGGTGCACCAGCTCCTGCACGGCGACCACATCGCCGTGATCGGCCGCCGCGTGGCCGTGCACTACGCCGACGAACTGGTGACCAGCCCGGTTCCGCTGGACCTGCCCGGCTATCGCTCGCTCCTGTGCTGGTCGGCCCACGCGGAGGCCGACGCGGGCATCCGCTGGTTGCGCGAGCAGGTGCTGGAGATCATGGGCGGCCAGTGAAAAGGCCTACGGAACCCGAGCTTTCTTTTTGGGTCAGAATGGTCCTCGATGCAATCCATCCTCCGTTTCTGCCTCCGCCTGGGCCTCTTCGCCGTGGGCCTCGTGTTCGCCGCCAGCATGATGGTGATGTTCATGCTGCTGCTGGCGGTCTGGGGCGCGCGCATGCTGTGGCTGCGGCTCACCGGCCGGCCGGTGGCGCCCTTCGTGATGCACTTCGGCCCGCGGGACGCGTTCCGCCGGGCCTATCGGGCGCCTGAAGGTGCCTATCGCGCGCCGGCAGGCGGCGACGTGATCGAGGTCGAGGCCCGGCGGCTGTCCTGAGGCATGCGCCCGCCGCGACGGCGGGCTCGGGTGCACGAAGCTACCATCGCCCGATGCAGTATTCGGTCGCCGTGCGTGCGCTGTGCGAATTCACCGCCAAGCGCGGCGACCTGGACCTGCGCTTCACGCCCTCGCCCAGCGCGCAGGAGGGCATCGCCGGCCACCAGCTGGTCGCCGGCCGCCGCGGCGCCGGCTACGAGACCGAGATCCCCCTGCGCGGCGAGTACGGGCCGCTGCTCGTGCGCGGCCGCGCCGACGGCTACGACCCCGCCGCGAACCGGCTGGAGGAGATCAAGACCCACCGCGGCGACCTGCAGCGGCAGCCGGCGAACCACCGGCACCTGCACTGGGCGCAAGCCAGGGTCTACGGCTGGCTGCTCTGCCAGGCCCGCGGCCTGGCGCAAGTGGACCTGGCCCTCGTGTACTTCGACGTCGCCACGCAGCAGGAGACGAGCTTCGTCGAAACGCACACCGCCGAATCGCTGCGCGCCTTCTACGAGGACCGCTGTCGCGCGTTCCTGGCCTGGGCGGAGCAGGAGCTGGCCCATCGCCGCGAGCGGGACCAGGCGCTGGCGGCGCTCGCCTTCCCGCATGCCGGCTTCCGCCCCGGCCAGCGGGAGCTCGCGGCCGCCGTCTACCGCGGCGCCGCCACCGGCCGTTGCGTGCTGGCGCAGGCGCCGACGGGCATCGGCAAGACCATCGCCACGGTCTTCTCCATGCTCAAGGGCGCGGCGCCGCACGGCCTGGACAAGGTCATCTACCTCACGGCGAAGAGCACCGGGCGGCGGCTGGCCCTGGATGCGGCGGCGCTGCTGCGGCAGGGCGCACCCGCCTCGCGCCTGCGGGTGCTGGAGCTGACGGCGCGCGACAAGGCCTGCGAGCACCGCGACAAGGCCTGCCACGGCGACGCGTGCCCGCTGGCGCGCGGCTTCTACGACCGCCTGCCGGCCGCGCGGGCCGCGGCCCTGGAGGGCGGCCTGCTGGATGCAGCGGCGCTGCGCGAGCTGGCCTTGCGCCACGCGGTCTGCCCCTACTACCTGGCGCAGGAACTGGCGCGCTGGGCCGACCTGGTCGTGGGCGACTACAACTACTGGTTCGACGGCAGCGCGATGCTGTACGCCATGACGCTCGCCGGCGACTGGCGCGTCGGCGTGTTGGCCGACGAGGCCCACAACCTCGTGGAGCGCGGCCGGGCCATGTACTCGGCCTCGCTGGCGCAGGCTGCGTTGCGCGCCGTGCGCGCCACGGCGAGCGCACCGGTGCGCCAGGCGCTGGCGAAGCTCGATCGCCAGTGGAGTGCCTTGCGCAGGGCCGCTGCGCAGGCGGAAGGCCCGCTCGCCTCGCTGCCCGGCGGCTTCCTCACCGCGCTGCGGCAGGTGACGCAGGCGATGGAGGCGCAGCTGGCCGAGGCCGCGCCCGGCGCCGCGGACGCAGGCTTGCAGCAGGCGTACTTCGACCTCCTCGCATTCGCCCGCCTGGCCGAGAGCTTCGGCACGCACTCCGTGCTCGAAGTCACGCAGGACCAGGACGCCGGCCGCCGCGCCGCCACCACCGTGCGCATCCAGAACCTCATTCCGGCGTCCTTCCTGAAGCCGCGCTTCGCGGCGGCGCGCACGGCCACCCTGTTCTCCGCCACGCTGAACCCGCGGCGCTACCACATGGACATGCTGGGGCTGCCGGAGGACGCCGCGTGGATCGATGTGGCATCCCCCTTCCGCCCCGAGCAGCTGCAGGTGCAGCTGGTCAGCTCGATCTCCACGCGCTGGCCCGACCGGCAACGCTCCGCCGGCCCCATCGCGCAGCTCATCGCCGGCCAGTTCGCGGCGCAGGCGGGCAACTATCTCGCGTTCTTCAGCAGCTTCCAGTACCTCGACATGGTGGCGGCGGAATTGCGGCAGCTTCATCCCCACATCCCCATGTGGGTGCAGGAGCGCGGCATGGACGAAGCGCAGCGCAGCGCATTCCTGGACCGCTTCGTGCCCGGCGGCGCCGGCGTCGGCTTCGCGGTCCTGGGGGGCAGCTTCGGCGAAGGCGTCGACCTGCGGGGCGACCGGCTGGTCGGCGCCTTCGTCGCCACCCTGGGCCTGCCCCAGGTGAACCCGCGCAACGAGCAGCTCAAGGCCTGCCTGGACGCGGTGTTCGGGGCCGGCTACGACTACGCCTATCTCTACCCGGGCATCCAGAAGGTCGTGCAGGCGGCGGGCCGCGTGATCCGCACGCAGGAGGACCGGGGCATCGTCTACCTGATCG
This sequence comes from Ramlibacter sp. bp-362, assembly GCF_054956735.1. NCBI lineage: Bacteria > Pseudomonadati > Pseudomonadota > Betaproteobacteria > Burkholderiales > Comamonadaceae > Ramlibacter > Ramlibacter sp. bp-362. Next base: position 21,793 of record NZ_JBUDXE010000025.1, read on the forward strand.
ACGACCGCTTCGCCCGCCCCGCCGTGCGCGGCCTGCTGCCGCCGTGGTGGCAGCTCACTCGCTCGTGAAGATGGAGCTGAGTCGCTCCATGTGGTCCAGCGCGATGCCGCAGCCGCGCACCACGCACGTGAGCGGATCCTCGGCCACCAGCACGGGCAGGCCGGTCTCCTCGGCGAGCAGGCGGTCCAGGTCGTGCAGCAGCGCGCCGCCGCCGGTCAGCATCATGCCGCGCTCGGCGATGTCGGCGCCCAGCTCCGGCGGCGTGTGCTCGAGCGCGTTCTTGACGGCCGACACGATGCTGTTCAGCGGCTCGGTCAAGGCCTCCAGGATCTCGTTGGAGCTGACGGTGAAGCTGCGCGGCACGCCCTCGGCCAGGTGGCGTCCCGTGATCTCGATCTCCTGGACCTCGCCGACGGGCATGGCGGTGCCGATGCGCTTCTTGATGGTCTCGGCCGTGGGCTCGCCGATCAGCATGCCGTAGTTGCGGCGGATGTGGCCGATGATGGCTTCGTCGAACTTGTCGCCACCGACGCGCACGTTGCCCTTGTAGACCATGCCGCCCAGCGAGATCACGCCGACCTCGGTGGTGCCGCCGCCGATGTCGACGACCATCGAGCCCGAGGCCTCGGAGACCGGCAGGCCGGCGCCGATGGCCGCGGCCATGGGTTCCTCGATCAGGTGGACCTCGCTCGCGCCGGCGGCCAGGGCCGACTCGCGGATCGCGCGGCGTTCCACCTGGGTGGATCCGCTGGGCACGCAGATGATGATGCGGGGGCTCGGCTTCAGGACGGACCGGGGGTGGACCATCCTGATGAACTGCTTGAGCATCTGCTCGGTGACGGTGAAGTCGGCGATCACGCCGTCCCGCATGGGACGGATCGCGGTGAGGTTGCCCGGCACCTTGCCCAGCATCGCCTTGGCCTCGTGGCCCACGGCGGAGAGGGTCTTGCGGCCCTGCGGGCCGCCTTCATGGCGGATGGCCACCACGGAAGGTTCGTCCAGCACGACGCCGCCGCCCTGGGCGATGATCAGCGTGTTGGCCGTGCCCAGGTCGATGGCGAGGTCGGTGGACATGAAGCGCCGGAAAGCTCCGAACATTTTGCGAATTCCTGTTTCCTGGCAAGCGGTTGTCGATGAAGTCAGCCCGACTTTGCCACACGATCGCCCCCTCGCGCTTTCGTGAGCGACGGCTAGCGCCGGCGGTACACGATCAATGACGCCACTGCCAAGGCGGCCGCAGCCGCCCCGGCCAGCGCCCCCTGGTGCGTCGTCGCCCAGTACTGCCAACTGCCCCGGTGCGCCTGCGCATCGAACCGCCCATGCGCCCCATGGTCCCCCGCCACCGGCTGCCACAGGTTGTCCTTCCGCCCCGGCGGCAGGGGCTCGTCGGTGTGCTGCCCATCCACCGCCGTCCGGCCCAGCATGCGATCCAGCAGCCCGGGGATCACGCGCGTGCCCAGGATCGCCTGCACCGCGGGCCAGCCGACCCACAGCTCGCGCCGCCGGTGCGTCGCCGCCCAGTACACCGCGCGTGCCGCCAGTTCCGGCTGGAAGATCTTGCCCATGGGGCGCGGGCGCTTGTCGCGGTTGGTGCGGCCCCACTCGAACTGCGGCGTGTTGAAGGCCGACAGCTGCACCATCGTCAGGTGCACGCGGCTGCGGTCGTGCGCCAGCTCGCAGCGCAGCGAGTCGATGAAGCCGCGCACGGCCGCCTTCGCGCCGCAATAGGGCGCCTGCAGCGGGATCGATCGGTACGCGAGCGCGGAGCCGACCTGCACGATGGTGCCGCGGTCGCGCGGCTTCATGCGGCGCAGGGCGGCCAGCGTGCCCCAGACGGATCCCAGGTACGTCACCTCGGTCGCGCGCTTGTAGTCCTCGGGCGTGATGGTCAGCGCCTCGGCGAAGATGGTGGCCATCGCGTCGTTCACCCAGACGTCGATGACGCCCCAGCGCGCCTCCACCTGCGCCGCCGCCGCTTCCACCTGCTGCGCGTCGGCGACGTCGGTGGGGATCACCAGCGCCTCGCCGCCCAGGCGCTCGACGTCGCTCTTCGCGCCGGCGAGTCCGTCGGTGCCGCGCGCCAGCAGCGCGACGCGCCAGCCGTGCCGCGCGAACTCCTGCGCGATGGCGCGGCCGATGCCGGCCGAAGCGCCCGTGACGACGACGACCTGCCGTCCACCCGTGTCCTTGCTCATGGTCCGCCTCCCAGTTGCCCCGGTTGCTGCACGACGGCCGGCTCCTGCGGCCGCGTCGCCGATTCCAGTCCGCCCAGCGCCAACAGGATGCACCAGGTACCCAGCGCCGTGGCGGCGACGATGCGCAACAGCGCGCCGGCGCGCAGCAGCCCCATGAACAGCGCGACCACGATCGCCGACTTGACGATGGCGATGCCCGCGCCGATGAGCCCGTTGGCGACACCCAGCGGCACGTAGGAACTGGCCAGGCTGCCCAGCATCAGCGCGATGAGCGCGATCCAGGCGACGAGCAGGTGGCGCGCGTGCGCGCGGAATTCGCGGTCGTTCATGCGTGCCGCTCCACGAGGTAGAGGAAGGGGTAGAGGAAGATCCAGACGATGTCGACGAAGTGCCAGTAGAGCGCCAGGCACTCCACGCGGCCGGGCGTCACCCAGTCGCGCCGCCGCGCGCTGGCGCGCGCGAACAGCGCCACGGCCGCCATGCCGCACAGCAGGTGCACGGCATGGATGCCGGTCATCACCCAGTACAGCATGAAGAAGATCTGCGCCCCCGGCTCCGGCAGCGCGAAGCCCGGGCCGGGGAACAGGCCTTCGCTCCATTCCTGGCGGTACTCCCAGCCCTTGATCGCCAGGAACACCAGCCCCAGCGCCGCCGTCGCCCAGAGCAGCCGCGCCGTCCAGCGCCGCTGGCGCGGATGCTGCGCGCACGCCACCGCGAAGGCGACGAGCGCGCTGCTGGTGAGCAGCACCGCCGTGTTCAGCGTCCCCAGCACGACGTGCGTGTGCCGGCTCGCGAGCCCGAATCCGTGCGGCCAGGCGATCCGCCCATGGAGATAGGCCGCGAGCAGCCCGCCGAAGAACAGCACCTCCGAGGCGATGAAGATCCACATGCCCAGGGAAGCCGGCACCACCCGCACCGGCCCCATGCGCGCCGAAGCACTCATGCCGCGCCTCCTTGCTCCCTCTCCCGCTCGCGGGAGAGGGCCGGGGTGAGGGCTCTCGGCTCATTGGGGTCGTAGTCGTACACCCGCTCCGGCACCCTCGGCACCTCCTCGAAGTTGTGCGTCGCCGGCGGCGACCCGGTCGCCCACTCCAGCCCCTTCGCCCCGAACGGGTTCGCCCCCGCCGCGGGCCCCGACCGGTACGACCACGCGAAGTACACCAGCGGCAGCAGGTAGCCGATCGCCAGCACCACCGCCCCCGCCGAGGACAGCAGGTTCAGCACCTGGAACTCCGGCGGATACGTGTGGTAGCGCCGCGGCATCCCCTGCACGCCCAGGATGTACTGCGGGAAGAAGGTGAAGTTGAAGCCCAGGAACACCAGCACCGCCGCGATGCGGGCCCAGGTCTCGGGATAGAGCCGCCCCGTTGCCTTGGGCCACCAGAAGTGCAGTCCGCCGAAGTAGGCCATCACGGCACCGCCGACCATGATGTAGTGGAAGTGCGAGACGACGAAGTAGGTGTCGGTCAGGTGCACGTCCAGCGTCAGCGAGGCGAGGAACAGGCCGGTCAGCCCGCCGATCGTGAACAGGCCGACGAAGCCCAGCGCGTACAGCATGGGCGCGTCGAAGTGGATCGCGCCCTTGTAGAGGGTCGCCGTCCAGTTGAACACCTTGATGGCCGAGGGAATCGCCACCAGGAAGCTGAGCAGCGAGAACACCAGGCTGGCCGTCACCGACTGGCCGCTCACGAACATGTGGTGGCCCCACACCAGGAAGCCGATGGTCGCGATGCCCAGGATCGCATAGGCCATGAAGCGGTAGCCGAAGATGCGCTGGCGCGCGAAGCAGGGCACGATCTCGCTCACCACGCCCATGGCCGGCAGCACCATGATGTACACGGCCGGGTGCGAGTAGAACCAGAACAGGTGCTGGAACAGCAGCGGGTCGCCGCCGTAGGCCGGGTCGAACACGCCCACGTGCAGCAGCCGCTCGGCGATGACCAGCAGCGTCGTGATCGCCAGCACCGGCGTGGCCAGCACCAGGATCACGCTGGTGGCGTAGATCGCCCACACGAACAGCGGCAGCTGGAACCAGCCGAGGCCGGGTGCGCGCTGGCTGTGCACGGTCACGATGAAGTTGAGGCCCGTCACGATGGACGAAAAACCGGTGATGAACACGCCGGCCAGCGCCACGGCCACCCAGGTGTTGGAGAACATCGTGGAGTACGGCGTGTAGAAGGTCCAGCCCGTGTCCACGCCGCCGAGCGCCAGCGCCGCCAGGATGGTGAGTCCGCCCGCGATGTAGAGGTACCAGCTCAGGAGGTTCAGCCGCGGGTAGGCGAGGTCGCGCGCGCCGATCATCAGCGGCACCAGGAAGTTGCCCAGCACGGAGGGAATCGACGGGATCAGGAACAGCCACACCATGATCACGCCGTGCGCGGTGAACAGCTTGTTGTAGGTGGTGTGCGAGACGAGGTCGCCCGCGGGCGTGGCGAGCTCCAGCCGCATGAGCGTGGCAGCGGCGCCGCCGACGAAGAAGAACAAGGTGATGGAGATCGCGTAGAGGATCGCGATGCGCTTGTGGTCGGTGGTGAGCAGCCAGGAGCGCAGGTCGTGGCCGTCCTGCAGGTAGTTCATGGAGCGGCCCCCTCGCGCAGGTACGCGATCAGCGCCTGGATGTCCTCCTCGCTCACCTGCCCGGCGAAGGAGGGCATGACCGGTGCGAAGCCGGCCACCACGTCCTTCTTCGGCAGCAGGATGGAGTCGCGCACGTAGTTCTCGTCCGCCACCAGGCTGCGGCCGTCCTGCAGGTGCACCTGCCGCCCGAGCAGGCCGGCGAGCGACGGCGCGTGCACCGTCGAGCCCGCGACGTGGCAGCCGCTGCACCCCAGCTTGCGGAACAGGGCGAAGCCGTATTGCGCCAGGCTTGCGTGCTCGCTGCCCTGCGCCAGCCAGCGTCCGTAGGCGGCCGGCGTCATCACCACGACGCGGCCGATCATCTGCGAGTGGTCCGAGCCGCAGTACTCCGCGCAGAAGAGGTGGAAGGTGCCCAGCTGCGTCGGCGTGAACGACAGCCCGGTGTAGCGCCCGGGCAGCACGTCCTGCTTGAGGCGGAAGGCGGGCACGAAGAAGCTGTGGATGGCGTCCTGCGAGGTCATGACCAGGCGCACGGGCTGGCCGAGCGGCACGTGCAGTTCGTTGATCTCGCGCCGGCCGTTGCGGTGCTGCAGCTTCCACATCCACTGCTTGGCGACGACGTACACCGGCAGCGCGTCGGCCGGCACGCGGTACAGCGCGACGAAGTCGTGCCCCGCCCAGGTGAACAGGGCGATGAACAGGCCCAGCGGGATCAGCGTCCAGGCCAGTTCCAGCTTGAAGCTGCGGTGCACGTGGCCGCGCTCCGCCGCGCGGCCATGGCGGAAGCGCAGGCAGAAGTAGACGATGGCGACGGTGATCGCCAGCGCGATCGCGCCGCACAGCAGCAGCATGCCGGTGAACAGCAGGTCGGTGCGGTCGGCCGTGCTGGAGGCGCTCTGCTGCAGCAGGCGGAAGGTCGCGCCCAGGCGGGCGTCGCTGTCGCCGTTCATGCGTGGCTCCGGTGCCGCCAGGCGATGAAGGCCAGGGCCGCCACCGTCAGCAGCGACAGCAGGCGCACCATGCCCATCACGGTGCCGCTGTGGCGTCCCACCAGCGGCGCGAAATGCGAACAGAGCAGGGCCACCTGGTCGGCAAGGCCGCCGACGCGCCCGCCCGAGGCCTGCACGAGCGCGGAGCGCAGCTGCGGCGCGTCGAAGCGCACGCCGTTGAAGTAGCGCGACACCACGCCGCCGGGCGTGGCGACGATCACGCTGGCCGGATGCGCGAACTCGGCCGGCTCTCCCGCACGCGTGGGCAGGCGCTCGGCCCGGAAGCCCACGGCCTGCGCGATGCGCCGGCTTTGCGCCGCATCGGCGACCAGCAGGTCCAGGTGCAGCGGCAGCGCCGGCGCGTTCGCGCCTTCCAGGAAGCTGGCGTAGGCGCGATCGAGCTGCCGGCGCCGGTGCGCGTCGGCGGGGGTGTCCTGCGGATCGATGCTGACCCCGACGATGCGCCAGTCGCTGCGCGGCAGGCCCGCATCGCGCAGCGACTCCAGCAGCCCCTGCATCAGCATCCCGCACAGCTGGGTGCAGCGGTAGTAGCCCAGGACCAGCAACACGGGCTGGCCGGGATGGAAGTAGTCGCGCAACTGCACGGGCTGGCCCAGGTCGTCGCGCAGCACCGCGTCGAGCGGCAAGAGCGCGCCGGGATGCGGGTCCAGCCCCGCGTCGGGCGGCGGCGGCAAGGCGAGCGGCTGCGCCGACGCGGCGCTCACGACGACACAGGCGCAGGCGATGAGCAGGCGCCAGTTCATGGACGGCCCTCCGGTGCGCGCGGCGCGGAGGCGGCGGAGGCCGCGAGCCAGGCCATGGCGTCGGCCACGGGAATGCGCGCGATGCCCCGCTGCGCGTCGAGCCAGGCCGCCGAATCCAGGATGCGCTGCTTCTCCGCGCGGTAGCGCGCCAGGTCCAGTTGCGGCGCGCTTTCCAGCGCCGGGCCGGGCACTTCCACGGCGTAGGGCATGCGCACGCGGTCGATGTCAAGTGCCGCGTCCCACCAGGCGAGCAGCAGGAACACGGCGCCGACGACCACGGCCACGGTCGTCGCGATCGCGATGCCGGTCCACAGGATGGGTCGGGTGGCGACATCACCCGGCATGGCGCAACTCCGGTTCGCTGGCGCGCTGGCGCGCGAGCCGCGCGGCGAGCAGCAGCGCCGCCGCGGCGAGCAGGGCGGGGAACAGCCACCAGCCGTGCAGCGTGTGCGCGTCCACGGAGGGCAGCACCATCCATGTGGCGTCGAGCGCCGTCGCGGCCAGCAGCAGCACGGCGACGGCGCACAGGCGCCGCGGCCTGTCCTTGACGCTTCGGAACAGCAAGGCCAGGAAGGGCAGCACCAGCTGCAGGAAGACCAGCGCCACGCCGACGGCCACCCAGCCGGTCTGCAGGCGCGGCACGTACCAGGCCACCTCGTGCGGCAGGTTCTCGGCCCAGATGATCAGGAACTGCATGAAGGCCAGATAAGCCCAGCTCATGACCCACATCAGCAGCAGGTTGCCGAGGTCGCGCGACAAGGGCACGGACGCGACGCCGCCGCTTCGCACGCCGGGCAGCCCGCGCGTGAACAGCACGGCCACGGCGGCGCCGGAAAGCGCCTGCACAGCCAGCACCACCAGCCCGAAGGCGGTGCTGAACCAGCCGGGCACGAGCGACATCAGCAGGTCCACCGCGGCGAGCGAGGTCAGCAGCGTGTGCAGGATCAGCGAGGCCGCGGCGCGCCCCTTGCTCGCCAGCGAGGCGGGCCGCGTGATCCACCACCAGGCGAGCGCGTAGACGGCGAGCCGCACGAGGAAGAAAGGCGTGGACAGCCAGGTGCGCAGGAAGCCCGGACGCGCGATGCCGCGCAGCCAGGCGTCGGTACCGTCCGCCCACGGATAGAGCCAGGCATGGCCCAGCGCGATCGGCAGCAGCGCGAGCAGCAGCCAGGGCATGGCCGTCGCGAGCGACAGCGAGGACGCCACCAGCGGCTCGCCCCAGCGGCCGCCGCTCAGGCGGTTCATCCACGCGTTGGTGAAGCAGCCGAGCACCAGGCCCAGGCACCACCACCAGGCCGCGAGCCAGCCGGCCAGCAGCAGCCGCGGCGCGACGAGCAGGCCGGCGACGACGGCCAGCACCAGCAACGCGATGCCGCTCCAGTGCGCGCGCTTCATTTCGCGGCTCCCGGCAGCTTGGCGCGGATCGCCGGCGGCAGCTGCGCCGCTTCGGCATGCTGGCTGAGTTGCAGCGCGCGGATGTAGGCGACGATCGCCCAGCGGTCCGCCGGCGGCACGCGGTCGGCGTACGAGTGCATGACGCCGTGGCCGTGCGTGATCACGTCGAAGAAGTGCCGGTCCGGCGCGGCGCGCAGGCGCTCCTCGTGGTAGCTCGGCGGCCGGGGGAAGCCGCGCCGCACCACGGGCCCGTCGCCGTCGCCGACGGGGCTGTGGCAGGGCAGGCAGTAGATCCCGTAGCGCTCCTGCCCGCGCCGCAGCAGCGCCAGGGTCACGGGCGGCGGCGCCGTGCTGGTGCTCGCCGCCTCCCATTGCCCGACCGGGTCGGTGCCCTTGCGCCCGCTGCTGGTGAAGGCGAGCGTGCCGGCGGCCATCGGCACGCTGCCGGCGGGCGGCGGCCGGTCGGCCCGGCCGTCGGCGAACAGCGGGCTCGCCTCGCCGGTGTCGTAGCGCGGCTGGTCGTACATGCCGTGCATGGCGCGCTCGCAACCGCCCAGCGCGAGCGGCAGCACGCAGGCGAGCAGCAGCCGCTTCATGGCGCGACCTCCACGCACGCGATCGGTTCGAGTTCCTGCAGCAGCCGCCGCGCCTGCTCCGGCTCGAAGGCCGGGTCGTCGCTGCGCAGGCACAGGAAGAAGCGGTTGCGCGTGGCCAGCTCGAACTCGGGCGCGGCGAACAGCGGATGGCGCAGGCGCGGCAGGCCGCAGCCGGCGAGCATCGCGAGCACCGCGGCGAAGGCGCCGCCCAGCACCGCCATCTCGAAGGTCACGGGCATGAACATGGGCCAGCTGTGCAGCGGGCGCCCGGCGATGTTCACCGGATAGTCCACCACCGCCGCGTACCACTGCATGAAGTAGCCGCCGACGCCGCCGGCGAGTCCGCCGAGGAAGGTCCAGAAGGGCACGCTGCCGCCTTCGTCGCCGAGCGCCTCGGCCAGACCTTCCACCGGGAAGGGCGAGTAGGCCTCGGCATGGCGGTAGCCGGCCGCGCGCACGCGCTTCGCCGCCGCGAGCAGCGCATCCGCGCTCGCGAACTCCGCCATCAGCGCCCAGGGCTTCATGCGCCCTCCTGCACGCTCTCGCGCGCGAGCAGGCGCATCTCGGAAATCGAGATCGCCGGCAGCAGCCGGATGAACACCAGGAACAGCCAGGCGAAGGTGCTGATGGACCCAAGCAGGAACACCCAGTCCCAGAAGGTCGGCACGAACAGGCCCCAGGCCGAAGGCAGGAAGTCGTGCGAGGTGCTCTGCACCACGATCACGACCCGCTCCATCCACATGCCCAGGTTGACGAGCAGGCTGATCGGCAGCAGCAGGCTCGCGCTGCGCCGCACGCGCCGGAACCACAGCACCTGCGGCAGCAGCACGTTGACGGCCATCATGGACCAGTACACCGGCGCGTAGGCGCCGGTCCAGCGGTCCAGCGTCATCGCGATCTCGTATTCGTCGCCGCTGTAGAAGGCCATGAAGATCTCGCTGGCGTAGCCGTAGGCGACCAGCGCGCCGGTGGCCAGCAGCACCTTGGCCGCGTGGTCCAGGTGCACGTCCGTGATGAAGTCGTACAGGTCGAAGGCCTTGCGCAAGGGGATCGCCAGCGTCAGCACCATCGCGAAGCCGGAGAACAGCGCGCCGGCCACGAAGTAGGGCGGGAAGATCGTCGAGTGGTAGCCGGGCGTGTTGCCGATCGCGAAGTCCAGCGACACGACCGAGTGCACCGACACCACCAGCGGTGTCGCCAGCCCGCCGAGCAGCAGGTAGGCCGACTGGTGGCGCGCCCAGTGCCGCGCCTCGCCGCGCCAGCCGAGCGACATCAGGCCGAGGGTGATGCGCTTCAGCCGGCCATGCGCCCGGTCGCGCAGCGTCGCCAGGTCGGGGATGAGGCCCATGTACCAGAACAGGAAGGAAACGATGATGTAGGTGCCGATCGCGAAGAAGTCCCACACCAGGGGGCTGCGCCACTGCGGCCACAGGTTCATGCGGTCCGGGTAGGGCGCGATCCAGTAGAAGAACCAGGGGCGGCCCAGGTGCAGGATGGGGAACACGCCGGCCATCGCGGCCGCGAACAGTGTCATCGCCTCGGCGAAGCGGTTGATCGAGGTGGGGGGGGGGGGGGGGGGGGGGAGGAGGAGGGAGGGGGGGGGGGGGGAGAAACGGAAAGACACAAGCCCAAACCCCCGCCACACCCCCACCCCCCTCCGATGGCATGCGTCGGCGTT
>NZ_JBUDXE010000026.1:0-30985 GCF_054956735.1 Ramlibacter sp. bp-362
AAGGCCTGCGCTTCGCCATCCGCGAGGGTGGCCGCACCGTCGGCGCCGGCGTCGTCGCCAAGATCATGGAGTGATGCCATCCGCGGGGCGGGGCACGGAAAGTGCTTCGACTCCGCGGGGTTATGGGGAATCGGCCATAATGCCGGGTTCCCCAGAACTGGTTTCCGGAGGGGTATAGCTCAATTGGCAGAGCGTCGGTCTCCAAAACCGAAGGTTGTAGGTTCGATTCCTACTGCCCCTGCCACCTGAGTGGCGACCACCCACCAAGCCCGTCCCCGGACGGGCTTCAGCGTCTGAAACGGCGCGTTCTTCGAAGCAGGAAAAGCCGGCCAAATGGCAAGTACGCAAGTTGAAACCGTCTCCACCGGAGCCGACAAGGCCAAGATGGGCGCCGCCGTGGTGCTGGCGATCGCGGCGGTGGCCGGCTTCTACCTCCTGGGCAAGCAGGGACCGGTGGCCCAGTGGGGCGCGCTGATCATCGGCCTGGCCGCCGCGGTCGTCGTGTTCCTGACCTCCGAGCCGGGCAAGGAGTTCATCGGCTACACCCGCGACTCCGTCCGGGAAGTGAAGAAGGTCGTCTGGCCGACGCGCAAGGAGGCGATCCAGATGACCGCCTACGTGTTCGGCTTCGTGGTGATCATGGCGCTGTTCCTCTGGCTGACCGACAAGACCCTCGAGTGGGTGTTCTACGACCTGATCCTGGGGTGGAAGAAGTAATGAGCGAAATCGAGAACGCCGCCGCCGACGGCCAGCAGCCCTCCGAGACCCCGGCCAAGCCGGTCAACCCGGACCTGCGCTGGTACGTCGTGCACGCCTACTCCGGGATGGAGAAGGCGGTCGAGCGCAACATCCGCGAGCGCATCAACCGCGCCGGCATGCAGGACATGTTCGGCGAGATCCTGGTGCCCACCGAGGAAGTCGTGGAGATCAAGAACGGCCAGAAGCGCACCTCCGAGCGCCGCTTCTACCCGGGCTACGTGCTGGTGCAGATGGTGATGAACGACGACACCTGGCACCTGGTGAAGCACACCAACAAGGTGACCGGCTTCGTCGGCGGCGCCAAGAACCGCCCCGCGCCGATCAGCGACGACGAGGTCGCGAAGATCATGGGCCAGATGGAAGAGGGCACCGAGAAGCCCCGCCACAAGGTCGAATTCGTGGTGGGCGAGTACGTGCGCGTCAAGGACGGCCCGTTCACCGACTTCAACGGCACGGTCGAGGAAGTCAACTACGAGAAGAGCAAGGTCCGCGTGTCGGTGACGATCTTCGGTCGCGCCACGCCCGTGGAACTGGAGTTTTCGCAGGTCGAGAAGACCTGACGCGTCAAAAGGCTCGACGCGAACCAACGAGCCGTAACCCCGGGGAGCCGCAAGGCGTTCGTACCCGCAAGGAAATCAGATGGCAAAGAAGATTGTCGGCTTCGTGAAGCTGCAAGTCCCGGCCGGCAAGGCGAACCCGTCGCCCCCGATCGGCCCCGCGCTGGGCCAGCGCGGCCTGAACATCATGGAGTTCTGCAAGGCGTTCAACGCGCAGACCCAGGGCGTCGAGCCCGGCCTGCCGCTGCCGGTGGTGATCACCGCCTTCGCGGACAAGAGCTTCACCTTCATCATCAAGACGCCGCCCGCGACCGTCCTGATCAAGAAGGCCACCAAGGTGGACAAGGGCTCGGCCAAGCCGCACACCGACAAGGTCGGCAAGATCACCCGCGCGCAGCTGGAAGAGATCGCCAAGACCAAGCTGAAGGACATGAACGCCGCCGACGTGGACGCCGCCGTCCGCACCCTGGCGGGTTCCGCCCGCTCCATGGGCATCACGGTGGAGGGCCTCTGATCATGGCGAAGCTCACGAAGAAGCAGAAGGCCCTCGAGGGCAAGGTCGACAGCACGAAGCTGTACCCGCTGGCGGACGCCCTGGGCATCGTCAAGGAAGCCGCCACCGCCAAGTTCGATGAGTCCATCGACGTGGCCGTGCAGCTGGGCATCGACCCGAAGAAGTCCGACCAGGTCGTGCGCGGCGCGGTCGTGATGCCCAACGGCACCGGCCGCACCAAGCGCGTCGCCGTGTTCGCCCAGGGCGCCAAGGCCGACGAGGCCAAGGCCGCCGGCGCCGACATCGTCGGCATGGACGACCTGGCCGCCAAGGTCAAGGCGGGCGACATGCCCTTCGACGTGGTGATCGCCGCGCCGGACGCCATGCGCGTGGTGGGCCAGCTGGGCCAGATCCTCGGCCCGCGCGGCCTGATGCCGAACCCGAAGGTCGGCACCGTGACGCCCGACGTGGCCACCGCGGTGAAGAACGCCAAGGCGGGCCAGGTGCAGTTCCGCGCCGACAAGGCCGGCATCATCCACGCCTCGATCGGCCGCCGTTCCTTCGACGCCGACAAGCTCCAGGGCAACCTGGTGGCGCTGATCGACGCGCTGAACAAGGCCAAGCCGGCGACCAGCAAGGGTGTGTACCTGCGCAAGGTGGCGGTGTCGTCGACGATGGGCCTGGGTGTCCGCGTCGACACGCAGACCGTCACGGCGCAGCAAGGACAGTAAGAGATTGGCCGGTTGCGCGAGCAGCCGGCCGGTGGTGGGCCGCCGGGCGACCGGCGGGCCATCCAAGACCGTTGGCGAGGCACGGGCCTCTTAATCGCAAGGAAGCCAACGCAGATGGCGATCCCGCTGACTGAAAGATTTCGCGAGATTTCCGAGGACAGTTGGTCGCTGAACAAGGGCGCGCAAGGGAGCGATCCCGAGCGCAATTGGAAGGAGTAGACCTTGAGTCTGAATCGCAGTGAGAAGGAAGCGGTCGTCAGTGAAGTGACCGCGCTCGCCGCTCAAGCTCAAACGCTGGTGATGGCGGAATACCGCGGCATCACGGTCGCCGACATGACGAAGCTGCGCGTCGCCGCGCGCGGCGCTGGCGTGAACCTGAGTGTTCTGAAGAACACCCTGGCCCGCCGCGCCGTTGCGGGCAGCCAGTTCGAAGTCGTCGGTGACCAGATGACCGGTCCGCTGATCTACGGCTTCTCCGTGGACGCTGTGGCCGCCGCCAAGGTGGTGGCCGACTTCGCGAAGACCAACGACAAGCTGGTCATTCGCGGCGGCGCGTTCGCGGGCAAGGCCCTGGACGTCAACGGCGTGAAGCAGCTGGCCAGCATTCCCAGCAAGGAAGTGCTGCTGGCCCAGCTTTGCGGCTTGCTGATGTCGCCCATCTCCCGCACCGCGGTGGTGCTGGGCGCCCTGGCGAAGAAAAAGGAAGAGGGCGCTGCCGCCCCGGCCGCCGCGTAAGCGCCGGCACAGCAGCCCCACGCATCACCAACTTATTTCGGAAAGTTCAAAATGGCATTCAACAAAGACGACTTCCTGACCGCCCTCGACAGCATGTCGGTCATGGAACTCAATGACCTGGTCAAGGCCATCGAAGAGAAGTTCGGCGTGTCCGCCGCCGCCATGGCCGCCCCGGCCGCCGGTGGTGCCGGTGGCGCCGCCGCCCCGGCCGCGGAAGAGAAGACCGAGTTCACCGTGCAGCTGCTGGAAGCCGGCGCCAACAAGGTGTCCGTCATCAAGGCCGTGCGCGAGATCACCGGCCTGGGCCTGAAGGAAGCGAAGGACCTGGTCGACGGCGCGCCGAAGCCCGTCAAGGAAGGCATCGCCAAGGCCGACGCCGAAGCCGCCAAGAAGAAGCTGGAAGAAGCCGGCGCCAAGGTCGAACTCAAGTAATTCGCCCTGGTTGCCGAGGCTGGAGCGTCCGAAAGGGCCTCCAGCCTTTGCCGTTCCAGAGGACAGCTCAAAGGCGCCCCAGCAAGGGGAGTTTTTGAAGTGTTTTCTGATCCGACTGCAGAAGACTGCTTGGTTCGGGCGCCGTGCAACGCGGCGCCGTCCGCCAAGGCTGGTAGTGGCCAGCCCGCCAAGACTGCCCCCCGTGCATGGGGCGCGACAGTTGAAGAGACCTAGCCCGGAGATCTCATGGCCTATTCCTATACCGAACGCAAGCGCATCCGCAAGAGCTTCGGCAAGCGCGACAGCGTGCTCGAAGTTCCGTACCTGCTGCAGATGCAGAAGGACGCATACACCGCCTTCCTGCAGGCCGACGTCGCGCCACAGAAGCGCACCATCGAAGGCCTGCAGGCCGCGTTCGACTCCGCCTTCCCGATCGTGTCGCACAACGGGTTCGTGGAGATGAAGTTCATCGAATACAACCTGGCCAAGCCGGCGTTCGACGTGCGCGAATGCCAGACCCGCGGCCTCACCTACGCCTCGGCCGTGCGCGCCAAGGTGCAGCTGATCATCTACGACCGCGAGTCCTCCACGCCCCAGTCCAAGGTGGTCAAGGAGGTGAAGGAGCAGGAAGTCTACATGGGCGAAGTGCCGCTCATGACGGACAAGGGCTCGTTCATCATCAACGGCACCGAGCGCGTGATCGTGTCCCAGCTGCACCGCTCGCCCGGCGTTTTCTTCGAGCACGACAAGGGCAAGACGCACAGCTCGGGCAAGCTGTTGTTCTCCGCCCGGATCATCCCCTACCGCGGCTCCTGGCTCGACTTCGAGTTCGACCCGAAGGACGTGCTGTACTTCCGCGTCGACCGCCGCCGCAAGATGCCGGTGACGATCCTGCTGAAGGCCATCGGCCTGACGCCGGAGACCATCCTGGCGAACTTCTTCGTCAACGACAACTTCCGCCTGATGGACAGCGGCGCGCAGCTCGAGTTCGTGCCCGAACGCCTGCGCGGCGAGGTCGCCCGCTTCGACATCACCGACAAGTCCGGCAAGGTCATCGTGCCGAAGGACAAGCGCGTCACGGCCCGCCACACGCGCGAGCTGGAGCAGTCCGGCACCACCCACATCAGCGTGCCGGAAGACTTCCTGGTCGGCCGCGTGGTCGCCCGCAACATCATCGACCCCGACACGGGCGAGATCATCGCGAAGGCGAACGACGAGCTGACGGAAGCGCTGCTGAAGAAGCTGCGCGCCGCCAACATCCAGGAAATCCAGTGCATCTACACGAACGAGCTCGACCAGGGCCCGTACATGTCGACGACGCTGCGCATCGACGAGACGGCCGACGAGTTCGCCGCCCGCGTCGCCATCTACCGCATGATGCGACCCGGCGAGCCGCCGACCGAGGACGCGGTGCAGGCCCTGTTCCAGCGCCTGTTCTACAACCCGGATACGTACGACCTGTCGCGCGTGGGCCGCATGAAGTTCAACGCCAAGGTCGGCCGTGACGAAAGCACCGGCCCGATGGTGCTGACCAACGACGACATCCTGGCCGTGGTGAAGATCCTGGTGGACCTGCGCAACGGCCGCGGCGAAGTCGACGACATCGACCACCTGGGCAACCGACGCGTGCGCTGCGTCGGCGAACTGGCCGAGAACCAGTACCGCACCGGCCTCGCCCGCATCGAGAAGGCGGTCAAGGAGCGCCTGGGCCAGGCGGAGCAGGAACCGCTGATGCCGCACGACCTGATCAACTCCAAGCCGATTTCCGCGGCACTGAAGGAGTTCTTCGGCGCGTCGCAACTGTCGCAGTTCATGGACCAGACCAACCCGCTGTCCGAGATCACGCACAAGCGCCGCGTCTCGGCCCTGGGCCCGGGCGGCCTGACGCGCGAGCGCGCCGGCTTCGAGGTGCGCGACGTGCACGTCACGCACTACGGCCGCGTGTGCCCGATCGAGACGCCGGAAGGCCCGAACATCGGCCTGATCAACTCGCTGGCCCTGTACGCCCGCCTGAACGAGTACGGCTTCATCGAGACGCCGTACCGCCGCGTGCGCGACGGCAAGGTCACGATGGAGATCGACTACCTGTCGGCCATCGAGGAAGGCAAGTACGTCATCGCCCAGGCCAACGCGGCCCTGGACGCCGAAGGCCGCCTGACCGGCGACCTGGTGTCGGCGCGCGAGAAGGGCGAATCGATCCTCGTGTCCGCCGACCGCATCCAGTACATGGACGTGTCGCCGGCGCAGATCGTCTCGGTCGCCGCCTCGCTCGTGCCCTTCCTGGAGCACGACGACGCGAACCGCGCGCTGATGGGCGCCAACATGCAGCGCCAGGCCGTGCCGGTGCTGCGCCCGGAGAAGGCCTTCGTGGGCACCGGCATCGAGCGCGTCTCCGCGGTCGACTCCGGCACGGTGGTCACCGCCACCCGCGGCGGCGTGGTCGACTACGTCGATGCCACCCGCATCGTGGTGCGCGTGAACGACGCGGAAGCCCAGGCCGGCGAAGTCGGCGTGGACATCTACAACCTGATCAAGTACCAGCGTTCCAACCAGAACACCAACATCCACCAGCGGCCCATCGTCGCGCGCGGCGACAAGATCGCCAAGGGCGACGTGATCGCCGACGGCGCCTCGACGGACCTCGGTGAACTGGCCCTCGGCCAGAACATGCTGGTCGCGTTCATGCCCTGGAACGGCTACAACTTCGAGGACTCGATCCTGATCAGCGAACGCGTCGTCGCCGACGACCGCTACACCTCGATCCACATCGAGGAGCTGGTGGTGATGGCCCGCGACACCAAGCTGGGCCCGGAAGAGATCACCCGCGACATCCCGAACCTGTCGGAGCAGCAGCTGAACCGCCTGGACGAGTCCGGCATCATCTACGTCGGCGCCGAAGTCCAGCCGGGCGACGTGCTGGTGGGCAAGGTCACGCCGAAGGGCGAGACCACGCTGACGCCGGAAGAGAAGCTGCTGCGCGCGATCTTCGGCGAGAAGGCCTCCGACGTGAAGGACACGTCGCTGCGCGTCGACCAGGGCTCGCAGGGCACCGTCATCGACGTGCAGGTGTTCACCCGCGAGGGCATCCAGCGCGACAAGCGCGCCCAGCAGATCATCGACGACGAGCTGAAGCGCTTCCGCCTGGACCTGAACGACCAGCTGCGCATCGTCGAGGCCGACGCCTTCGACCGGATCGCCAAGCTGCTGAACGGCCGCGAGGCCAACGGCGGCCCGCAGAAGCTGGCCAAGGGCGCGAAGATCGACAAGGCCTACCTCGATTCCATCGAGAAGTACCACTGGTTCGACATCCGCCCGGCCGAGGACGACATCGCCTCGCAGCTGGAGTCGATCAAGAACTCGCTGGAGCAGACGCGCCACAGCTTCGACCTCGCGTTCGAGGAGAAGCGCAAGAAGCTCACGCAGGGCGACGAGCTGCCCGCGGGCGTGCTGAAGATGGTCAAGGTCTACCTGGCCGTCAAGCGCCGCCTGCAGCCCGGCGACAAGATGGCCGGCCGCCACGGCAACAAGGGTGTCGTGTCCAAGATCGTCCCGGTCGAGGACATGCCCTACATGGCCGACGGCACGCCGTGCGACATCGTGCTCAACCCGCTGGGCGTGCCTTCGCGCATGAACGTGGGCCAGGTGCTGGAAGTGCACCTGGGCTGGGCCGGCAAGGGCATCGGCCAGCGCATCGGCGACATGCTGCAGAAGGAAGCGGCCGTGGCCGAGATCCGGGCCTTCCTCGACAAGCTGTACAACACCTCGGGCAAGAAGGAAGCCCTCGACGAGCTGTCCGACCAGGACGTGCTCGAGATGGCCGGCCAGCTGTCCAAGGGCGTGCCCTTCGCGACGCCGGTGTTCGACGGCGCCAAGGAAGAGGAAATCCGCAGCATGCTGCAGGTGGCCTACCCCGAGGAGATCGCCAAGGTGAAGGGCCTGACGCCCACGCGCACCCAGGCGTGGCTGTGCGACGGCCGCACGGGCGACCGCTTCGAGCGGCCCGTGACCGTCGGCTACATGCACGTGCTGAAGCTGCACCACCTGGTGGACGACAAGATGCACGCCCGCTCGACCGGCCCGTACTCGCTGGTCACGCAGCAGCCGCTGGGCGGCAAGGCGCAGTTCGGCGGCCAGCGTTTCGGCGAGATGGAAGTGTGGGCGCTGGAAGCCTACGGCGCTTCCTACACGCTGCAGGAGATGCTGACCGTGAAGTCCGACGACGTGCAGGGCCGCACCAAGGTGTACGAGTCCATCGTCAAGGGCGAGCACGCCATCGACGCCGGCATGCCCGAGTCGTTCAACGTGCTGGTGAAGGAAATCCGCTCGCTCGGTATCGACATCGAGCTGGAACGGTCTTAATCGGAAGGACAGAGTTACATGAAATCGCTACTCGACCTGTTCAAGCAGTTCACGCCGGAAGAGCATTTCGATGCGATCCGCATCGGCATCGCCTCGCCGGAAAAGATCCGTTCCTGGTCCTTCGGCGAGGTCAAGAAGCCGGAAACGATCAACTACCGGACCTTCAAGCCCGAGCGCGACGGCCTGTTCTGCGCCAAGATCTTCGGCCCGATCAAGGACTACGAGTGCCTGTGCGGCAAGTACAAGCGCCTGAAGCACCGCGGCGTGATCTGCGAGAAGTGCGGCGTGGAAGTGACCCAGACCAAGGTGCGCCGCGAGCGCATGGGCCACATCGACCTGGCCGCGCCCTGCGCGCACATCTGGTTCCTGAAGTCCCTGCCTTCGCGCCTGGGCCTGGTGCTGGACATGACGCTGCGCGACATCGAGCGCGTGCTGTACTTCGAAGCCTACGTGATCACCGACCCCGGCATGACCCCGCTGAAGAAGTTCGGCATCATGTCCGAGGACGACTACGACGCGAAGCGCAAGGAGTACGGTGACGAGTTCGTCGCCAAGATGGGCGCCGAGGGCATCAAGGACCTGCTGGAAGGCATCGACCTCGACATCGAGATCGAGAAGCTGCGCGGCGACCTGACCGGCTCCGAAGTCAAGGTCAAGAAGAACGCCAAGCGCCTGAAGGTGCTCGAGGCCTTCAAGAAGTCCGGCATGAAGCCCAGCTGGATGGTCATGGAAGTGCTGCCCGTGCTGCCGCCGGACCTGCGTCCGCTGGTGCCGCTGGACGGCGGCCGCTTCGCGACCTCCGACCTGAACGACCTCTACCGCCGCGTCATCAACCGCAACTCGCGCCTGAAGCGCCTGCTGGAGCTGAAGGCGCCCGAGATCATCGCGCGCAACGAGAAGCGCATGCTGCAGGAGGCGGTGGACTCGCTGCTGGACAACGGCCGTCGCGGCAAGGCGATGACCGGCGCCAACAAGCGCGCGCTCAAGTCCCTGGCCGACATGATCAAGGGCAAGAGCGGCCGCTTCCGCCAGAACCTGCTGGGCAAGCGCGTCGACTACTCGGGCCGTTCCGTGATCACGGTGGGCCCGACGCTCAAGCTGCACCAGTGCGGCCTGCCGAAGCTGATGGCGCTGGAGCTGTTCAAGCCCTTCATCTTCTCGCGCCTGGAAGCCATGGGCATCGCCACCACCATCAAGGCGGCGAAGAAGGAAGTCGAGGCCGGCACGCCGGTCGTGTGGGACATCCTCGAAGAGGTGATCAAGGAGCACCCGGTCATGCTGAACCGGGCCCCGACGCTGCACCGCCTGGGCATCCAGGCCTTCGAGCCGATCCTGATCGAGGGCAAGGCGATCCAGCTGCACCCGCTCGTCTGCGCGGCGTTCAACGCCGACTTCGACGGCGACCAGATGGCCGTGCACGTCCCGCTGTCCGTGGAAGCGCAGATGGAAGCCCGCACGCTGATGCTGGCCTCCAACAACGTGCTGTTCCCCGCCAACGGCGAGCCGTCCATCGTCCCCTCGCAGGACGTCGTCCTGGGCCTGTACTACACGACCCGCGAGCGCACCAACGGCAAGGGCGAAGGCATGGTCTTCGCCGACGTGGCCGAAGTGCTGCGCGCGCTGGAAGCCGGCGAGGTGGAGCTGACCGCCAAGGTGAGCGTGCGCCTGACCGAATGGACCAAGGACAAGGACACCGGTGAATTCGTGCCGAACACGCAGCTGTTCGACACGACGGCCGGCCGCGCCCTGCTGTCCGAGATCCTGCCCAAGGGCCTGCCCTTCAGCGTGCTGAACAAGGCGCTGAAGAAGAAGGAGATCAGCAAGCTGATCAACATCTCCTTCCGCAAGTGCGGCCTGAAGGAAACGGTGGTGTTCGCCGACAAGCTGCTGCAGAACGGCTTCCGCCTCGCGACCAAGGCCGGCATCTCGATCGCCATCGACGACATGCTTGTGCCGCCGCAGAAGAAGGAGATCATCGAGCGCTCCGAGAAGGAGGTGAAGGAGATCGAGCAGCAGTATGTCTCGGGTCTCGTCACCGCCGGCGAGCGCTACAACAAGGTGGTCGACATCTGGGGCAAGGCCGGCGACGAGGTGTCCAAGGTCATGATGGCCCAGCTCGCCAAGGAGAAGGTCACCGACCGCAACGGCCAGGAAGTGGACCAGGAGTCGTTCAACTCCATCTACATGATGGCCGACTCGGGCGCCCGCGGTTCGGCCGCCCAGATCCGCCAGCTGGCGGGCATGCGCGGCCTGATGGCCAAGCCGGACGGCTCGATCATCGAGACGCCGATCACGGCCAACTTCCGCGAAGGCCTGAACGTGCTGCAGTACTTCATCTCCACCCACGGCGCCCGCAAGGGCCTCGCGGACACGGCGCTGAAGACGGCGAACTCCGGCTACCTGACGCGCCGCCTGGTCGACGTGACGCAGGACCTCGTCGTGACCGAGGAGGACTGCGGCACTTCCGAGGGCGCGCTGATGCGCGCCATCGTCGAGGGCGGTGAAGTGATCGAGTCGCTGCGCGACCGCATCCTGGGCCGCGTCGCCGCCGAGGACGTGGTGCATCCGGAATCGCGCGCGGTGATCGTGCCGGCCGGCCGCATCCTGGACGAGGACGGCATCGACGAGCTCGAGGCCGCGGGCGTGGACGAAGTGAAGGTCCGCACGGCCCTGAACTGCGCCACCCGCTTCGGCCTGTGCGCCAAGTGCTACGGCCGCGACCTCGGCCGCGGCGGCCTGGTGAACGTGGGCGAGGCGGTCGGCGTAATCGCCGCCCAGTCGATCGGCGAGCCGGGCACGCAGCTGACGATGCGGACGTTCCACATCGGCGGCGCAGCGTCGCGCGCCGCCGTGGCCTCCAGCGTGGAAGCCAAGTCCGCCGGCGTCGTGGGCTTCAACCCCACGATGCGCTACGTGACCAACAGCAAGGGCGAGCTGGTCGTCATCTCGCGTTCCGGCGAGATCGTCATCCACGACGAGCACGGCCGCGAGCGCGAGCGCCACAAGGTGCCGTACGGCGCCACGCTGACGGTGAAGGCCGACCAGCAGATCAAGGCCGGCACCATCCTGGCCAACTGGGACCCGCTGACCCGACCCATCATCACGGAATTCGCCGGCAAGGTGAAGTTCGAGAACGTGGAAGAGGGCCTGACGGTCGCCAAGCAGGTCGACGAGGTCACGGGCCTGTCGACGCTGGTCGTGATCGACCCGAAGCGCCGCGGCTCCGCCAAGGTGGTGCGCCCGCAGGTGAAGCTGGTCGACGCCTCCGGCAACGAGGTGAAGATCCCCGGCACCGACCACTCGGTGACGATCGCCTTCCAGGTCGGCTCGCTGGTGCAGGTGCGCGACGGCCAGGACGTGGGCCCCGGCGAAGTGCTGGCCCGCATCCCGGTCGAAGGGCAGAAGACCCGCGACATCACGGGCGGCCTGCCGCGCGTGGCGGAGCTGTTCGAGGCCCGTTCGCCCAAGGACAAGGGCGTGCTGGCCGAGATGACCGGCACCGTGTCGTTCGGCAAGGAGACCAAGGGCAAGATCCGCCTGCAGATCACCGACCCCGAAGGCAAGGTGTGGGAGGAGCTCGTGCCCAAGGAGAAGAACATCCTGGTGCACGAAGGCCAGGTGGTCAACAAGGGCGAATCCGTCGTCGACGGCCCGGCCGACCCGCAGGACATCCTGCGGCTGCTGGGCATGGAGGAACTGGCGCGCTACATCGTCGATGAAGTGCAGGACGTCTACCGCCTCCAGGGCGTGAAGATCAACGACAAGCACATCGAGGTGATCGTCCGCCAGATGCTGCGCCGCGTGATCATCGAGAACCCGGGCGAGTCCGACTACATCGCCGGCGAGCAGGTCGAGCGGTCCGAGATCCTGGACACGAACGACCGCCTGCGCGCGGACGGCAAGATCCCGGCGACCTACAGCAACCTGCTGCTGGGCATCACGAAGGCCTCGCTGTCGACCGACTCGTTCATCTCCGCCGCTTCCTTCCAGGAAACGACGCGCGTGCTGACCGAGGCGGCGATCATGGGCAAGCGCGACGAGCTGCGCGGCCTGAAGGAGAACGTCATCGTCGGCCGCCTCATCCCGGCCGGCACCGGCATGGCCTACCACGCCGCCCGCAAGGCGAAGGACCAGATGGACGAGGCCGAGCGCCGCGCCATCGCCGACGCCGAGGCGGCCGAACTGGCCAGCGTGACGGAAGGCGGCGCCTCCGAGACGAACGAAGGCACGACCGCCGCCGAATAAGCGCGCGAGGGCCTTACACTGCGGGCGCCACCCTTGACGGGGTGGCGCCCGTTTTTCATCCGGCCCATGCAGACATCCTCCTTCCTTCCGTGGGTGATCGCAGCGTTCGCCGTGTTCTGGGCGGTCGGCGCCTACAACCGGCTGGTGCGCCTGCGCGCCGAAGCCAATGCCGCCTTCGCCGCGCTCGAGGCGGAGCTGACGCGGCAGGTGCAGCTGGTGCAGGAATGCATCCCGCCCGAGGAGGAGCAGGCGCCTTCGCAGTTCGCCGGCGGCAGCGCCTTCTGGGGCGGCCTGCAGGGCGCGGCGGCGCAGCTCGCGGCCTCCCTCGCCTCGGCGAAGGCGCGGCCGCTTGACCCCGAACGCATCGCGGCCCTCGGCTCCGCGCAGGAGGTCCTCTCCATGGCGTGGGACCGCGCCGAGCGCGACGACGCGCACGACCTCGCGGGCCCGCGGCTGCCGGAGAACTTCAGCAGCGAGCGCACGCAGCTCGTTCGCATGGCGCAGGCGGCCACCGAGCATTTCAACGCGGCGGTCGTCCGCTACAACGAGGCGATCGCGCAGTTCCCGGCGGCGCTGCTGGCGTGGCTGTTCGGGTTCCAGCCCGCGCGCGGTTTGCGGGCGCGGGTGTGACGAGGGTCCGACTCTCCCTCGTAGGCTGGGGTGACGCAGGAACCCCAGCGGTCCGCGGAGTGCGCGGCGACGTGCTGGGGTTCGGCTTGCGCCTCACCGCCAGCCTACGCATCCTGCTTGCCTGCGCGTGCGTGGCCGGCCCGGCCCACGCCCAGGAGCAGGCGCTCTACACCCGCTCGCTCGCCGCGACCTGCGCCCAATGCCACGGCACCGATGGCCATGCCATCCCCGGTTCCGGCATCCCCGCGCTCGCGGGCATGCCGCGCGACGAGATGCTGGCGAAGCTGCGCGCCTTCCAGGCCGGCACCGCGCCGGCGACGGTGATGACCCAGCTGGCCCGCGGCTTCAGCGACGCGCAGCTGCAGCAGCTGGCGGACTTCTTCGCCGCGCAGGAGCGATGACGATGCGACGCCGCGGCTTGCTGCAATCCGCCTCCGCGTTCGGCCTGCTCGGGCTGGCCGGCTGCGCCAGCACGGCGGGCGGGCGCCGCGCGCGCGTCGTCGTGGTCGGCGGCGGCTACGGCGGCGCGACCGCCGCGAAGTACCTGCGCCTGTTCTCGCGGCAGCGCGTGGACGTCGTGCTGGTGGAGCCCAACGGGGCCTTCGTGTCCTGCCCGCTGTCCAACCTGGTCGTCGGCGGGAGCCGCCGGCTGGCCGACATCACCACGCCTTACGACGCGCTCGCGCGCCGCCACGGCGTGCGGGTCGTGCGCGACCACGCCACCGCGATCGACACCGAACGCAAGCAGGTGCGCTTGGCGCGCGGCGACACGCTCGCCTACGACAAGCTGGTGGTCTCGCCCGGCGTCGAACTGCTGTTCGACCGCGTCGAGGGGCTCGCCGCCGCGCACGCCTCCGGCCGCATCGTGCAGGCCTGGCACGCGGGCGAGGAGACGGCCGTGCTGCGCCGCCAGCTCGAGGCCATGCCCGATGGCGGCGTGTTCGTCATCACCATCCCGGAAGCGCCCTACCGCTGCCCGCCGGCGCCCTACGAACGCGCCTGCCAGGCGGCCTGGTACTTCCAGCGCGCGAAGCCGCGCAGCAAGGTGCTGGTCCTCGATGCCAACCCCGACATCACTTCCAAGGGCGCGCTGTTCCGGCGCGTCTGGGAAGAGCAGTACCGCGGGATGATCGACTACCGCCCGCAGTACAACACGGTGGCCGTGGACGCGCGCGCGGGCCTGGTGAAGTTCGAGATCCAGGAGGACGAGCGCGCCGACGTCATCAACGCGCTGCCGCCCATGCGGGCCGGCCGCATCGCCGTGCAGGCGGGCCTGAACAACCTGGCCAACCACCGCTGGTGCGGCGTGCACTTCCAGGATTTCCAGTCCGAGGTGGCGAAGGACGTGCACGTGCTGGGCGATTCCATCCAGATCGCCCCGGCCATGCCCAAGAGCGGCCACATGGCCAACAGCCAGGCCAAGGTCGCGGCCGCCGCCATCGTCGCGGAACTCGCCGGCTGGCCCGCGAACCCCGCGCCCATGCTCACCAACACCTGCTACACCTTCGTGGACGACCACCGCGCGATGCACGTGGCCAGCGTCCACGCCTGGGACGCGGCCCAGCGCACCTTCCTGCCGGTGCACGACGCCGGCGGCCTGAGCGAGGCGCCGAGCGCGCAGGAAGGCGCGATCGGCTTCGCCTGGGCGCGCAACATCTGGGCCGACATGCTGGCATGACCCCCATCCCGCTCTGGCGCCAGCTGCAGGCGGCCGCCGACGTGATCGCCGCCGTGCGGCGGGGCGAATCCGCGACGCCGGCCCTGGCACGGGTCGACAGCACGGTGCGGCCGGGCGCCCAGGCGCTCGCCTTCCACGCGCTGCGCCACCTCGGACGCGCCGAGGCGCTGCGCCGCCGCCTCGCCAGGCGGGCGCCGCCGCCGGCCGCCGACGCGCTGCTGTGCACGGCGCTGGCGCTCGCCTGGCGCGAGGAGGACGCGCCCTATCCGCCCTTCACGCTGGTGGACCAGGCCGTGGAAGCGGCCAAGCGCTCGCGCGACGCGCGCTCGCAGCAGGCCTTCGTCAACGCCTGCCTGCGCCGCTTCCTGCGCGAGCGCGAGGCGCTGGTGGCCCAGACCGACGCCGAGCCCGTGGCGCGCTGGAACCATCCGCGCTGGTGGATCGCCCTGCTGCAGCAGGAGCAGCCGCAGCGCTGGCAGCGGATCCTCGAGGCCGACAACGCACCGGCGCCGATGACGCTGCGCGTGAACACGCACCGCATCTCGCGCGAGCCGCTGCGCGAGCTGCTCGCCGCGGCCCACGTAGCCAGCACGCCGGTGGGCGGGCACGGCCTCGTCCTGGAGCGGGCGCGGCCGGTCGAGGCCATCCCCGGCTTCGCCGAAGGCCTCTGGTCGGTGCAGGACGCGGGCGCCCAGCTCGCCGCCGAACTGCTGGTGCCGGGCCTGCCGCCCGCGGCGCGCATCCTCGACGCCTGCGCCGCTCCGGGCGGCAAGACAGCGCATATCTGCGAGCTGGCCCCGCAGGCGCAGGTGCTGGCGCTGGACGTGGACCCGGCGCGCTGCGAGCGCATCCACCAGAACCTGCAGCGCCTGGGCCTGCGCGCCGAAGTGCGCGCGGCCGACGCCGGCGACACCGCGTCCTGGTGGGACGGCCAGGCCTTCGACGCCATCCTCCTCGACGCTCCCTGCACCGCCTCCGGTGTCGTGCGCCGCCACCCCGACGTGCGCTGGCTGCGGCGCGAAGGGGACGTCGCCCAGCTTGCCCAGCAGCAAAAGCGGTTGCTCACTGCGCTGTGGCCGCTGCTGAAACCGGGCGGCCGGCTGGTGTACTGCACCTGCTCGGTGTTCCGGGCCGAAGGCGAGGGGCAGATCGCGGCGTTTCTTGCGCACAACAACACGGCGGTTTTGCGGCCCGGGCCGGGCCATTTATGGCCCCGCGACGCGGCCGACCCCGGGGCCGTCCGGGACAATCGAGAGGGTGAGCACGACGGCTTCTTCTACGCGGTGCTGCAAAAGAGTGCACTGGATGCACCGGCCCGCCAGGATGCTTGAGCGGGGGGCCTGGTGCTGGGTGATCGCCTGCCTGCTCTTCTTCGCCGGCGGGCCGCTGTCCCGCGCCCAGGGCGACTCCGCCGAGGTGACGCAACTGCACGTGGAGCGCACGGAGGAAGGCGTGCTCCTGAGCGCGGCCGTGCGCTTCGAGCTGCCGCAGGTGGTGGAGGACGCCCTGGAAAAGGGGATCGCCATGTACTTCGTGGCGGAGGCCTCGATCTACCGCGACCGCTGGTACTGGTATGACAAGCGCGTCGCCCATGCCGTGCGCCACATGCGCCTGTCGTACCAGCCGCTGACGCGCCGCTGGCGCCTGCAGGTCTCGTCCGCGCCCATCGGCAGCTCGGGCATCGTGCTGGGGCAGAACTTCGACAGCGAGGAGGAGGCGCTGGCGGCCATCCAGCGCATCGCGCGCTGGCGCATCGCCGACGCCAACGACATCGACCCGGAGGCGCGCCACACCATCGACTTCCGCTTCCGGCTGGACATGTCGCAGCTGCCCCGGCCCTTCCAGATCGGCGCCGTGGGCCAGAGCGACTGGATCATCCTGGCCGTGCGCAACCAGCGCCTGGTCTTCGAGCCGTCGCGGTGAACCTGCCCCGCCCGCCCGAAGGCCCGCCGCGCAAGCTGATCGCCGGCTCCAGCGCCTGGCGCTGGGCGATCGTGGTCGGCGTGGCGGTCGCCATCGGCATCGGCATCGTGCTGATGTTCCTGCTGACGCAGGCCACCAACAACCGCGAGTTCTACGAGCGCAACTACGGCCGCCTGTTCGCGCTGAACATGGTGGTGGCCGGCGTGCTGCTGGCGGTAATCCTGTGGGTGTTCGTGCGCCTGGCCTCGCGGCTGCGGCGCGGCAAGTTCGGCAGCCGCCTGCTGGTGAAGCTCGCGGCGATCTTCGCGCTGGTGGGGCTGGTGCCCGGCGTGCTGATCTACGTGGTGTCCTACCAGTTCGTCTCGCGCTCGATCGAGACCTGGTTCGACGTGAAGGTGGAAGGCGCGCTGGACGCCGGCCTGAACCTGGGACGCACGACGCTCGACACCTTGTCCAGCGACCTGGCCAACAAGACGCGCGCGGCCGCCGGGCAGCTGGCCGAAACCTCCGACGCCTCCGCGGGCCTGGCGCTGGAGCGCATCCGCGACCAGCTCGGGGCCGTCGACGTGGTGCTGTGGAGCGCCAACGGGCAGATGATCGCCAGCGCCGGCCAGTCGCGCTTCCAGCTCAACCCCGAACGGCCCACGCAGCAGCAGCTGCGCACCGCGCGGACCCAGCGCGCCTTCACGGTGATCGAGGGCCTGGACGACCCGGGCATCGTGGCCACGAGCAACGCGCGCATCAAGGCGATCGTGGGCGTGCCGCAGCCCAGCCTGGGGCTGCTGGCCGAGTCGCGCTTCCTGCAGGCCACGGCCGTGATCCCGCCGGCGCTGGTGGCCAATGCCATCGCCGTGCAGGAAGCCAACCGCGAATACCAGGAGCGGGCGCTGGCGCGCGAGGGCCTGCGGCGCATGTACATTGGTACGCTGACCCTGAGCCTGTTCCTCGCGGTCTTCGGCGCCGTGCTGCTGGCGATCGTGCTGGGCAACCAGCTGGCGCGGCCGCTGCTGCTGCTGGCCGCGGGCGTGAGCGAAGTGGCGGCCGGCGACCTCTCGCCCAAGCTGGCCCTGCAGGGCAAGGACGAACTGGGCGGCCTCACCCGCTCCTTCGCCGAGATGACGCAGCAGCTGGCCGACGCCCGCGCGGCGGTGGAGCGCAGCATGGAGCAGGTGAGCGCGGCGCGCGCCAACCTGCAGACCATCCTCGACAACCTCACGGCCGGCGTGATCGTGCTGGACGAGCAGGGGCACATCCTCGCCTCCAACCCGGGCGCCTCGCGCATCCTGCAGCTGCCGCTGGAGGAGCACCAGGGCAGCGCGCTGGCGGAGGTTCCGGGCATCGAGCCCTTCGGGACGGCCGTGCAGCAGCGGTTCGACGAGTTCCTGACCGAGACCCAGATCGTCGACCACTGGCAGGAGCCCTTCGAGCTGAACACCACCCGCGCGGCCGACGCGCAGGCCAACATCGTGACGCTGGTCGCGCGCGGCGCCCAGATGCCCGGCGGCGCCCGCCTGCTGGTGCTGGACGACATCTCGGAGATCGTCTCGGCCCAGCGCGCCCAGGCCTGGGGCGAGGTCGCCCGCCGGCTCGCCCACGAGATCAAGAACCCGCTGACGCCGATCCAGCTGTCGGCCGAGCGGCTGGAGATGAAGCTGGCGGCCAAGCTGCCCGACCCGGAAAAGGCGGTGCTGACCAAGTCGGTGCACACCATCGTCGACCAGGTCGACGCGATGAAGCGGCTGGTCAACGAGTTCCGCGACTACGCGCGCCTCCCGGCGGCCGAACTGAAGCCGGTGGACCTGAACGCCCTGGTCAACGACGTGCTGCACCTGTACGCCCGCGAGGGCGACGCCGCCCGCGGCCCGGCCCAGGTGCCGGTGCGGGTGGAGCTGGACCCGGCCTGCCCGCGGATCCTGGGCGATGCGCAGCAGCTGCGCCAGGTGATCCACAACCTGCTCCAGAACGCCCAGGACGCGACCGAGGGCCGCGCCCGGCCGGAGGTGGTGATCCGGACGCAGTGGAGCGAGGCGACCCGGCGGGTGCGCCTGCTGGTGAACGACAACGGCAGCGGATTCCCCGAGCACATCCTCAAGCGGGCCTTCGAGCCGTACGTGACCACCAAGGCCAAGGGCACGGGCCTGGGACTGGCCGTCGTGAAAAAAATCGCGGATGAGCATGGCGCCCGCATCGATCTGAAGAACCGGACCAGCGATGGCGTGATCCAGGGCGCACAAGTGTCGTTATCATTTGGAGTTGCAAGTTAACAACGCGACCTTCACCCCGTGACGGTTCGCAAGCAGAGAGGGCGATGGCAAACATACTGGTGGTGGACGACGAGCTCGGGATCCGGGACCTGCTCTCCGAGATCCTCAATGACGAAGGACACACCGTCGAACTCGCCGAGAACGCGGCGCAGGCCCGGGCGGCCCGCCAGCGGGTGCGGCCCGACCTGGTGCTGCTGGACATCTGGATGCCCGACACGGACGGGGTGACGCTGCTGAAGGAGTGGTCCACGACCGGACTGCTCACGATGCCGGTCGTGATGATGAGCGGGCACGCGACGATCGAGACGGCCGTGGAGGCCACCAAGATCGGCGCGCACTCCTTCCTGGAGAAGCCGATCACGATGCAGAAGCTGCTGAAGGCGGTGGAGGCGGGGCTGGCCCGCAACGCCGGCCCGGCGGCCACGGTCACGCCCCTGCGCAAGCCCGGCATGGCCGGCGTGGTGCCCATGCCCGTGCAGGAACTGACGGTGGAAGCCGCCATGACCGGCGGCCAGACCATCCCCGCCGCGGTGGAGATGGGCCCGCAGGCGCGCCAGGTGTTCGAACTCGACAAGCCGCTGCGCGACGCCCGCGACGAATTCGAGAAGTGCTACTTCGAGTACCACCTGGCAAAGGAAGGCGGCTCGATGACGCGCGTGGCGGAGAAGACGGGACTGGAGCGCACGCACCTGTACCGCAAGCTCAAGCAGCTGGGCGTGGACCTGTCGCGCGGCAAGCGCGATCGGTCGGCGGCGTAACCTGTCTTGCTCCCTCCCCCTCTGGGGGAGGGTTGGGGTGAGGGCACTCTCCCGGCGAGGAACGCACCCTTCGCACTGCTATAATCACCGGCTCACGGCCCGGTAGCTCAGTTGGTAGAGCAGCGGATTGAAAATCCGCGTGTCGGTGGTTCGATTCCGCCCCAGGCCACCAATAAAATCATGCACTTAGGGCCCAGCGGACGCTGGGCCCTTTTGCTTTCTGTGCGCCGTGTAGGCGCCATGTAGGCATTCGAAAGCGGTGCGAATCAACGCACATCCTGATGTCGCTTGCAAGGGAACGTCCGCCGTGCCTATTTTTGCGCGGTGACGCCCGAATCTGAGCGTCTCAGACCGGTGTGCGCAGTCGGATGGCCGTTACGCGTTGCGAGCCGTCTCAGGCCAACTTCAAGACAGGAGCCCGCAAGGCGTGCGGAGTTCCAAGCGACATCGCCGATCGCATGTGTTGACCGAGTGGCTGTTGGCGGGTGACTTCGAGCCCGCCACCTCTGACGGAGTGCTTCGGCTTACCCGCTGTAGGCAGTCGATCTGTGCGTTCCGGTTAACTACTAGGGCGCCTGCAGACGGAACTGGTGGAGTCGCCTGCAGTGTTCTGGCCCTTGATGCGTCCTCCCGCCCATGTCCGTGCCGTAGTCGCTGCAGGTGATATGTAGGATGATCTGCACCGGCTCTAAGCCACCGTAGTTCTTGGGGGAAGAGACGTGATCGATATCAGCGAGTTCCTCGCAGCCGCGGTCAACCCGGCGGTCCTGGACAAGAAGCTCAATCCAGAGCAGATCGAGGCGGTTAAGCACGGTCGCGACCCAGCCTTGATGATCGTGGCCGGGCCAGGCTCCGGCAAGACCACAGTGCTCGTCCTTCGTGCGCTTCGGCACGTCTTGGTCGACGGATACGAGCCAGAAAACGTCCTTGTCACCACGTTCACTCGGAAGGCCGCTGGCGAGTTGCGAGACCGTCTCATCGACTGGGGCACCCGGCTCATTGCGCACTTCATCAAGGCGAAGCACTCCGACGCCTTGCTGGTCCAGCGACTGCATCGGATCGACATCAACTCTTTCCAGACAGGAACCTTGGACAGCTTCCTGCAGGACTGGCTGCGCGCAATCCGGCCCGTTGGAGAGCCAAACCGCATCATGCTCGAACAGTTTGCGGCGAAGTTCATCTTCCGCCGCAGGATCTTCGGCGGAGCGATTCAAGCCGCGCCGTTTGGGAGCCCGCCGTCACCGTTCTTCGAGTACTTGGGTCAATTCAATGGAGGCGACGCTCCGCGGACCGTGGCAGATGCCGCGGATAAGTCGTTCGAGCTAACGAATAGGCTGATTCAAGACTTGGTTGACATTGACCAGTGGGTCAAGGCCGGCACCACCCCGGGAGAGAAGGGCCTTACTGCAGAACAGATGCAGTACGACCTGTTCAAGCGGTATCTCGAGTACTTGGACAAGCAGCGCATGGTGGACTTCTCCACCTGCGCCCAGCAAATCCTGCAGGCGGCTACGGCCGGCACCCTTTACCCCAACCCGTCGGTGCCAAGGATTCGCGCACTGCTTGTCGACGAGTACCAAGACACGAACCCGATTCAGGAGGCGATCTACCTGGAACTCGCCAAACGATCGGGGGCGGCTTTTACCATTGTTGGCGACGACGATCAATCCTTGTACCGATTCCGAGGCGCAACGGTCGAGCTGTTCACCAACTTCGCCACACGCTACCAGCAGCAGGTGTCGCCAACCGCTCCGCGGTTGCTGAACCTGATGCGCAATTACCGATCATCCCCAGAGATCGTCAACTTCTTCAACCAATTTGCCGCAGGCGATCCAAGTTTCGCGCCGGCGCGCGTCGCCGGGAAGCCGGTTGTCGTCCATACGCAGCCCAGCGAAGACATTCCTGTTCTCGGACTGTTTCGCGACTCACCCACGGAGATTGCCGAAGATCTGGCTGCCATGCTGCACGACATCTTCGCGGGCGGCGGGTTCACGATCCCCGGCACCAACGTGAAGATTGAACGAGACCCGAAGTGGGGAGCTCTGGGAGACGCGCTCTTGCTCTCGTCGACGGTGCGCGAGTTCAAGGAAACTGGAGAGCCGAGATTGCCGCACTTCCTGCGGGATCAACTTGAGCGGCGTGGTTTGGGTGTCTTCAACCCTCGCGGTCAAGATCTGCGCGACATCCCGAACGTCCGAGTGCTGCTCGGCCTCGTCGCGGAGTGCGTGGACGAGACAGATGATCGTCACATGGTCATGCACATGACCAACAAAGCGAAGGAGATCATCTCAGGTTGGCGTGAAGACGCTCGACAGTTCATCGGCACTAATCCGGCACCCAATACTGGAACTCGCGGGCTTCACCACTTCGTGCGTGCATGGAAGACGCGCACGCCTCAGGGGTCGAACAAGAAGTGGCCCGAGGAGTGGCCCTTGCTTGATTTGGTGTACAAGTTGATCGCATGGATGCCCGAATTCCAGGACGATCCTGAGCACCAGATCTACCTGGAAGCAATCACGCGCTGCATCGCTCAAGGTGGCAACTACTCGAAGTACAACTTGGACATCCTGAACTTGCCATCCACAAAGGCGGACGCGGATGTTCACAACGGCCGCAGCGCCAATGCCGTTTTCAGCGACGTCCTGGCGCCCCTCGCCCTGCGCGAAATCGATGTCGACGAGGATCTTCTGTACGCCCTCCCGAGAAGCCGGGCCAACGTCATGACGATCCACCAGTCGAAAGGACTCGAGTTTCCCGTTGTGATCGTGGACGTCGGTTCGGATTTCAGAACCAATCATGCGAAGCAAGCCTTCCGGCGCTTTCCTCGCAGTGCGAGTGCCCAGGCAGAGATGGAGGACTATTTCGCCCCGCACACCCCAATTGGCCCCTTCAGAACGGCGCGGCAGAAGCTGGATCGCACGTTCGATGACCTGATGCGGCTCTACTACGTTGCGTACAGCCGGCCCAAGCATGTCCTTGTTCTCGTCGGGACTCCGCAGTGCATGCAGTACGTCGGCAAGATCCCGAACGTGGCACTTTGCTGGCGAAGAGACGGCACGTGGACTTGGCGCCGAGACAACCCAGCGCTGAAGCGAGGTCATCCAGCCGAGCCGGAACTGCACCCCTTGCGTCTGATTTGAGGACACGCCATGAAGTTGAGCGCTCGCGAAGAGAACAAACAAATCCCGGACTACAGCCTCACTGGGGATCTGCTCTCCTACATGCGCTGTGCGAGGCAGTACCGCTACCAGAATGGCAGCGCATTGCCTCCTGCGCGCCCAGTCCAGCTCTGGTTCGGTGAGTTTGTGCACGGCGTCCTGGAGATGGCGTACACCATCTGGAAGGCTCATGAGTACAAGTTCCCGTGGCCTTTCACGCCTGTTGAGTGGGCAACACGGCAGGACGACCTTGGCCTCGCCGAGAACGACATCGGAGAGATCGGGCGCCGCGTCGAGAACACGCTGGCGGTGCAAGGCAAGTCAGCACGAAACGCTGCGGCGCGACGGTCCGCCTACGAGCGTGTGGCGCAGGCGATCAATCTGATCGGGCCGCATCTCTTCCCACTCGTCGAGTACGCAGAAGAACCCCTCACCGGGTCGCGTGAGTTGCTGCCCGGTGGCGCCAACGTTGCCTTGCGTGCGCAGCGGTACGGTCTCACCGGCGTTGTGGACGTGCTGACTGCCATCAAAATGAGCACGGTCCCGGCCGACAACATCATCCGTTCGGCGATCGAATCGGAGCTGAAGGCGCAAGGGATCACTCCGCCGGGTGAGTACGAGGTAATCGTCGATTACAAAGGCGCCGCGCGCCCGCCGGAGAGCCAAGACCCGCACGGGTACTGGCAGCAGCATGACTGGCAGATCCAGACGTACGGCTGGCTACGCCAGCGCAGACCAGATGCCAAGAAGGTTGTTGCAGGCATCCTTCTGTACGTCAACGAATTGCTGCCCAATGAGGACGATATGCGCGGCATGGCGGCCGAATTCAAGGCTGGCACGCTCAAGCCGATGCCTTCCAAAGGTTCGCCGGACTACAACGTGCTGAATCTGTGGCAGCCGGGCGTGGCAAGTGGCAACCTGTCTCGCGAATTCCGAGTTCGTAGGGCGTTGCGCGTGGTGGCCGTGACTCCTACCAGCATCGACCGATCATTGGCGGCCTTCGACAATGTCGTGCTCCAGATCGAGACCAACATCGCCAAGGAGGTGATGTCGGGCACCATCCGCCAGCAATGGGACGCCAATTGCTCTGACGACTCGACCTGCGTCGCATGCGACTTCAGGCCCTCATGCCCGAAGCCGGCAGGCGTCCCCGGCAACTACAAGATCCAGCCCCCGATGGCGCCGTAGGCGGCGCCTCGCAAAGTTCAAGTAGACCATCCGCGCGCCGACAGCGCCGAATTCCGGCCGCTCGCCGCTCACAGCGGCTTGCGCGACTCCTCCCAACGCTCGGGCCGAAGGCTGTGTAGCTGGCGCGCCACGCTTTGCGCTCACCCCAAGAAAATGCAGCGGCGGGTCTGGAGCTGAGCGGCGAGAAAATGCACAATATCGAAGTTGATCAACGTGCAATTTCATGCTACTCGTCGGGTCCTGCAGCGCCATAAAAAGACATCCGGCGCACCCTTTGCTGCGTGCTTCACAGGTGAAGGCCAGAACATTGCGCGCCTTCGCGACGGGTTGGCGGGACCGCATCACGTCGGTGGAGCCCACCACCCCGGCTCGCGACTTGTATGCTGGAGCCGGGACCGCGGCACTGCTGTCGGCGGCAGACACGGCTGATGCGCGCCTGCTCTTCGTCTCAGCAGGCATGGGGGTGGTCCGGGGCACTGAGCGCATCGCGTCGTACGACCTGACGGTCTCCCGCCAAGGGCCTGGACCGTTCTCGCTCCTGAAGGTCCCATACCGCCCGGTGGAGTGGTGGGCGGAAGTTCACCCGGAACGCCGAAGCCCGCTGTCTGACTACATCCGTGGTGCGGATGGCCACGTGGTGCTGGCGTTGCCGGCGACTTACCTGGAGATGGTCTCTGAGGACTTGTCCAGGCTGTCGCGGTCGCAAGCATCCCGCTTGAGAATCATCATCACGGCGGGCGCGAAGGTCAGTGGTGAACTGCGTGAGCAGTGCATCGCGTATGACTCCCGTCTGAACTCACTGGGCGCGCCGTACTCCGGGAGCATGTCCTCGCTCGTTCAGCGGGCGGCGCTTCACTTTGTGCTGGAGGTCGCCAGCGATGGACGTCTGAAAAGCATCGATGCTCAGCGCACGCGAGTTGAGCGCCTGCTCGCCGAGCAGCCGTACGTAGAAAGGGCCGAACGTCGTGCGCAGACAGACGCACAGATCGCTCGGCAGCTTGCTTCCATGGCCCGCAGACATCTGGCGCCGACCACGGCCCTCGCAGAACTGCGCTCACGGGGCATTGCGTGCGAATCATCCCGCTTCCGTCGCATCTATGACGAGGTCCGAGATGGCCACTAAAAAGGCACGCAGCCGTTCACTCGCCTTTGCCGCAGTGGAGTTCACGCAAGGACCACACAAGGTCTATGCCTTTGCCATGCCGGGCCGTCAGATCGCGGAGGTGGCAGACATCACTCGCATTGGGAAGGAGGGCAAGAAGCTTGTCGGATTCCAGCGTCGCGAGATTCAGGCTCACGTCCGGCAAATTGCCGACTACTTGAACAAGGGACCGAATCTCTTTCCAAACGCGATCATTCTCGCGGTGGCGCCAAGCGTGAAGTTCCACAAAGTACGCGGCCGCCTGACCGGCGTCACAAAGCCGGGCTACCTGCACATCCCGCTTCAGGAGCCGGGCGAAAGAGTCGCTTGGATCGTCGACGGTCAACAACGATCGATCGCCCTGAGCAAGTCGACTGCCAAGGAGGACCTGATGGTCCCGGTGGTGGCATTCGTCGCGAACTCTCTAGATGTTCAGCGCCAGCAATTCATCCTGGTCAATCGCGCCAAGCCGCTACCAGGGCAATTGATCAACGAACTGCTGCCGGAAACGGACGACGTCTTCCTGCCAAAAGATCTCGCGGCAAACCGGGTGCCGAGTGAGTTGTGCGCGCTGCTGCACTCCAATTCGCACTCCCCCTTCTACAAGCGAGTGAGCCGTAAATCTGAGCCTGCCTCGCAGAGGGAGTCGATCAACGACACGGCCGTGATCACCATGATTCGCGAGCGAATCAACCACCCGAATGGTGCTCTGGCGCAGTTCAAGGGCTTCAAGCCTGGGACGAGCAATGTCAAAGCGATGTACACCACGCTGGACGCGTTCTGGAGCGCCGTGGCCGAAGTGTTTCCGGCGGCCTGGAAACTGCCCCCGGAGAAGAGCCGCTTGACGCATAGCGCGGGCATTCGCGCAATGGGGGCGCTGATGGACCGCATCACAGCCCGGATGAATCCTGGAGCCAAGGATCTCAAGCTCGCCTACAAGAAGGAGCTTGCTCTGATCGCGAGGTCCTGCTGCTGGACGTCCGGCGTCTGGCCGCACATTGAACGCGAGTGGAACGCGATTGAGCAGACCTCCAAAGGCGTCAACGAGCTCACTCGCGCGCTCACCAGCATCTACACGGATTCGATCAAGGCATGAAGTTCATTTTCGCGGACGCTCGCGACCAGGTCGATCCAGACTTCGACTTTGAAGCGGACGAGAGTGCGCCAGGTCGGAACGCGCGCGACGATCTGTACCCACACGAGCTGTTTCCGACCCCGCCTTACGACGGAGTCCTGATCTCGCGCGGCGTGGTCGGAAGCTCCAAGAAGAAGGGCAAGTATCCGGACGCTCTCGCGATGCAACTCACGCGAGAAGGCGCTCGTTCGGTCTTGCGGATGAAAGGGCCCAAGTTCCAGAAGATGCCGATCTTTGGCGACTGCGGGGCGTTCTCATATCGGGACGAAGAAAAGCCCCCGTACTCACCAGCCAATACGGCCGAGTTCTACGCTGACTGCGGATTTACGCACGGCTGCTCTCCAGACCACATCATCTTCGAGTTCCGTAAGGACGGCGATGGCGATCCGCGGCCAACTGCTATGGAGAAGCTTAGGTACGACATCACGCAAGAGAATGCGCGTGAGTTCCTTCGCGAATCGAAGCACATCCCGAGGTTCGTACCGGTAGGGGTCGTACAAGGCTGGTCTCCCGCTAGCATGTCGGCGGCTGCGAAGGCCCTCGAGAAAATGGGCTACAAGTACATCGCACTCGGCGGCATGGTCCCCCTTGAGGCGCAGGACATCCTCCTGGCTGTACGCGAGATTCGCAAGCAGATCAGTTCGGCGACGCAAGTGCACATCCTCGGCTTTGCCAAAGCCGACGATCTACACATGTTCCGCGGCGAAGGTGTCGATAGCTTCGACTCCACGTCGCCGCTCATGCGCGCTTTCCAGGACGCCACTCGCAACTACTACGCACCTAAAGCCGATGGCGGATTGGAGTACTACACAGCGATCCGCATCCCCCAAGCCCTCGCGAACAACAAGCTGAAGTACGCCGTTCAAGAGGGGCGCGTCGACCTGGACGCATTGTCGCAAGGCGAAGAGTCTGCTCTGCGCTCCCTGCGAGCCTACGACTCCGGAAAGGCCAATTACACGGCCGCAAGTGAAGCCGTGCGCGACTACTTGCGCTTGTTCTACACCGCAGCGCAGGAGAAGCCCGCTGCCATTGAGCGTCGGCTGAAAGCCGTTGAGAAGCAAATGGAGCGCACCCTCACAGAAAAACCTTGGAAGGGGTGCACTTGCAAGGTCTGCAGAGAAGTAGGCATTGAGGTCACCATCTTCAGGTCAAGCAACCGGAACAAGCGGCGCGGCTTCCACAATTTGCACATCTATTACGAACACCTCCAGAAAGTACGAAATGGCGCGCGCCGCTGACACCATGAAGTTTGATGCGCTAGTCGCCCATCAAAGTGACAAGCACCAGGTCGTGATGATTCGAGCGACCGCCAAGCAAGTCATGCAGATCGCCCAAGTCGATCGGCTCGGACGCGCTGAAAGTGGCAAGTTGACCGGTTTTCAGCGTCCTCAGATCGCGGGGCACATCGCCGAAATTCGGCGCTATCTGTCCCAGACCGACGCGGTCCTCCCCAACGCCCTGGTCGTGGCATTCGCAGGCGGAGCCAGACTCGAGGCGGTCAAGGGCGCGTACGGCAAGCTGGTAGTCGACGTTGGCAGCATGCCGCAAGGCCTGGTTGTCGATGGGCAGCAGCGCCTGGCTGCCCTCGCTCAGTCCAAGCGAGCGGACTTCGAAGCCTTCGTCGCTTGCCTTATCTGCCGCGACCTGAACGAGCTGCGTCGGCAATTCATTCTCATCAACAATACGCGCCCACTACCCAAGTCGCTCATTTACGAGCTGCTCCCCGCAGTGGGAGAGCTCCCCGAACGTCTGTCATCCCGATCTCTAGCGGCGGCGATCACCGAGCGCCTCAACTTCACCGAGGGGAGTTCTCTGCATCGGATGATCAAGATGCAGACGAACCCAACGGGCATCCTGCGCGATACGGCGCTGCAGAAGATGATCATGAACTCCGAGACGGCGGGCGCGATCCAGCACTTGTCCCAAGGCAAGCGGAACGTCGAAGCCCCTGCAAAGCTGGTCGCCAACTTCTTCGCCGCTGTTAGGAAGACCTTCCCCGATGATTGGGAGGGTAAGAAGCCGACCACCTCTCGCCTCGTTCACAGCGCCGGCTTGGTGGCCATGGGTTACGTCATGGACGAGATCTATGCCAAACATGCCGAAGACTCCGTTGAGTCGTTCGAACGAGGTCTGCGCCCGCTGAAGGGCAAAACCGCTTGGAGCTCGGGCGCCTGGAACTTCGGCTCCGGTGACGTCACCGCGTGGAACTCGATCGAGTTCACCCCCCGGCAGTACATGCAACTGGCGGAGTACTTGGTGTCCATCATCCGCAAGCAGGCGCGCGGAAATGTCAGGAAGGTCGCATGAACCGGGACTCGGCCTTAGTTCTGTTCTCTGGTGGTCAGGACTCCACGACGTGCTTGGCATGGGCTTTGCACCGCTTCGATCGGGTCGAAACGATCGGATTCGACTACGGTCAACGACATAGGGTGGAGTTGGAGGCGCGGCAAGTCGTCCGTGAGCGCATCCTTGAAGCATTCCCGGGATGGCGGAGCAAGCTCGGGGACGATCACCTGCTAGCCATCCCCGTCCTAGGGGAGATCAGTGCGACCGCGCTGACGCGTGACGTTGCAATGAAGTTCGACAAGTCAGGGCTGCCAAACACGTTCGTTCCCGGTCGGAATCTGCTGTTCCTCACGCTCGCAGCCGCTGTCGCTTACCGGAGGGGCATTTCGGTAATCGTGGGCGGCATGTGTGAGACGGACTTTTCTGGGTATCCCGACTGCCGCGAGGACACCATCAAGGCGCAGCAGATCGCGCTGTCCCTGGGTATGGCGACACGCCTGCTTATCGAGACTCCGCTAATGTGGATCGATAAGGCTGCAACCTGGCAACTCGCTAGCGATCTGGGTGGCCAAGCGCTGGTTGACATCATCGTCCGAGACTCTCATACCTGCTACGCGGGCGATCGGCAGACGACGCACGATTGGGGTGTGGGCTGTGGAACCTGTCCTGCATGTGAGTTGCGGGCCGCAGGCTATCAGCGTTGGAGGGCTGCCGCGTGACGTACCAGGTCAAGGAAATCTTCTACACGCTGCAGGGCGAAGGCGGCAACGCCGGCCGGGCGGCGGTTTTCTGTCGGTTTGCGGGCTGCAACCTCTGGTCCGGCCGCGAAGCTGATCGCGCAACCGCGCAGTGCAGCTTCTGCGACACAGACTTTGTCGGCGTGGACGGCTCCGATGGCGGAAAGTTCGCGGCTGCTTCGGATCTCGCGGAGCGCGTTACTTCGCATTGGCCGACCGGTGCGTCAGGCAAGCGCTTGGTGGTGTTGACCGGGGGCGAGCCCCTGCTCCAGCTCGACGCGGCGCTGGTGCATGCGCTGCACGAGCACGGCTTCGAGATCGCGGTCGAGACCAACGGCACAGTGGAAGCGCCGGCGGACCTGGACTGGGTGTGTGTGAGTCCGAAGGCAAATTCGGTGCTGAAACTGCGGGCAGGCAGTGAACTCAAGGTAGTGGTCCCACAGCCCGGTCTCGATCTGGACGAACTCATTGAGTTGCCGTTTGACTACCACCTGCTGCAGCCGATGGATGGCCCCATGCTGAAACAGAATACAGCGTGGGCAATCGACTACTGCACGCGGGATCCGCGATGGCGGCTGAGCGTGCAGACACACAAGATGGTGGGAATCCGGTGAACTTCGAGCTCAGCCAACGCTTCTACTTCGACGCGGCGCACACTCTCGATCGGCAGGTCGAGGCCGAGCCAAGCCGCCGCATCCATGGCCACACATACCAGGTCGAGATCGGCGTGACCGGCGTCAAAAACGAGGGGACAGGCATGGTCCTTGACCTGGGCCTTCTGCGCCGCGACATCGCCGCGCTGCGCGACCAACTGGACCATCGGCTGCTCGACGACGTGCCCGACCTGGGGCCGCCCACCCTTGAGAACCTGTGTCTGTTTATCGCAAAAGAGCTGAAGACCCATGCGAGCCTGCTGACCGTGCGTGTGTGGCGCGAGTCTGTCGGCGACTCATGCACGTTGCGGCTGCCGGACTCAGGGCTCACCGCCTAGGGTGTCAAGCCCGGCGACTTCGAGCGCAGTTCCTTTGCCTTCTTGATCACCCCGCAGTAGATCCGCCAGCAATACCAAATCGCACCGAGCAGCACCGCATACGGCAGGGCAAGCTCCGGGGAGAAGGCTCCGTTGGGAATCTTGAAGCTCGGAAGCACCTCTTTGAAGAAGTGGACCAGAGCGACAAGGAGCGCGATCATGGCGCCGAACAGAAGTTGAATCCAGAAGTGCTGGACCATGTTCTCGGGCTTGCGGTGATCCAGAAAAAAGAAGTGGACGTGCGTGGCGTCCTGTCGTTCGAGGAACAAGCGCTCGAGATTGGTGATGATGACGAGATTGCGGTCAAACCATCCGTAGGCGTCGAAGACGTTTGCGCAGAACCAGCCACACAGCAGCAGCGCGATCGCTGTCGCCAAGTGGATGGAGATGACGCTCTTTTCCTGGAACGCGAAGGCCGCGTAGGCTCCACCGAGAAGAGCCACGCTCTGCCAAAGCAGCAAGACATGCCGGTTCAGGTGGTTCGAGGTCTGCCGGTACATTTCGAGGAGGAACTCGGTGCGCGGAAGATCCACGGCACTTGGTTTCGGACTGGGGGGCTGGGGCGTGCTCAAGGCGACTTGCTCCTGGGTCTGGTATGGGCTTGCGGCGCGGGATGTGAACTGCCGGTGGCTATATTTCAGCACGCAATTCAACCGCGGAGAGGAGCTCTGAACCGCGCCGGCTTTCCCGGAGGCTCCTACACTTGAGACGGAGCCATGAGAAAGTCAAAGAAGTTTTCCCCCGAG
>NZ_JBUDXE010000027.1:0-28626 GCF_054956735.1 Ramlibacter sp. bp-362
ACTATCGCCAACTCGCCGAGTCAGAAATAATCGTCTGACTCACACCAACGAGTCTCCGAGATTCCCGGCGCGGTTCAGAGACTGATTTTTTCCCGCTTCTTCATCGATCGATTCTGTGAGTCATGTAGGCGTTGTGTAGGCGGATTGTGCCCAAACAACTCAACGCCGATGGATCTAAAAGTCCGAGAATCGCCGCCCTAAGTGATTGCAGCAAATAGGAAATGCTGCCTACATGGAACTCGATCTACACCAGTCAATACCAATCACCGCTCTTCTTGTGCGGATTGAAAATCCGCGTGTCGGTGGTTCGATTCCGCCCCAGGCCACCAACAAAAAAACCCGCAGGGAACCTCCGGTTCCTGCGGGTTTTCTCTTTCAGGCGCCGCTCAAACCACCGCCGGCGAGCTCGCCCCGTCGATGTTCACGATCGCCCCCGAGACATACGACGCCCGCGCCGAGCTCAGGTACACCACCACGTCCGCGCATTGGCGGAACCCCCGGCGATGTGGGTCACCGAAGGGAACTTGCCGCCCATGCCGATGACGTTGACCACCGCGCCGCTCTTGCGCTCCGCCATGCGCTTGATGACGACGTCGATGACGTTCACGTAGGTGTGGAACTTGGCCTCCATGGCGCCGTGCCAGGCGGCTGCGTCCAGCTCGGCGAAGGGCCGGCGCGCCG
This sequence comes from Ramlibacter sp. bp-362, assembly GCF_054956735.1. Classification (NCBI taxonomy): domain Bacteria; kingdom Pseudomonadati; phylum Pseudomonadota; class Betaproteobacteria; order Burkholderiales; family Comamonadaceae; genus Ramlibacter; species Ramlibacter sp. bp-362. The sequence continues at coordinate 682 of NZ_JBUDXE010000027.1, forward strand.
CGGCGCCCGCGGAGTTCACCAGGACGTCACGGGGCCCTTGCGCGCTTCGGCTTCGTCGACCAGGCGCAGCACGGCGGCCGGGTCGGTGACGTCCGCCTTCGATGTCGGGTCGGGCGGCGCACCGGCGCCGCCGCGCGCGATCGCGCAAGCCGCATTCTCGCAGCGGCGGCTGCCAGGGGTAGGCAGCGGCCCGGTGATGGCCTACCCGCCCGCCCGCAAGGACTCCCGCACCAGTTCCTGCCAGAACAGCGACGCCGGTTCGATGATGGCGTCGTTGAAGTCGTACCCCGGGTTGTGGACCATGCAGGCGCCCAGCGCACCCGCGCCCGCCCCGTTCCCCACGAACAGGTAGCAACCCGGCACGCGCTCCAGCATGAAGGCGAAATCCTCGCTGGCGGTCTGCGGGGCTGCATCGACCACCACACGCTCGTTGCCGAACAGCCGCTGCGCCACCGTCACCGCCAGCGCCGTGGGCTCCGGCGCGTTGACCAGCACGGCGTAGCCGTCGCGCCAGTCCACATCCGCCTCGACGCCGAACCCGCGCGCATGCAGGTCGGCGATCGCATGGATGCGCTCCTTCACCAGCCTGCGCACCTGCGCATCGAGCGCGCGCACGCTGAGCTCCAGCACCGCTTCCGCCGGAATGACGTTGTTCGCCTGCCCCGCGTGCAGGGCGCCGACCGTCACCACCGCCGTCCGCAGCGGATCGACGTTGCGCGACACGATGGTCTGCAGCGCCATCACGAGCGACGCCGCCGCCACGACGGTGTCGCTGGCGGCATGCGGCATCGCGCCGTGCCCGCCGCGTCCGCGCAGCGTGATCGTCACGTAGTCGCTCGATGCCATCGAGGGCCCGCAGCGGAAGGCGAAGTGGCCTGCGGGGATGCCGGGCATGTTGTGCAAGGCGAAGACCCGGTCGCACGGAAACCGGTCGAACAATCCGTCCTCCAGCATCCGCAACGCGCCGCCCCCGCCTTCCTCGGCCGGCTGGAAGATCAGGTTCAGCGTGCCGTCGAAGTCGACGTCCTCCGCGATCTGCCGGGCGGCCGCGAGCAGGATCGCCGTGTGGCCGTCGTGGCCGCACGCGTGCATCACGCCGGGCGTGCGGCTGGCCCACGCGCTCCCGCTCGCTTCCTGGATCGGCAGGGCGTCCATGTCGGCGCGCAGTCCCAGCGTCCGGCCGCCGTTGCCGCGCCGCAACCGGCCCACCACGCCGGTGCCGCCGACGCCGGTGGCCACTTCGTAGCCCCACGCCCGCAGCTTCTCCGCCACGAGTGCCGCGGTGCGGTGTTCCTGGAAGGCCAGCTCGGGATGCGCGTGGATGTCGCGCCGCAGCTGGACGAACTCCCCGACGCGCGTGGCGAGCGCCTCGCCCAGGTACGGCTCCTGCATGCGCGGGCTGGCGCTTTCCGTCACTGCGCCTGCAGGTTCATGGACTTGGCGATCGCGCGGTACTTGGCCGTGTTCTCGACGTACAGCTTCCCGAGGGCGGGCAGCGGCTGCGGCCGCGGCACGATCATGGCCTGCGCTTCCAGCGCGGCGCGCACCTGCGGGTCGTTCGCGACCTCGCCCAGTGCCTTGTGCAGCGCCTGCACGACGGGCTCCGGCGTGTCCTTGTGGACGAAGTAGCCGGCCCAGGTGTCGAAGACGAAACCCTTCAGAGCGGCGCTGTCGTTCAGCGGCGGTGCGTCCTTCAGCAGCTCCTGGCGCTCGGCGGACAACACGGCGACGGCCTTCAGCTTGTCGTCGTGCACGAACTGCACCTGGCCCTTGCCGTACGGCGTCATGAAGATGTCCACCAGGCCGGCCAGCAGGTCCTGCTGCGCCGGCGCGATGCCCTTGTACGGCACGTGGGTCATCGGCACGCCGATCACCTTGGACATGTGCTCGCCCAGCAGGTGGTACATGGAGCCGGGGCCGACGCTGGCGAAGGTCAGCGGCTTGCCCTGCGCCGCCGCCTTCCTGGCGTACGCCACCAGCTCGTCGCCGTTGTTCGCGGGCAGGTCCTTGCGGGCGAACAGCGCGAGCGGGTTGATGGTGATCATCTGCACCAGCCGGAAGTCCTCGCTCCTGTACTTGATGGCGGAGTTGGCCAGCGGCGCCAGGATCAGCTCGTTGGGCGAGCCCTGGAAGATCAGGTGCCCGTCCGCCGGGCTGTTCAGGACCTTCTGCGCGGCGATGCCGCCGCCGGCCCCGCCCAGGTTCTCCACCACGACCGACTGGCCCAGGTGCTTCGCGAGCGTGTTGCTGAGGGTGCGGGCGATCACGTCCGACACGCCGCCGGCGGGGTAGGGGACGAGCAGGGTCACCGGCCTCGCCGGAAAGGCCTGCGCCAGGGCCGACGTCCCCACGGTGGCGGCGGCCACCGCGGCGAGCACGAGTTTCAGGACGGATCGCATGTCGAATTCCTTGTGGAGGATGGCGGAGCGGGCATCCTAGGCGGCGGTCCGTGTTGACGTCCAATGCATTCTCCAGCACAAATTAATGACCAGAAAGGCATGAACGCATGACCCTCGTGCAACTGCGCCAGTTCGTCGCCCTCGCCCGGGCGGGCTCCTTCGTGAAGGCCTCGGGCCTGCTGCACATGACGCAGCCCGCCCTGAGCCGCAGCATCAAGGCGCTGGAGGAAGACCTCGGCCAGCTGCTGTTCGACCGCGTCGGCAAGCGCATCGTGCTCACCCGCTTCGGCCAGGAAGTGCTGCAGAAAAGCGAACTGCTGCTGGAAGACGCCGCGCAGCTGCAGAACAGCGGAAAGGTGCTGGGCGCGTCGGCCACGGGGCGCTTGCGCCTGGGCCTGAGCTCGGGGCCCGGCGCCATGCTGACCGAGCCGGTCATGCTCCACTTCGCCCGGCACTTCCCGCGCTTCCACCTGGACGTGGTGCGCTCCAACACGCTGAGCCTGGCGCAGATGCTGCGCGACAGGCACGTGGATGCGGTGGTGGTCGACCTGCGCTCGCTGCCGCCCGCGCCGGACCTGCGCGTCGAGCAGGTGGTGGAATCGACCGGCGCCTTCCTGTGCCGCCGGGGGCATCCGCTGGCGAAGGCGTCCAAGGTGTCCTTCGCGCAGCTCACGCGCTTTCCGATCGCGTCCACCCCGCTCAGCGACGAACTCGCCCGCATCCTCGTGGAGCGCTACGGCGAGCGCGCGCATCCGCAAGTCATGGTGACGCTCACCAGCGACGAGATCGCCCATGTCCAGGAAGTGGCGCTGAAGAGCGATACCGTCGCGCTGGCCATCCAGGACAGCTGCCCACGGCTGGTGCAGGTGAAGGTAAGTCCCGCGCTCAATGCCAACGCCCGCTTCGGGCTGGTCACGCTGGCGAACCGCGCGCCGGCGATCTACCTGCCCGTTGTGCGCGAACTGATCGGCAAGGTGTTCGGTTAGCGGGCGTCAGGGGCTGTTTGCGTTTCCGCTCCAGGGATTCAGCAGCTCGAGACCCGCGAACGCGAAATCACCGACGTTCCGGGAGACAACCGTCATGCCATGAACCATCGCGGTCGCCGCGATGAGGCAGTCGCGCTCCGCGCGGCGGGTGGGGACATGCAGGGCGGCACAGCGAAGGGCGACCGCGACATCCACCGGAAGGATGCGACCGGCGAATGCCGGCAGGACGTGTTCGTTCATCCACTTGCGCAACACCGCTGCTTGCGCGGCATCGCGCCGCTCCACTTGCAGGATGCCCAGCTCCAGTTCGAGGACGGTGATCGCGGAGAGATACAGGTCCGCCGTCGGCACCGATCTGGCCCAAGCCACGACGTTCGCGTCCACGCGCCCACTGGGCGCCTTGCGCAACTCGGAGATGACGTTCGTGTCGAGCAGGAACATCAGGTGAATTCGGCGGGACGGTAGGGCGCATCCGCCGGCACCGGTTCGAGCTGGATCGCCGCGGCTTCGGGCATGGCGAGCAGCGTGACGATGTCCGCCTTCGTGCCGGTGAGCTCCTGATAGTGTTCGTAAGTGAGGAGGACATGCGCCGGCTGGCCCCGGTCCGTGATGACCACGGGGCCTTTCGCGGCTGCCTTCTTGGCGCCTGCCGTGTCCTGGTTGAACTCGCGACTGGAGAGGATGGTGGTCACGCGATGATCCATGCGTTCTCGTGAGTAGCAACGTTACTACGTTCCTCTTTCCCCCGCAACTCGTGCGCCTCAGCTCCCGAGCTTCGACAGCATGAACGACGCCAGGAACCCCGCCACCGTGATCAAGCCCGACGCATCGTGCGCGTCCTCGAAGGCCTCCGGAATCATGGTGTCCGCCAGCATCGCCAGGATCGCGCCCGCCGCCACCGCCGTCGTGCCCGCCACCACGTCGGCGGAGAAGTCCTTGAAGACGGCGCAGCCCACCCAGGCGGCGGCGCCGGAAGCCAGCGCGATGGCGCCCCACACGCCGAACACGTAGGCGGCGGAGCGCCCCGCCTTCTTCATGCCCGCCGCGCTCGACAATCCCTCGGGCACGTTCGACAGGAACACGGCGATCACGGCGACGAAGCTCACCGCGCCGCCCGCCAGCAGGCTGAGCCCGATGACGATGGATTCCGGGATGCCGTCCAGCAGCGCGCCGATCGCGATGGCCATGCCGCTGCCGGCGTCCTCGCTTTCGGAGGGCTGCTGGCCCTGCGAACGCTTGCGGTGCTTGGCGCCGTAGCGCGCCAGCGCCCAGTTGGCCACGGTGTACACGGCCGCCCCGCCGAGGAAGCCGGCCGCCGTCGCGTCGAAGCCGCCGCGCCGGTAGGCTTCGTCCATGAGCTCGAAGGCCAGCGCCGAGATGAGCACTCCCGCGCCGAAGGCCATCACGCCGGCGATGAGGCGCTGCGGCACGCGCACGAACCAGGCGATGGCAGCGCCGAGCACCAGTGCGCCGCCGGCGAGCAGGCCCCAGAGCCCGGCTTGCAGCGAGAGCGGGATGGCCATCTGCTTGTTCCTTGTTGTGCCATGAACATAGGCGCGGCAGGTGCGTCGCCCTGTCGGACGGCGCCGCACCCGGCGCACGCGCCTGGCCACGGCCGAGCCGCTGTAGTCAGGTGCCGACACCCGCGCGCGGACCCGGACTAGGCGGGCCCGCGCAGCGGGCCTAAGCCGCCTCCCCGCGCGCGCGCGCACCATGACAGGCATGCCTGAAGATCGCACCCCCATCGACCACGGGCTCGCGCATCCGCAGCCGGAGCGCGGGACCATTCCGCAACCCAAGCCGCAGGTGGACGACGACCCGCGCGAGCTGGTGCCCAACGAGAAGGTGTCGCGGGACAAGCAGCCCGGCGTGGGCGGCCACACGGACTTCGTCCAGCAGCCGGACTGAGGGGCGCGGCCATGGTGATGTTCAAGGCGAAGTTCCAGCCGCTGACGGGCAAGCCCGCGGCGAGCGCGCAGCAGCAGCAACAGCAGCAGCATCAACCGCAGCCGGTCCCGCCGATGCCGAAGGACGACAAGCCCAAGGCGCCGCCGATGGAGAAGGAGCGCGGGCCGCAGTACCCCGTGAAGGAGCCTGGGCCGGGGAACCCGCCGGAGCGGGTGCACTGAATACCGGGAGCCCTGGGTCCCCGCCTGCGCGGGGATGACGAAGGTGGGGCGGGGATGACGAGAACTAATCCCGCGTCACGCGCAGCACTTCCTCGCGCGATGTGATGCCCTCGCGCACCAGCCGTTCCCCGTCGTCGCGCATCAGCCGCATGCCGGCCGCGAGCGCGGCCTCGCGGATCTCCGCTTCCGACGCCTGCTTGTGCACCAGCGCGCGGATGCGTTCGTCGGCGATCATCAGCTCGAAGATGCCCGTGCGGCCGTGGTAGCCGGTGTAGCCGCAGTGCTGGCAGCCGCGCGCCACGCCTTCGACTTCCACCTTGCAGTACTCGCACAGCTTGCGCACCAGGCGCTGCGCCAGCACGCCCAGCAGCGACGAGCTCAGGAGGAATGGTTCCACGCCCATGTCGGTCAGGCGCGTGACGGCGCTGGCCGCATCGTTGGTGTGCAGCGTGGCGAGCACCAGGTGGCCGGTCAGCGAGGCCTGGATGGCGATCTGCGCCGTCTCGTAGTCGCGGATCTCGCCGATCATGATCACGTCGGGGTCCTGCCGCAGGATCGCGCGCAGCGCCTTGGCGAAGTCCAGGTCGATGCGCGGGTTCACCTGCGTCTGGCCGATGCCGGGCAGCTCGTACTCGATCGGGTCTTCCACCGTCATGATGTTGCTGCTGCCGGCGTCCAGCCGGCTGAGCGCCGCATACAGCGTGGTGGTCTTGCCCGAGCCGGTGGGGCCGGTCACGAGGATGATGCCGTGCGGCTGCTCGATCAGCCCGAGGAAGCGCTCGAGCGTCGCGCCCGTCATGCCGACGGCCTCCAGGCTGATGCGGCTCTCGCTCTTGTCCAGCAGGCGCAGCACGGCGCGCTCGCCGTGCGCGCTGGGCAGCGTGGAGACGCGCACGTCCACCGCGCGCGTGCCGATGCGCAGCGAGATGCGGCCGTCCTGCGGCAGCCGCTTCTCCGCGATGTCCAGCTCCGCCATGATCTTCAGGCGCGAGATCAGCGCCGCGTGCAGCGCGCGGTTGGGCTGCACGACCTCGCGCAGCGTGCCGTCGACGCGGAAGCGCACGCTGGAATGGCGCTCGTAGGGTTCGATGTGGATGTCGCTCGCGCCGTCGCGCGCCGCCTGCGTGAGCAGCGCGTTGAGCATGCGGATGATGGGCGCGTCGTCGCTCGCCTCCAGCAGGTCCTCCACCGCGGGCAGCTCCTGCATGATGCGCGAGAGGTCGGCGTCGTTCTGCACCTCGCTCACCACGGTCGCGGCGCTCGACTCGCCCTGCGCATACGCCGCGCTGATGCGCTGCGCCAGCGCCGCGGCCTCCAGCTGCTGCAGGCTGCGCACCGGGTACTTGCGCAGCACCTCGCTCCAGGCCGGCGCCGGCGTGCCCGCGTGCCACAGCACCAGCTGCTCGCCGTCGTCCTCCAGCAGCAGCTGCTGGCTGCGCGCGAACGCGTACGGCAGGGGGTAGCGCATGGGCTTCAGCGCACGCTGGGCGCGGTGGTCGCCGGCGGCGCCACCAGCGGCGCCCAGGTGTTCAGCGGCGGCGGCACGGTGGTCACCTCGGGCATGATCGGCGCCCCGTTCACCGGCACCACCGAGCTGGGCGTGGGCTGCGCGTTCTGCTGCTTGGTGCGCATCAGGTCGTAGCGGTCGATCGACAGCGCGTCGCTCTGCCCCGTGTCGCGGATCACCACCGGCCGCAGGAACACCATCAGGTTGCTCTTGGTGCGGCGGCGCGCCTCGCTCTTGAACAGGTTGCCCAGCACCGGCACGTCGCCGACGCCGGGCACCTTGTCCTGGCTGCCGCCGTAGCGGTCTTCCAGCAGGCCGCCCAGCACCACCACGGAGCCGTCGTCCACCAGCACGTTGGATTCGATCGTGCGCTTGTTGGTCGTCGGGCCGTTGGCGTCCTTCTCGGTGCCCGGCTGCACGCTGGACGCCTCCTGGTAGATCGTCAGGCGCACGGTGCCGTTCTCGTTGATCTGCGGCTTCACGCGCAGCGTCAGGCCGACGTCGCGCCGCTCGATCGTCTGGAAGGGGTTGACCGAGTTGCTGGTGGCGCCCGTGTTGGTGAACTGGCCGGTCACGAAGGGCACGTTCTGGCCGATCACGATCTTGGCTTCCTCGTTGTCCAGCGTCAGCAGCGTGGGCGTGGACAGCACGTTGGCGTCGGTGTTGGCCTCCAGGAAGCGCGCCAGCAGCCCCAGCACGAAGGTGCCGTTGATGTTGCGCGCCGCGCCGATGTTGAAGCCGGTCGCCGGCAGCACCTGCCCGGTGGCCGCGCCGATCGCGAGGTCGATGATGTTGGTGCCGCCCGTGCCGGCCGCGCGGTAGTTGGTGCCGAGGAAGCCCACCACGCTGCTGCCGGTGTTGCCGATGATGTTCTGCCACTGGATGCCGAACTCGGCCGCCTTCTCGGCGTTCACCTCCACGATCAGGCTTTCCACCAGCACCTGGGCGCGGCGGCCATCGAGCTGGTCGATCACGGCGCGCAGCTGCCGGTACTGCGGTTCCGGCGCCGTGATGATCAGCGAGTTGGTCGCCGGGTCGGCCTGGATCTGGCCGCCGGTGGAGGGCTGGGCCGAGGGCGTGATCGGCGCGTTCGACGCGCTGGTGCCGGTGCCGGCGCCCGGCGCGCTGAGGCCGGTCACGGTGCTGGGCGAGGGCGCCGACACCACGCCGGCGACGCCGCCGACGGGTCCGTTCGGGTTCATGCTCGCGAGCGCCGCGCGCAGCACCGTCGCCAGCTTGGTCGCCTCGGCGTTGCGCAGGTAGACGACGTGGATGTTGCCGGCGTCCGTGCCCGCGCTGGGCACGTCCAGCCGCGCCACGACCGAGCGCACCAGGTTCAGCCGCGCCGGATTGGCGGCGCGCACGATCAGCGAGTTGCTGCGCGGCTCGGCGATCACCGTTGTGCGGTACGAGGTGTCCGCCAGCCCCGGCGCCGTCGGCGTGGCGGGCGTCGTGGGACCGCCGGAGGCTTCCACCAGCCGCTGCACGATGGGCGCCAGGTCCACGGCCAGCGCATGGTGCAGGTTGATCACTTCCACGTCCGTCGCGTTCGACACGTCCAGCGCCGCGATGATGCGGCCCAGGCGCTGCAGGTTGTCCGCGTAGTCCGTGATCACCAGCGAGTTGTTGCCGGGGTTCACGTTGATCGTGTTGTTGGGGCTGATCAGCGGCCGCAGGATGGGCACCAGGTTGGCCGCGTTCTCGAAGTTCAGGCGGAAGATCTGCGTGACGATCTGGCTGCCGCTCGCCACGCCGTCCACGGAGACGGCGCCGCCCTGCAGCTTGGCCTCGGCCTCGGGCACGACCTTCAACAGGCCGCCGGAGGTCACCACCGTGTAGCCCGACAGGCGCAGCGTCGCCACGAACTGGTTGAACGCCGCTTCCGGCGCGACCGGCCGCTCGGTCGACAGCGTGATCGTGCCCTTCACGCGCGGGTCCACCACGATGTTGCGGCCGGTGATGGCGGCCATGGTGCGCGCCACCGCCTCGATGTCGGCGTTGACGAAGTTCAGGGTGACCGGCTCGCGCGCGCGCTGCGCCAGCACCGTGCCGGGGCCGGCGCCCAGCAGGAGGGCGAGGGCGATCGTCGCGGCGGCGAATCGTTGGTTCATGCGGGTACTTCAGCCGATCGAGATGATGGAGCGCTCGCCCCTGCGGCGCCCGATTATGTTCAGCAGGTTGGCCAGGGCCGCCTCGCGCCCCGGCGTGGCGCTCGCCTCGCCACGGAAGCGCAGGCGCTGGCCGACCCATTGGCCGGTGCCGGAGAGCAGCAGGCTGCCTTCCAGCGTCTCCAGGCGCAGGCTCGCCTGCGCGCCGCCTGCCAACGTGATGCGGTAGCTGCCCATGGGCCTCAGGGTAGACAGGCGCGACGCGACGCGCGACGCCACCAGTTCGGCCCGCCCGGACACCGCCGGGCGGCCTGCGACCCATTCTACTGAAAGGCCCTGCGTGGCGAGCTGCACTTCACCTTCGAGTTGCAATGTGTTCCAGGGGGTGCCGAGGCCCGCGAGCACGCTGGCCGGCCAGTTCGAACGATGGTCCGCCACCTGCACGCGCGCGCCGCCCCAGCGCAGGTGCGCGCGCAGGTCCACCGGCTGCGCGGTGCAGCACTGGGCGTAGAGGCGGGCGGCCAGGCCGTCCCAGCGCGGATGGATCTCCCAGGCGACGCGCCCGGGCAGGGCCGCGGCATCGGTGCTGCCGGGGCCGCCGGTCAGCACCAGCCGCGCCGAGCCGCCCCAGACGGTGCCGCGCACTTCGGCCAGCACCACCTGGCCCTGGGTCGCGCGCTCCACGCCCGCGGCCAGCCAGCGCGCCGGCGCGAAGGCGACGACCGCCACGAGGATGCCCAGGATCGCGCCGGCGACCCCCCAGCCCCAGGGTGCGGGGCGGGCGGGACGACGCTGCGCGCGGGTCGCCATGCGCAACGTCAGCGGGCGGGCAGCGTCACCACGACGGTGCCGTCCCAGCCGCCGGAGGCGTTGCGCGTGAGCTTCGCCTCGCCGGGAATGGCGTGCGCGTTGGTGCGCACCTGCGACAGCCACTGGGCCAGGGCCGAGGCCGGTGCGTTGGTGAGGGTCAGGGTGACGCGCTCGCCCGCGATGTTGTAGCGCGCGCTCACGCCCAGCTGCTCGCGGATCGCGGCTTCCAGCTGCCGCAGCGACTCGCCCGGCGGCTGGCGCGGCTGCGCCTGCATCGTGCGGGCCTGCGCCTGCAGGCGCCGCATCTGCTCGAGTTGCGCGTCCAGGGTGCGGTGCTGTTCCTCGGCGGAGCGCAGCGTGGCCAGCGCCGGCGCCAGTGCGATCCACCACACGAGCGCCAGCGCCACCAGCGCCGCGGCGGCGGCGACCAGCGCCTGCTCGCGCGGAGCGAGGGCGGCCCAGTGCGCGCGCAGTTGCTCCGCCTTCATCGCACGTCCTCCGCGGCCACCAGCAGCACGTCCCCGTCCGCGCTGGCGCTGTAGCCGAGGGGCTTCAGTTGGGCGGCCGTGGCGCGCACTTCGTCGGCGGAGAGGCCTAGCCCGCCGGCGCGCAATTGGCCGCCGGCGTAGTCCAGCGACGCGGGGCTGCGGCCCGGCGGCAGGGCCGCGGCCAGCGCGGCCAGCAGCGCATCGAGGTCGCGCGCCGAGGCCATGCCGGTCTGCTGCCGCAGCAGGGCGACCTCGCGCTCCATCTGCACGGGCGCGTCGACGATCACGCGCACCTGCGGGAAGGTCTCGCGCAGGGTGCGCTGCACCGCCTCGCGCTTGGTCTCCAGGCTGGCGCGTTCCTTCCAGGCCCAGGCGTTCAGTCCCACCAGGTTGACGGCCACCAGCAGCACGGCGGCCCAGCGCGCCGGCCGCCAGGCCGTGTCGTGCAGGACGGCGGCCCAGCCGGTGGCGATCTTCTTCAGCACGCGCGTGCGCGAGGAACTGGCCAGGTCGAACTGCGCCAGGTCCCAGCGGCTGCGCGCGGACTCGAGCCAGCGCTCCCCAGCCTGCTGCAGCGTCCAGGGTTGCGGCAGGAGCTGCTCGGCCAGGCCGGCGACCGCCGGTTCGGCAAAGCGCGGCGTGTCCTCGCGCAGCGCCGGCAGCAGGGGCAGGGTGGCGGCCGCGAGCGGCAGCGACAGCACGCCCTGCGCGCTGCTCGCGACCAGCACCGGCTGTTCGGGATCGCCCAGCGCGGTGAGCGACAGCGCGCCTTCGGGCGCGAACTCGGGGACGATGCGGCTCACGTGGCGTCCGGCGGCTTCGAGCGCCTGCAGCGCGGCGCGCAGCCAGGCGCGGTCGCACACGGCGACCCAGGCGGACTCGCCGCCGCGGGCGCCGGGCTGCAGGGCCAGGTGCACCGCTTCCGTGTCGTCCAGCAGCTGTTCTTCCAGCAGGCCTTCGAGCGCGGCGCGCAGACGCGGCGTGCCGGGCGCGATGCCCTTGGGCAGGTCGACGCGATGCCAGGCCAGCGCCCGCACCGGCACGACGGCCACCACTTCGGCGCCGGCGCCGCGCGGCTGCGGCAGCAGGGCCGCGGGTGCCTGCCCCTGGTCGGCGGCGGTGCGCCCGTCGGGCGTGAGCACATAGGCCCACTCCGTTGCCACGGTGGACGCTTCGGGCGGCAGGGAGACGACGAGCGTGCTCATGAACTGCGGGGGATTGTAGGTGGCACCATCTCTGAAAAAAGTCGTGAACGACTTTTTTCAGAGGCTTGGCATGTGTGAGAAGGACCGGCAAAGCCGGATCCTTCTCACACTGATCAAACAACTTTGAAAAATCCGCGCAGCGGATTTTTCAAAGTTCGCTAGCGCATCCCCGCCTGCGGGGCGAAGCTTTCGAAGGCCCCGCGCTCGCGTTGCAGCGCGCGCACGTTCAGGCCGACCCGCTGCACCATCGAGCGCTCCTCGATCACCACCTGGTCGATGCGCAGCCGCCCGATCACCTGGAAGTACTGCGTGTCCACCGAGGCGGCCGTCAGCTCGAACTGCGCGTTGGGCAGCAGCTTGGCCACGTCGGCCACGTTGCGGAAGTGCTGGACCTCGCGCTCGGTGACCAGGCGCTTGGCGTCGGCCAGGCTCAGGTTGCGGCCGACGGCGTAGAGCACCTGGGCCGGCGCCGTGTTGATGTTCACCCGCGTGGCGCTGGCGGGCAGCACCGTCACGTAGGGTTCGAGCGCGGCGACGGTCTCGGGCGCCACGCCCAGCCAGACCAGCTGCTCCACGCGCTGCGGCATCAGCGGGGCGCGCGCCGCGTTGCGGTTGTCCACGCTGATGTCCGCGGCGAAGCGCAGGTTCTCGGCCAGCCGCGCCAGCTCGGTCTGCGGCAGGCCCAGCACGTCGAACAGGCGCTGGAAGGTCTCCAGCCAGCGTGTCTGCACCGAGCCGGCCTGCACCAGGTCCGCGACGTTGAGCTTGGCCTGCAGGTCGCTGATCTCGCCGGAGAGGAACACGTTCTCGGCGTCGCCCATGTCGCCGTTGTTGTCCGGGTCGGCGGCGAGGAAGGTGGACAGGCGCGCCTCCTGCAGCGGCACGGCCCAGGGCTCGGCCAGGTGGTCGGTGCGGTCGGCGCGGAAGTCCTCGCGCAGGATCAGCCGCGCCCAGTCGAGCGCGCCGTTGAGGATCCAGGCCGACTGCACGCGCGAGCGGTCGGCGCTTTCCACTTCGACGCTGCGCCACTGCTGCCACAGCGCGGCGGCCGCGAAGGTGGCCACCAGCGTGACCGTCAGCATGGCCGCCAGCAGCGCGGCGCCCCGGTGCGTGCGCGTCTTCATGGCGTGAGCGTCGGACGCATCCAGTCCTTCTGCAGCCGGCCCGAGAGGGCGCGGCCCGGCGGCAGGTCCAGCAGCAGGCGCACGCCGTCGGGCAGCCCGCCGCCGCCCGCGACCGGCTGCCCGCCGGACGTGGACTGCGGGTTGCTCCAGGCATCGCCGCGGAAGAAGAAGACCTGCCAGTCGGCCAGCGGGGCGATCACGACTTCCCGCTGCCGCATCGCCGCGCTCGGGTTGCGCGCCCAGAGGTCGGCTTCCTGCCAGGCGGTGTCGAGGTCGCCGCGGGTGCGCACCGGCGGCGACTCCCAGCGCAGCCACTCGCCGCCGCGCCGGGTCCAGCCGACCACCCGCACGCCCTCGGCCGCCGACAGGCTGCTGCGGCGCGTGAGGCGCAACACCTGGCCGTTCCACTCCAGCGGCGGCACCGGCGGGAAGGCGGCGATCGCGTCGAGGTCGGCGGTCCACTGCGCCAGGCCGGTCTGCAGCGACAGCACTTCGTCGGCGCGCGTCTCCGTCGCCTCGCGCGCGCGCATCATGCCGTCCAGCCCGCGCCAGCTGAGGCTCGCGAGCAGGGCCAGCGCGAACAGCGCGACCAGCAGCTCGACCAGCGTGAAGCCGCGCGCGCGCCGCATCAGTAGCGCCCCATCACGGTCGACAGCCGCAGGATGGGCGAGGCGTTGGAGAACACCTGCGCGTCGACGCGGCGGAAGCTGGGGTTGGGCGTGGTCGCCACCTTGATGCGGATGGTGAAGGCCTGCCCGGCCTGCTCGCAGTCCTGCTGCGCGTCGCCCACGGGCGGCAGCTGCTTCGCGAGCTTCATGCGCACCAGCTCGTTCTCGGCGCACAGGTGCGCGAGCAGCACGTCGGACTGGCGCTGCGCATTCGCCGTGAGCGCGGCGCTCGCCTGCAGGCCGGCCACCAGGGCGATGGACACGATGCCCAGCGCCACCAGCACCTCGATCAGCGTGAAGCCGCGCGCGGGTTTCATGGCGAAGCGGCGGCGGCCTTGAAGGGGCGTACGCCGTCGGTGGCGACGCGCACGCTCTGTTCGGGATGCTCCGCGCTGGTGATCACCACCGCCTGCGGGCCGATCACCGGCTCGGGGCCCAGCACCAGCACGCCGCGGCCTTCCACGCGGGTGTCGCGCTCGAGCCAGCCCTGCGGCAGCGCGTCGGGCGGCAGGCCTTCGAAGCGGAAGCCGGTCTCGGTGGCGATCCAGCGCACGGGCTGCCCGGTCAGGCGCGAGCGCGCGCGGCCCGATTCCAGCAGGGCCGCCAGCCGCTCGCCCTCGCGCGCCAGCGGCGCACCGCCGGCGTCGCGCAACGCGAAGGAAACACCGGCGGAGGCGATGGCGATGATGGACACCACCACCAGCAGTTCGAGCAGCGTGAAGCCGGCGCGGCGCCGGCGCCGGGGCGCGGGGTCGGCCCTACTGCCAGGAGCCGATGTCGGCATTCTTGCCCTCGCCACCGGGCTGGCCGTCGGCGCCGAAGGACATGACGTCGATCTCGCCCTTCACTCCCGGGTTGAGGTACTGGTAGGGCCGGCCCCAGGGATCGTTCGGCAGCTTGTCCAGGTAGGGCTTCCAGTTGGCCGGAACGGGCTGCTCGGTGGGGCGCGTCACCAGGGCCTGCAGGCCCTGCTGGCCCGTGGGGTAGCGCTGGTTGTCGAGGCGGTACAGCTTCAGCGCCTGCATCAGGTTGTTGACGTCGGTGCGCGCGGCGGTGACGCGGGCATCGTCGGCGCGTTCCAGCACGTTGGGCACGATCAGCGCGGCGAGCACGCCGATGATGACCAGCACCACCATCAGCTCGATCAGGGTGAAACCGGCCTGGACCAGCGTGGCGCGCACGCGGGCGCGCAGGCGGAAAGCGGAGGTGGGCGACATCGCTTCAATGATAATCGCCGCATGTGGACCGCAACCTCCGCCGCGTGGACGGTGCGCGGCGCGACCTTCGCGCTGTGGGCGCTCGCGGCGGCCAGCGCCGCCTGGTGGGCGCTGCAGCTTGGCGGCAGCGGGCGCGAGCGTGCCGTGCCGCCCGCGGCGCCGCGCAGCGTGCCCCCCGCGGATCCGGCGGCCATCGCCCGGCTGCTGGGCAGCACGCCGGCCGCCGCCGTGGCGGCCGTCGGCGCGCCGCAACCCGCGCTGGCGAGCCGGTTCCAGCTCGTGGGCGTGGTCGCGGAGAGCCGCTCCGGCCACGGCGCGGCCCTGATCGCGGTGGACGGCAAGCCGGCGCGGCCCTACCGCGTGGGCCAGGCGATCGAGGAAGGCGTGGTCCTGCAGTCGGTGCAGGGCCGGCAGGCCGTGCTGGCGGCGCGCGGCAACGGGCTCGTCACGCTGGAGTTGCCGCCGCTGCCCGGGATCGCCCGGCCGGCTCAGGCGCCGATCGCGGCGCCCAGGTAGAAGGCCAGCTCGCACACCTGCTGCACGGCGGCCAGTTCGGCGGCGTCGTGGCCGCGCCGGCGGCACCACAGCAGCATGCCCCCGCAGGCGAGCGCCGCCAGCAGCAGCGGCAGCACGAGGAAGGCCACGCCGTCGGCCAGCAGCATCAGCGCGAGCGGGATCGCGCACCACAGGGCCGCGACCGGGAGCGCGCCCGGCTCGGTGCTTCCGCCCAGGCCGCGGGCCAGCGCCAGCGGCGCCACGCGGGACACCACGTGCGCGGCGAACAGCGCGGCCATGATGCCGGCCTCGGAGAAGGACGCGATGGCGGCCAGCAGCGCCAGCTTGCCGGCGAGCACCAGCACCAGCGTCGTCACGCCCGCGACCGCACCGGGCTGCGCGCGTTCGGCCACGCCGAACAGGGCGCTCTCGTGCCGGCCACCGGTGAGGGCCACGGTCACCATGGTCGAGGCGACGGCGGCGACGGCCGCATTCCAGGGCGTGCCGCGCAAGGCGAGCGCGGCCAGGGCGAAGGACAGGCAGGCCGCGATGCCGACCACCCAGCCGGCGCCGGGCAGGTGGGCGCCGCTCGCGCGGATCGCCTCGTCATCCGGCTCGGGGTCGGGCGCGAGCGCGCCGCCCACGCGCACGCGGGTGGCGTGCTGCAGCGCCAGCGCGAAGCGGCGGGCGAAGAGATCGAAGCGGTCGCGGAATTCGGCCACGCGCGGATGCTAGCGGGCCTGGGCCGCGCCGGGGGCCGGGCTGCGCAGGAACAGCTGGTAGACCGGATTGGCGGTTTCCTCGATCGAGGGGTAGCCGAGGGTGTCCAGGAAGGCCTTGAAGGCGCGGTCCTCGCTCTTGGGGACCTGCAGGCCCACGAGGATGTGGCCGTAGTCGGCGCCCTGGTTGCGGTAGTGGAACAGGGAGATGTTCCAGTTCGGCTTCATGTGCGACAGGAACTTCATGAGCGCGCCGGGCCGCTCCGGGAACACGAAGCGCAGCAGGCGCTCGTCCTGCGCCAGCGGCGAGGGGCCGCCGACCATGTGGCGGATGTGTTCCTTGGCCAGTTCGTCGTGCGTCAGGTCCAGCGCGTGGAAACCCTGGCGGGTGAAGTTGGCGGCGATGCGGGGCGACTCGCCCTTGCCGTGCGTGGTGAGGCCCACGAACACGTGCGCCTTCTGCGCGTCGCTGATGCGGTAGTTGAACTCGGTGACGTTGCGCGGGCCGCCGGGCAGCGTGCCCACCAGCTCGCAGAAGCGGCGGAAGCTGCCGCGCTCCTCGGGGATGGTCACGGCGAAGAGGGCCTCGCGCTCCTCGCCCACCTCCGCCCGCTCGGCGACGAAGCGCAGGCGGTCGAAGTTCATGTTGGCGCCGCACAGGATCGCCGCGTAGGTCTCGCCGCGCCGCTTGTGGCCGGCCACGTACTGCTTGATCGCGGCCACCGCCAGCGCGCCGGCGGGCTCGACGATGCTGCGCGTGTCGACGAAGACGTCCTTGATCGCGGCGCAGACGGCGTCGGTGTCGACCAGCATGAATTCGTCCACCAGCTCGCGGGCCAGGCGGAAGGTCTCCTCGCCCACCAGCTTCACGGCCGTGCCGTCGGAGAACAGGCCCACGTCGCCCAGCGCCACGCGCTTGTTGGCCGCGACGGAGCGGGCCATCGCGTCGGAGTCGCTCATCTGCACGCCGATCACCTTGACCTCGGGGCGCACGGACTTGATGTAGCTCGCCACCCCGGCGATGAGGCCGCCGCCGCCGATCGCCACGAACACGGCGTCCAGCGGCCCCTGGTGCTGGCGCAGGATCTCCATCGCGATGGTGCCCTGGCCGGCGATCACGTCCGGATCGTCGAAGGGGTGCACGAAGGTCAGCTGCTCGCGCTCGCACAGCGTGCGCGCGTGCTCGTAGGCGTCGGAATAGCTGTCGCCCTGCAGCACGACCTCCGCGCCCAGCGTCTTGACGGCGTCGACCTTCAGCTGCGGCGTGGTCACGGGCATCACCACCACGGCGCGCGCGCCCATGCGGTGCGCCGCCAGCGCGACGCCCTGCGCGTGGTTGCCGGCCGAGGCGCAGATCACGCCGCGCTGCAGCTGCTCGGGCGACAGGTGCGCCATCTTGTTGTACGCCCCGCGCAGCTTGAAGCTGAACACCGGCTGCTGGTCCTCGCGCTTGAGGAGCACCTTGCTGTGCAGGCGGCGGCTGAGGCTGCGGGCCGGCTCCAGCGGGGTTTCGACGGCAACGTCGTAGACGCGCGCCGTGAGGATCTTCTTCAGGTAATCCTCCGGCTGCAGTTGTTTCTTCATGGCGCGGGCATCATAAGAGGCGGCCGGCGCCGCCTCGCGGGCAAGAAAAAAGCCCCGGGACCTTGCGATCCAGGGGCTAAATCCACCAAAGGAGGGTGGAGGAGACAAGCTTCAGGCCTTCCGGGGGCGTTGGCCTCCCGTCCGGCGGTGCTTAGCGGAATCGCTATGCTGTGGTCCGAGTATAACGGAATTTTGCTGCAATGCACAAGTGTCGCGTTGCACGCAAGCCTCAGCAGGAACGAAGACGATGGAATGCACGGTGACGTGGACGGGGGCCAGCGGCGCCCGCTCGGGGATGGGATTCGTGGCGGAAACGGGCAGCGGCCACGTGCTGGCGATGGATGGCGCGCCCGACGAGGCCCGGCCCGAGAACGGCGGCCGCAACCAGGCGCCGCGGCCCATGGAGACCGTGCTGGCCGGCACGGGCGGCTGCACTGCCTACGACGTCGTCCTGATCCTCAAGCGCGGGCGCCATGACGTGCGCGGCTGCTCGGTGAAGCTGAGCGCGGAGCGCGCCACCACCGATCCCAAGGTGTTCACGAAGATCCACATGCACTTCACCGTGCGCGGCCGGCAGCTGCCGCAGGCGGCGGTGGAACGCGCCATCGCCATGAGCCACGAGAAGTACTGCTCCGCGAGCGCGATGCTGGCGAAGACGGCGGAGATGACGACGAGCTTCGAGCTGGTCGAGGACTGAAGGCGCTGGGGTTCGCTGCGCTCACCACCAGCCTACGAACAGCCGCCGGAGTGGCCCGTAGGCTGGTGGTGAGCGCAGCGAACCCCAGCTTTCAGATGTAATGCGCGGTGGTGGTCATCACCTTCGCCGCCGCCCGCATCGCCAGCTTCACCGGCTGCGGCAACTCCGTCGCCCCCGAGGCCTGCGCGCTCGCCGCATGCGCGGCTTCGTCGTCCTTCATCTGCGCCACGATCGCGCGCGACGCGTGGTCCGCCGCCGGCAGGCGATCGAGGTGGCTCTGCAGGTGCGCTTCCACTTGGCGCTCGGTCTCGACGATGAAGCCCAGGCTCACGCGGTCGCCGAGCCGCCCGGCCACCAGGCCGAGCCCGAAGGCGCCCGCGTACCAGAGCGGGTTGAGCAGCGACGGCCGCGCACCGAGTTCGTCCAGCCGCGCCTGCGTCCACGCCAGGTGGTCGGTCTCCTCGCGCGCCGCCTTCTCCAGCTGCGCGCGCAGGGCGTCGTTCTGCGTGGCCATGGCCTGGGCGGTGTAGAGCGCCTGCGCGCAGACCTCGCCCACATGGTTGACGCGCATCAGCGCGGCGGCATGGCTTTTTTCCTGCGCGCCGAGGTGCGTGGATTCGGCGGGGACGATGGGGCACGGGCGCGTCCCGCGGCGCTTGGCGAACAGCGTGCGCAAGGCCTGGTCGAAGGCGCCGAGAAGACGGTCCATGCGGCGAGTTTAGGACGTGCGCCAGCGGCCCGGGGCGGATGCCGCCGGCCATCGCTTCCGCGACACGTCATCCCGGCATGCGAAATCGCGTGACGAGTTGTTGCGCCGGTTCCACTCGACCTTGGAAACCTTGTTGTCCGACCGCAACGAAAGCCGCTTTTCCCCGCTAAATGCTTTGCCCGAGCTAGGGGGCTCTGGTGGAATAGCAACAACTTCCCAAAAGGAGGTTGGCCCGGGGATCCGGTGGGGACGCGAGCGTGCCTGCATTCGAAGACCCATGCGAACCGGAGCCCTTGTTTAACCTTGGAGAAACTTGCATGAAAAAGTCCCTGATTGCGCTGGCCGTGATGGCCTTCGCTGGCGCGGCTTCCGCCCAGTCGTCGGTCACCCTGTTCGGTATCGTCGACGCGGCCGTCAGCCACTATCGCGTGGATGGCCAGTCGAACTTCACCGGCCTGACGAACTCCGGCTACAACAGCTCGCGCCTCGGCTTCCGCGGCACGGAAGACCTGGGTGGCGGCATGTCGGCCTCCTTCTGGCTGGAAGGCTCGCTGTCCAACGACAACGGCACCCCCGGCGGCTTCATGTTCCAGCGTCGCTCGACGGTCAGCCTGGCCAGCGGCTGGGGCGAACTGCGCCTGGGCCGTGACTACACCCCGACGTTCTGGAACCTGACGGTCTTCGATCCGTTCGGCACCAACGGCGTGGGCACCAACGTCACCCTGCGCGCCAAGACCGCCACCGGTGCGGATCCCAACGCCGTCCGCGCCAGCAACATGGTCGGCTACTTCCTGCCCCCGAACCTGGGCGGCTTCTACGGCCAGGTCAACTACGCCTGGGACGAAATCTCCGGCGGCAACGACCAGGGCCGTTACATGGGCGCCCGCGTCGGCTACGGCTCCGGCCCCTGGAACGTCGCGCTGGCCTATGGCCGCACCGACGGTACCGACCCGGCCGTCGCTGCTCCGGACGTCCGCGCCTGGAACATCGGTGGTTCGTGGGACTTCGGCATGGCCAAGGCCATGGCGATGTACGACAACAGCCGCTACGACTTCGACGTGGCCGGTGCTGACGTCCGCCTGAAGTCCTGGCTGGTCGGCGCCCTGGTGCCGGTCGGCGCCGGCGAGATCCGCGTGGCCTACAGCCGCGCCAAGCTGGACACCGGCGGTGCGGATCCCCGTTCCAGCCAGTGGGCCCTGGGTTACGTGCACAACCTGTCCAAGCGGACGGCCCTGTACGCCACCTACGCGCACATCAGCAACGACAACGGCGCCAACCTGGCCGTCGGCACGGGCGGTGGCCTGGTCGGTGCGGCCAACCAGGACAGCTCCGGTTTCGACATCGGCGTCCGCCACAGCTTCTGATTTTCGAACCGGCCGCAAGGCCGGTGCAGAAAACAAGAAACTTGAAAAGCCGCCTTCGGGCGGCTTTTTTTATTGTCCAATCGCGGGCCATGCCTTCCCTGCCTTTGCGGCGCCGCGCGCGCGCCGCGCTCGCCGCCGCTGCCGCGGCCGGCCTGCTGGCCGCTTGCAGCAGCCCGCCGCGCACACCGGCCGACGTCGCCTCCTCGCCCTGGGCACGGCAGTCCGGCTTCCGTCCCGGCCCCGCCGCCCCCGCCTGGGACCACCGGACCTTTCCGGGCAAGGCGCCCACCCGCTTCACGTACACGCACCACGAAGGCCGCGACGCGATCTCGGTGCAGGCCAACGCCTCCGCGAGCATGCTGCGGCAGGTGCTGCGCATCGAGCCGCACCAGCTCGGTCGCGTGCGCTTCTCGTGGAAGGTGCCCGAGCTGATCGCGCAGGCCGACCTGGGGCTGCGCGAACGCGACGACGCGCCGGTGCGCATCGTGCTCGCCTTCGAGGGCGACCGCTCGCGCTTCTCGCCGGCCGACACCGCGCTGTCCGAACTCGCGCACGCGCTCACGGGCGAGCCCATGCCCTATGCGACGCTGATGTACGTTTGGGGCAACCGCCGCCCACCCGGCACGGTGATCCGCAGCCCGCGCACGAGCCGCGTCCGCACACTGGTGGTGGAGTCCGGTCCGCAACGCCTGAACCGCTGGCTCGATTACGAGCGCGACATCGCCGCCGACTACCGGCACGCGTTCGGCGAGGCGCCCGGCGCGCTCGTGGGCATCGCGATCATGACGGACAGCGACAACACGAAGTCGCGCGCGCGGGCCTGGTACGGGCCGGTGCGCCTGGTGCCCGCGAGCGCCCGCTGACGCGGGGGGAAACCCCCCTACGGCCGCAGGGGAGGGCGATGCTAGCATCGGCAGCCCTTTGCCTGACGACCCATGTTTGCCTTCATCCTGCGCCGCTTGTTCCAGGCCCTGGTGGTCATGGTGGCGGTCGCGTTCATCGCGTTCCTGCTGTTCCAGTACGTGGGTGATCCCGTCGTCTTCATGCTGGGGCAGGACGCCAGTCCGCAGCAGATCCGGGAGCTGCGTTCCGCGCTGGGGCTGGACCAGCCCTTCTTCGTCCAGTTCTGGCACTTCCTCATGAACGCGGCGCAGGGCGAGTTCGGCCTGAGCCTGCGCCTGGGCGCCAAGGTCTCGCGCCTGCTGGGCGAGCGCTTCCCGGCCACCTTCGAGCTGTCCATCCTGGCGGCGCTGCTCGCGCTGCTGGTGGGCATCCCCATGGGCGTGTACGCGGCGCTGCGCCGCGGCACCTTCGCCAGCCAGCTGTTCATGACGGTCTCGCTGCTGGGCGTGTCGCTGCCGACCTTCCTGATCGGCATCCTGCTGATTTTGATCTTCTCCGTCACCCTCGGCTGGTTCCCCAGCTTCGGCCGCGGCGAGACGGTGCAGGTGGGCTGGTGGAGCACCGGCCTGCTCACGCGCGACGGCTGGGAGCACATCGTGCTGCCCGCGATCACGCTGGCGATCTTCCAGCTCACGCTGATCCTGCGCCTGGTGCGCGCGGAGATGCTGGAGGTGCTGCGCACCGACTACATCAAGTTCGCCCGCGCCCGCGGCCTGCCGAACCGCGCCATCCACTTCGGCCACGCGCTGAAGAACACGCTGGTGCCCGTGATGACGATCACCGGCCTGCAACTGGGCGGCCTGATCGCCTTCGCGATCATCACCGAGACCGTGTTCCAGTGGCCCGGCATGGGCCTGCTGTTCATCCAGGCCGTGACCTTCGCCGACATCCCGGTCATGGCCGCCTACCTGTGCCTGATCGCCCTGATCTTCGTCGTGATCAACCTGGTCGTCGACCTGCTTTACTTCGCCGTCGACCCGCGCCTGCGCGTGGGCACGGCGGGAGGACATTGATGCTGGCCCCCGCCGCCAACCCGCGGCTCGCGCACGCGCGGCCCTTCGCGCACATCGCGCAGTACCACCCCGAGCTCACCGCGCTGCGGCGCGACCTGCACGCCCACCCCGAGCTGGGCTTCGAGGAGGTCTACACCTCCGCCCGCGTGCAGGAGGCCCTGCGCCTGTGCGGCGTCGACGAGATCCACCCCGGCATCGGCAAGACCGGCGTGGTCGGCCTGGTCCGCGGACGCGCCAACACCTCGGGCCGCATGATCGGCCTGCGGGCCGACATGGACGCCCTGACCATGACCGAGGGCAACGACTTCCCCTGGAAGTCCGCGCGCCACGGGATGATGCACGGCTGCGGCCACGACGGCCACGTCGCCATGCTGGTGGGCGCGGCGCGCTACCTCGCCGAGACGCGCAACTTCGACGGCACCGCGGTGCTGATCTTCCAGCCCGGCGAGGAAGGCTTCGCCGGCGCCAAGGCGATGATCGAGGACGGCCTGTTCCAGCGCTTCCCGGTGGAGGCGGTCTACGCCATGCACAACTGGCCGGGGCTCAAGCCCGGCTGCTTCGGCATCCGCCACCAGGCCATGATGGCCGCCGCCGACCGCATCACGATCGAGATCACCGGCAAGGGCGGCCACGGCGCCCACGCCTACCTCGCGATCGACCCGGTGCTGGTCGCCGCGCACATCATCACGGCGGTGCAGAGCATCGTCTCGCGCAACGTCAAGCCGGTCGACGGCGCCGTCATCAGCCTGTGCGCCATGCAGGCCGGCGACCTGCACGCGATGAGCGTGATCCCGGGCAAGGCCACGCTGGTCGGCACCGTGCGCACCTTCCGCCCGGAAGTGCAGGACATGGTGGAGCGCCGCCTGAACGAGCTGTGCAGCGCCGTCGCGCTCGGCTTCGGCGCCACCGCCACGGTGAACTACGAACGCATCTACCCGGCCACCATCAACACGGCGCGCGAGACGGAATTCGCCGCCGACGTGGCCGAGTCGCTGGTCGGCCCCGAGAACGTGGTGCGCGACATGGAGCCCAGCATGGGCGCCGAGGACTTCTCCTTCATGCTGCAGGTCAAGCCCGGTGCCTACCTGCGCATCGGCCAGGGCGGCGAGGGCAGCGGCATGCTGCACATGGCCCGCTACGACTTCAACGACGACATCCTGCCGCTCGGCTCCGCGCTGCACGCCAGCCTGGTCGAACAAGGCATGCCGCTGGCCGCCGCGTAGGCGGCCGCGGACGTTTTTCACCCAGGGCATCCACTTCCACCAGAAGGAGTTCCGACCATGAAAACGAAGACCCAGTTGCTCGCCGCCGCGGCGCTCCTTGCCTGCGCGGCCTTCGCGCAGGCGCAGACCGTGCGCGTGGCCGACCAGGGCGACGCGCTCTCCATGGACCCGCACTCGCTCAACGAGTCGCTGCAGCTGTCCGTCACCGGCAACATCTACGAGGGCCTGGTCGGCCGCGGCAAGGACCTCAGCCTGGTCCCCGCGCTCGCCACCTCCTGGAAGCAGACCTCGCCGACCGTGTGGCGCTTCGAACTGCGCAAGGGCGTGCAGTTCCACGACGGCACGCCGTTCACCGCCGACGACGTGGTGTTCTCGTTCCAGCGCGCCGCCGGCGAAGGCTCGGACCTCAAGAGCAACGTCAACGACATCAAGCAGGTCCGCAAGATCGATTCGCACACCGTCGAGATCGAGACCAAGTCGCCGTTCCCCATCCTGCCCAACCAGCTCACGACGACCTACATCATGAGCAAGAAGTGGTGCGAGGCGAACCAGGCCACGCACCCGGTGGACCGCCGCAAGGGCATCGAGAACGCGGCTTCGTTCCGCGCCAACGGCACGGGCCCGTTCCGCCTGCGCGAGCGCCAGCCGAGCGTGCGCACGACCTTCGTGCGCAACGGCAACTACTGGGGCAAGATCGACGGCAACGTCCAGGAAGTCATCTTCACGCCCATCGGCAACGACGCCACCCGCGTCGCCGCGCTGCTCTCGGGCGAAGTGGACGTGATGGAGCCGGTGCCGGTGCAGGACGTCGCGCGCATCAACGCGTCCTCCAACGCCCGCGTGCTGGCCGGCCCCGAGCTGCGCACGATCTTCCTGGGCATGGACCAGAAGCGCGACGAGCTGCTGTATTCCAGCGTCAAGGGCAAGAACCCGTTCAAGGACAAGCGGGTGCGCCAGGCCTTCTACCAGGCCATCGACATCGAGGGCATCCACAAGACCGTGATGCGCGGCGCCTCCAAGCCGACGGCCCTGATGATCGGCCCGGGCGTCAACGGCTTCGACCCGGCGATGAACAAGCGCCTGCCCTACGACCCGGATGCCGCCAAGAAGCTGCTGGCCGACGCCGGCTACCCGAACGGCTTCGAGGTGACGATGAACTGCCCGAACGACCGCTACGTCAACGACGCGCGGATCTGCCAGGCCGTGGCCGCCAACCTGTCGCGCATCGGCGTGAAGATCAACCTGGCCGCCGAGACCAAGGGCACCTACTTCCCGAAGATCCTGCGCCGGGACACCAGCTTCTACCTGCTCGGCTGGACGCCCAGCACGTACGACGCCCACGACGCGCTGAACGCGCTGATGGCCTGCCCGGACGAGTCGGGCGCCGGCCAGTTCAACCTGGGCTCGTACTGCAACCCCAAGCAGTCGCAGCTGATCAAGCAGATCCAGTCGGAGACCGACAAGGCCAAGCGCGACGCGATGATCCACGAGGCGATGAAGATCCACCAGGACGACATCGGCCACCTGCCGCTGCACCAGCAGGCCCTGGCCTGGGGCACCAGCAAGAAGATCGACATCACGCAACGGGCCGACAACTACATGCCCTTCAAGTGGATCAGCGTCAAGAAGTAGCCTGAAAGCGGTGGGGGGGGGGGGGGGGGGGGGGGGGGGGGGGGGGGGGGGGGGGGGGGGGGGGGGGGGGGGGGGGGGGGGGGGGGGGGGGGGGGGGGGGGGAGGGGGGGGGGGGGGGGAAGGGTGGGGCAGCCAGGAAAAAAGGAAAAGGGGTTTCCCCCCCCCCCCCCCCCCCCCCCACCTCCTCGCATGAAAGCAGTCCTCGCCCGCTGGTTCGACGGTGACGTCGGCTACAGCTTCCGCACTTCCCCGGTGGCGATCGCCGCCGCCCTGATCGCGTTCACCTGCGTCTTCTGCGCCGTGTTCGCCGACTGGGTGGCGCCGCACAACCCCTTCGACCTGACCACGCTGGTGCTGGGCGACGCGCGCCTGCCGCCCGCCTGGCAGGAAGGCGGCAACCGGACCTATCTCCTGGGCACCGACGACCAGGGCCGCGACATCCTCTCGGCCCTGATGTACGGGGCGCGCATCTCGCTGGCCGTCGGCGTCGTGTCGGTCGTGCTGTCGATGGTGATCGGCGTGGCCCTCGGGCTGCTGGCCGGCTTCCGCGGCGGCTGGATCGACGGCTTCCTGATGCGCCTGTGCGACGTGATGCTCAGTTTCCCCGCGATCCTGATCGCGCTGCTGATCGCCGGCGTCGGCCGCGCGCTGTTCCCGCACGCGCACAACACGGTGGCCTTCGGCGTGCTGATCCTGGCGATCACGCTCAGCGGCTGGGTGCAGTACGCGCGCACCGTGCGCGGCTCCACGCTGGTGGAGCGCAACAAGGAATACGTGCAAGCCGCGCGCGTGACGGGCGTGGCGCCGCTGCGCATCATGCTGCGGCACGTGCTGCCCAACGTGACCGGCCCCGTGATGGTGCTGGCGACCGTGCAGATCGCCACCGCCATCATCACGGAGGCGACCCTGTCCTTCCTGGGCGTGGGCGTGCCGCCCACCTCGCCCTCGCTGGGCACGCTGATCCAGGTCGGCAACAACTACCTGTTCTCCGGCGAGTGGTGGATCACCGTCTTCCCCGCCGTCATGCTGATCCTGATCGTGCTGTCGGTGAACCTGCTGGGCGACTGGCTGCGCGACGCGCTGAACCCGAGACTGCGATGAGCCTGCTGCAAGTCCAGGACCTGGTGGTCGAATTCCCCACGCGCCGCGGCACGCTGCGCGCGCTGGACCGCATCTCCTTCGAGATCGCCCCGGGCGAGATCCTGGGCGTGGTGGGCGAGTCGGGCGCGGGCAAGTCGCTCACCGGCGCCGCCATCATCGGCCTGCTGGAGCCGCCGGGGCGCATCGCTTCCGGCCGCATCCTGCTGGAGGGCGAGCGCATCGACAACCTGCCCTTCGAGCGCATGCGCCACATCCGGGGCCGCAAGATCGGCGCCATCTTCCAGGATCCGCTGACCTCGCTCAACCCGCTCTACACGATCGGCCGGCAGCTGGTCGAGACCATCCAGGCCCACCTGCCGGTGAGCGCCGACGAGGCGCGGCGGCGCGCCATCGGCCTGCTGGAGGACACCGGCATCCCCGCCGCCGCGCAGCGCATCGACCACTATCCGCACCAGTTCTCGGGCGGCATGCGGCAGCGCGTGGTGATCGCGCTGGCGCTGGCCGCCGAGCCCAAGCTGATCGTGGCGGACGAGCCGACGACGGCGCTGGACGTGTCGATCCAGGCGCAGATCATCCAGCTGCTGCAGCGCGTCTGCCGCGACCGCGGCGCCGCCGTCATGCTGATCACGCACGACATGGGCGTGATCGCCGAGACCTGCGACCGCGTCGCCGTGATGTACGCCGGCCGCATCGCCGAGATCGGGCCGGTGCACGAGGTGATCAACACGCCGGCGCACCCCTACACCCTGGGGCTGATGGCCTCGATCCCCGACATGGAAACGGACCGCGAGCGCCTGAACCAGATCGACGGCGCGATGCCGCGCCTGAACGCCATCCCGAGCGGCTGCGCCTACAACCCGCGCTGCCCGCGCGTGTTCGACCGCTGCACGCGCGAGCGGCCGGAGCTGCTGCATGCGGGCGCGACGCAGGCGGCGTGCTGGCTGCACGACGTGGAGGTGGCGACGTGAGCAGCGTCATGCCGGCCGAGGACCTGTCTTCCCTCCCGCTCCCCTCCGGGGAGAGGGCCGGGGTGAGGGGTGCCTCCGCGACCACCCCCCTCGTCCAGGCCACCGACCTCGCCAAGACCTTCGACGTCTCCGCCCCCTGGCTCAATCGCGTCCTGGAACGCAAGCCGCGCCAGCTGCTGCACGCGGTGGACGGCGTCAGCTTCAGCATCGAGAAGGGCCAGACGCTCGCCCTGGTCGGCGAATCCGGCTGCGGCAAGAGCACGGTGGCGCGCCTGCTGGTGGGCCTCTACCCGCCCACCCGCGGCAGCTTCCGCTTCGACGGCCAGGATGCGCATGCCGCCTTCCGCGCGAAGGAGGGGAGGGCGCTGCGCCGGCGCATCCAGATGATCTTCCAGGACCCGTACGCGAGCCTGAACCCGCGCTGGCGCGTGCAGGACATCGTGGGCGAGCCGCTCAAGGAGCACGGGCTGATCACCCAGGCTGGCGAGCTGAAGGACCGCGTCGGCGAGCTGCTGACGTCCGTGGGCCTCAGCCCGCTGGACATGGTCAAGTTCCCGCACCAGTTCTCCGGCGGGCAGCGCCAGCGCATCTCGATCGCGCGCGCGCTCGCCACCCACCCGGAGTTCCTGGTCTGCGACGAGCCCACCTCGGCGCTCGACGTCAGCGTGCAGGCGCAGGTCCTCAACATCATGAAGGACCTGCAGCGGCAGCACGGCCTGACCTACCTGTTCATTTCGCACAACCTGGCCGTCGTGCGCCACGTGAGCGACCAGGTCGGCGTGATGTACCTGGGCCGCCTGGTGGAACTCGCCGGCAAGCACCAGCTGTTCGCGCAGCCGCGCCACCCCTACACGCGCATGCTGCTGGACGCGATCCCGAAGATGCACGACACGGGC
>NZ_JBUDXE010000028.1:0-25498 GCF_054956735.1 Ramlibacter sp. bp-362
TTCGGATGGGGTGGGGTTGCGTTCGGGTTTGAGCATGGACGTTTGTTTCTCGCACACCACTCCGATGGTGGGCGTGTTTTTTTCTCCCCCCCCCCCCCCCCCCCCCCCCCTCCTCCCCCTCCTCCCTCCCCCCCCCCCCCCCCCCCCCTCCGCGGGGATGACGAAAGATTGGAGGAGTGTTGATGGGCACGATGGAAAGAATCCTGCGCCTGATGGCCGAGAAGAAGGCCTCGGACGTGTACCTGTCGGCCCATGCGCCGGCGATGATCAAGATCAACGGCCAGACGCTGCCGATCAACAACCAGCTGCTGCCGCCCGACGCGACCCGCACCCTGCTGGCCGAGGTGCTGCCGGCCAGCCGCATGGAGGAACTGGACGCGAGCGGCGAGCTCAACATGGCGCACGCCGTGGAAGGCGCCGGCAACTTCCGCTTCTCCGCCATGCGCCAGCGCGGCAGCATCGCCGCGGTGATCCGCTACATCGCCACCGAGATCCCGCCGCTGGCCAGCCTGCAGGTGCCCATGGTGCTGGCCGACCTGATCATGGAGAAGCGCGGCCTGCTGCTGATGGTGGGCGCCACCGGCGCCGGCAAGAGCACCACGCTCGCCGCGATGATCGACCACCGCAACGAGAACATGAGCGGCCACATCCTCACCATCGAGGACCCGGTCGAGTTCATCTTCAAGAACAAGAAGTGCGTGGTGAACCAGCGCGAGGTGGGCAGCGACACGCAGTCGCTGCAGACGGCGCTGAAGAACGCGCTGCGCCAGGCGCCCGACGTGATCCTGATCGGCGAGATCCGCGACCGCGAGACCATGTCCGCCGCCATCGCCTACGCCCAGTCGGGCCACCTGTGCCTGGCGACCATGCACGCCAACAACAGCTACCAGGCCCTCAACCGGATCCTGTCCTTCTACCCGGTGGAAGTGCGCCCGACCATGCTGGGCGACCTGGCCGCGGCGCTGAAGGCCGTCGTCTCCCAGCGCCTGCTGCGCACCGTCAACGGCGGGCGCGCGCCGGCGGTCGAGGTGATGCTCAACACCAAGCTGATCTCCGAGCTGATCGAGAAGGGCGACTTCTCCGGCGTGAAGGAGGCCATGGAGAAGTCCATGGCCGAAGGCTCGCAGACCTTCGAGATGGACATCGCCCGCCTGATCATGGAGGGCACGGTGGACAAGAAGGAAGGCCTGGCCTATGCCGACTCGCCGACCAACCTGCAATGGCGGCTGCAGAACAGCGCGGCCGACCAGGCGGCGGCCGCATCGGGCAACGACGGCGACAGCGAGGCGGACCTGGACGACGAACCGTCGTTCACCGAGATCACGCTGGACGTGAAGCACTGAACCGGGCGCGGATGTCCAAGGTCCTCCACCTCACCGAACAACTGATCGCCCGCCGCTCGGTCACGCCCGAGGACGGGCAGTGCCAGCCGCTGATCGAGGCGCGGCTGAAGCCGCTGGGCTTCGCCTGCGAGACGATCGTCAGCGGGCCGGACGATTTCCGCGTCACCAACTTGTGGGCCAAGCGCCCGGGGCGCAGCGGCCGCACGCTCGTGTTCGCCGGCCACACCGACGTCGTGCCCACCGGCCCGCTGGAACAGTGGACCAGCGACCCGTTCGTGCCCAGCCACCGCGACGGCAACCTGTACGGCCGCGGCGCGGCCGACATGAAGACGTCCATCGCGGCCTTCACCGTCGCGGTGGAGGAATTCCTGGCGGCGCGGCCGCAGCCGGAGATCGGCATCGCCCTCCTGCTCACCAGCGACGAGGAAGGCCCCAGCGTCGACGGCACGGTCGTGGTGTGCGAGCAGCTCGAGAAGCGCGGCGAGAAGCTGGACTTCTGCATCGTCGGCGAGCCGACCTCGGTGGAGCAGCTGGGCGACATGATCAAGAACGGCCGGCGCGGCAGCGTCACGGGCAAGCTCACGGTCAAGGGCATCCAGGCGCACATCGCCTACCCGCAGCTCGGGCTGAACCCGATCCACAAGGCGATGCCGGCCGTCGACGAACTGGTGAAGACCGAGTGGGACCGCGGCAACGAGTTCTTCCCGCCCACCAGCTTCCAGGTCAGCAACATCCACGGCGGCACGGGCGCCGGCAACATCATCCCGAACCGGGTGGTGGTCGACTTCAACTTCCGCTTCGCCAGCGTCAGCACGGCGGAAGACCTGCAGCGGCGCGTGCACGCGATCCTGGACCGCCACGGCCTCGACTACGACCTGCAGTGGACGGTCGGCGGCCAGCCCTTCCTGACCACGCCGGGCGAGCTGGTCGGCGCCGTGCAGGCGGCCATCCGCGACGTGACCGGCCGCACGACCGAGCTCTCCACCACCGGCGGCACCAGCGACGGCCGCTTCATCTCGCGCATCTGCCCGCAGGTGATCGAGTTCGGCCCGATCAACGCCACCATCCACAAGATCGACGAGCACGTGCGCGTGGCGGACCTGGAGCCGCTGAAGGACATCTACCGGCGCGTGCTGGAACACCTGGACCGGCCGTGAAGCTGATCGCGCTGGTCGAGGAGCTGGCGGCCCAGCTCGAGGCGGCCGGCGTGAGCTTCGGGCACGGCACCACGAACGCGTTCGACGAGGCCGTGTGGCTGGTGCTGTGGCACCTGGGCCTGCCGCTGGACGAGCTCGATGCCCATGCCGAGCGCGAAGTCGCCCCGTCCGAGCAGCAGGCCGCGCGCGAGCTGCTGCACGAGCGCATCGCCACCCGCCGGCCCGCCGCCTACCTGACGCGCGAGGCCTGGCTGCAGGGCGTGCCCTTCTACGTGGACGAGCGGGCCATCGTGCCGCGCAGCTTCATCGCGGAGCTGCTCGCCGACGGCAGCATCGACCCCTGGCTGTCGGACCGCACGCGCAAGGTGCTGGACCTGTGCACCGGCAACGGCAGCCTGGCCGTGCTGGCGGCGATGGCGTATCCCGAGGTGGAGGTCGATGCCGCCGACATTTCATCGGACGCGCTGGAGGTCGCCCGCATCAACGTCGACAAGCACGGGCTGCAGGCGCGCATCCGGCTCGTGCAGTCCGACGGCCTGGCCGCCCTGCCCGGGTCCTACGACCTGGTGCTGTGCAATCCGCCGTACGTGAATGCGGCCAGCATGGCGCGGTTGCCGGCGGAGTACCGGGCGGAGCCGGAGCTGGCGTTGGCGGGGGGCGACGACGGCATGGATTTCATCCGGGCGCTGCTGCGCGACCTGCCTTCGCGCATGCATCCCGACGCCGTGCTGGTGCTGGAGATCGGCAACGAGCGCGAGCATTTCGAACGGGCGTTTCCACGGCTGGAAGCTGTGTGGCTGGAGACCAGCGCCGGGGCGGACCAGGTGCTGCTGTTGACCCGAGAGGCCTTGCTCGCCGGTGGTTGACGGTGGGGTTCGCTGCGCTCACCGCCACCCTACGGGTCCGGGATGCGAAGCGTAGGGTGGCGCGGCCACGGCCGCGGGCGGTGAGCGAAGCGAACCCCACCGGCCCACCCCCCTCCCGGATGCGAAAATCGCCCCGGTGATCTCCCTTCGCAACGTCACCTTGCGCCGCGGCGCCAAGGTCCTCCTGGACGGCGTCTCCGTCACCATCAACCCCGGCGAGAAGGTCGGCCTGGTCGGCCGCAACGGCGCCGGCAAGTCGACGCTCTTCGCCCTGCTCAATGGCAGCCTGCACGAGGACGCCGGCGACTTCTCGCGGCCGGCGCAGTGGCAGCTGGCGCAGGTCGCGCAGGACATGCCCGAAACGGACGAGCCGGCCACCGCCTTCGTGCTGGCCGGCGACACGCGCCTGGCCGCCCTGCGCGCGCAGCTGGCGCAGGCCGAAGCCACCGGCGACGGCATCGCCATCGCGCACGTGCATTCGGACCTCGCCGACGCCGGCGCGCACGATGCCGTGCCGCGGGCGCAGTCGCTGATCCTGGGCCTGGGCTTCCGGCCCGACGAACTCGAGCGGCCCGTGGACAGCTTCTCCGGCGGCTGGCGCATGCGCCTGCAGCTGGCCCAGGCGCTGATGTCGCCGTCGGACCTGCTGCTGCTCGACGAACCCACCAACCACCTGGACCTGGACGCGCTGGTCTGGCTGGAAGGCTGGCTGCAGCGCTACGCCGGCACCCTGGTCGTGATCAGCCACGACCGCGAGTTCCTCGACGCGGTGACGAACGTGACGCTGCACATCGAGCACCAGAAGCTCGCGCGCTACGGCGGCAACTACAGCGCCTTCGAGCTGCTGCGGGCGCAGCAGCTGGAGCAGCAGCAGGCGGCGTTCGCGAAGCAGCAGGACAGGATCGCGCACCTGCAGAAGTTCATCGACCGCTTCAAGGCCAAGGCCACCAAGGCGAAGCAGGCGCAAAGCCGCGTGAAGGCGCTGGAACGCATGGAGAAGATCGCGCCGGTGCTGGCCGACGCGGAATTCACCTTCGAGTTCAGGGAGCCGCAGAACCTGCCGAACCCGATGCTGGCGATCCAGGATGCGGCCTTCGGCTACGGCGACAAGGTCATCCTTCGCAACGTCAACCGCTCCGTCCTCGCCGGCCAGCGCATCGGCATCCTGGGCGCGAACGGCCAAGGCAAGTCGACGCTGGTGAAGACCGTCGCCCGCACCCTCCCGCTGCTGGCCGGCCGCATCACGGAGGGCAAGGGCCTGGCCATCGGCTACTTCGCGCAGCAGGAGCTGGACGTGCTGCGCCCGCAGGACACGCCGCTGGAGCACATGGTGCGGCTCGCGCGCGAGCACGCGGCGGCCACCGGCCAGTCCGACCGCGAGCAGGACCTGCGCAACTACCTGGGCCAGTTCCTGTTCACCGGCGACATGGTGCAGCAGGCCGTGGGCACCATGAGCGGCGGCGAGAAGGCGCGGCTGGTGCTGGCCATGATCGTGTGGCAGCGCCCCAACCTCCTTCTCCTGGACGAGCCGACCAACCACCTGGACCTCGCCACGCGCGAGGCGCTCTCGGTGGCGCTGAACGAGTTCGAGGGCACCGTCATGCTGGTGAGCCACGACCGCGCCCTGCTGCGCTCCGTGTGCGACGAGTTCTGGCTGGTCGGCCGCGGCAGCGTGGCGCCCTTCGACGGCGACCTCGACGACTACCAGCGTTACCTGCTGGACGAGGCCCGCCGCCTGCGCGACCCGTCGGCGGCCCCGGCCGGGCGCGCGCAGGAAGCGGCCGAGCCGCGGCTCACGCCGCAGGAGCAGCGCAAGCAGCAGGCGGCGCAGCGGCAGCAGCTGGCCAGCCGGCTGAAGCCGCTGAAGAAGGAGCTGGAGCAGGCGGAACGCCGCATGGCCACGCTGGAAGGCGAGAAGGCGCGACTGGAGGCCCAGCTGGCCACCGTCCTGCCGCCGCCCGAGATCGCCGAGGCGGGCCGGCGGCTCAAGGCCGCCACGGACGAACTCGCCGCCCTGGAGGAACGCTGGCTGGAGCTCTCGGGCGAGATCGAGGCCGCCGAGGCCGGGTCAGTGCCCGGCTGACACGCGATCGCTGGCCCGGCCTATCGGCCGGGCAGCCCGCCTGCGCTGCAATGGTGGCTGCACGACCGCACCACCAGAACGACATGCAGGTTTCCGACATGCTCGGCTACGCCGCGGCCACGCTCACCACGGCCGCCTTCATTCCCCAGGCCTGGCGTACCTGGCGCACCAAGGACGTGAGCGGCATCTCGCTGCGCATGTACACCATCTTCACGGCCGGCATCGCGGTGTGGCTGGCCTACGGCATCGTGCTGGGCGAGACGCCCATGATGGTCGCCAACAGCCTCAGCCTGGTGATGGCCTGCTGCGTGCTGGCGATGAAGCTGCGCTATGGAAAGGCTAGCGCGCGGGCGCGGCCGGCGGAGGCACGGCGCCCGGACGCGTGACGCCGGTCGTGCCGCCGGCCGAGGCGCCCGTCGCCGCTCCGCCCAGCACGCGCGACCCCACCACCTGCCCGGCGCGGTCCAGCGTCAGCTCGATCACGGCGCCGCTGGCATCACGCACCTGGCGCACCACCTGACCCGCCGTGTTGGTGGTCTCGCGCAGCACCGGGAGGTCCAGCGCGCGGCCGACGGTGCGCATGTTCAGCAGGTTGCCGCTCTGGTCCAGGGTGCGCTCGACGATGTTGCCCGCCGTGTCCACGGTCCGGTTGACGGTCTGGCCCAGCGTGTTGACGGTCTGCGAGATCACCCCGCCCGGTTGCAGCGCCGTGTTCGCCACGCCGCCGACCGTGTCGACGGTGTTGTCCACGGACTGCAGCAGCCGGTCCACCAGCTGCGGGTTGTTGTCCAGGGTGGTGAGCGTCTTGTCGATGATCTCGCGCACGTTGTCGAGCCGCACGATCAGCAGCACCGTCGCCTGCACGCCCTTGATGTCCAGGTTGACCTTCTCGATGCCGGCGTCGACGCCGGCCGTGATCTTCACCAGGTTGGCCACGCGCGCGTCCAGCGACACGTGCGCCTGCAGGTTCTGTACCTCCAGCTTGATCTCGTCCACCGACAGGTTGGGGATGTCCAGCAGCACGTCGGGCTGGTCGCCGCCCACCGGGTCCGCCGGGCGGAAGCGGCTCGCGGCCTCGCCCGCCTGGCGGCTCGCGGCGCGCCGTTGCGGCCGGGGGACGTTGCGCTGCACCTGGGTGGTGATGGTCGCGTTGCGGTCGCCGCGCACCGTCGGCGCCGGCGTGGTGCTCGCGGTACCGCTGCTGGTCTGCGCGTGGCCGGTGGCGGCAACCAGCGCGAGGACGGCCGCGGCCAGCAGCCGCGGCGCGAATGCAGGACTCTTCTCCATGGTGTTTCTTCCCTTCTTGTAGGCGGCGATGCCACCGGAGGTGCATTGTTCTTCGCGGCCGAGGGTATATCCTGTCGGACAAGAGCGCATGAGGCAGAACCAGCATGTCCAGCACCGCCGCCCCCGCCGCCACGCAGGAGATCGATGCCCGCGGCATCAGCTCGCCGCTGCACATCCTGCGCGCGCACCGTGCATTGCGCGCGATGCAGCCCGGCCAGGTGCTGAGGGTCCTCACCAATTCCGGACAGACGATCGCCGAGTTCCAGGCGCTCGCGCGCTACATGGTGAACTACGAACTGCTGTCGCAGGAGCAGCGGGGCGACGAGATCGTCCACGTGCTGCACAAGAAGCGCTGAGACCAGCGAAAAGGGCCTGCCGCTCTCGCGAACGGCAGGCCCCGGAAGGCTTGGTAGGACGTGCAGGATTCGAACCTGCGACCAACGGATTAAAAGTCCGCTGCTCTACCAACTGAGCTAACGTCCCAACCGATTGCCGCCGGCCGAAGCCAGCAGCAAAGCCCGCGATTATAGCGTGCCTTTTCCCGCTTTCCGGCCGGTCGCGATGCGATCGAGCACCCAGCCCGCGGCGACCTGGCCGAAGGTGGCCGTGACGCTCACCACCGAACCGTAGCCGTGGCAGTTCAGCGACCCGTCGCCCTCGATCGCGCAGGACGGGTCGGGCGGCGCCACCGCCTCGCGGCTGAAGACGCATGGAACGCCGATGGTCTTGCCCTCCTTGGGCGCGCCGTGGAAACGGCGCAGGCGGTAGCGCAGCTGGGCCAGCAGCGGGTCGTGCGTGGTGCGGGCCAGGTCGTCCAGGTCCACCTGGTGCGCCAGGCGCTTGCCGCCTGCGGCGCCGCAGGCGATGAACAGCGCCCTCTTCTCGCGCGCCCACACGGCCATGGCCGTCTTCGCCTTCAGTTCGTCGCAGGCGTCGATCACCGCGTCCACGCCTTCGGGCAGCAGCATGGGCCAGTTGTCCGGCTCCACGAATTCCTCGACGGTGTTCACGCGGCAGCGCGGATGGATCTGCGCGATGCGTTCCTGCATCGCCAGCACCTTGGCCTGGCCCAGCGTGCCCTCGAGCGCGTGGACCTGGCGGTTGATGTTGGATTCGGCGACGTGGTCCAGGTCGACCAGCGTCAGCGCGCCGACGCCGCTGCGCGCCAGCGCTTCCGCGGCCCAGGAGCCGACGCCGCCGATGCCGACCACGGCGACGTGCGCGCGGCGGATCGCCGCGGCGCCCTCGACGCCGTAGAGCCGCTCCAGGCCGCCGAAGCGGCGCTGCAGGTCCGCCGCCTCGTCCAGGTGCGTCATGCGCCGCCCGCGTGCGGGTGCTTCAGCGCAGGCGCGCGAGCCGCTCCCGCGCGGCGCTGGCCGCCTCGGATTGCGGGTAGGCCTTGACCAGGTCGTCCAGCGTCTTGCGGGCGCTGGCGTTGTCCTTCAGCTCGATCTGGCAGTTGGCGATCGACAGCACGGCCTCGGGCGCGCGCGGATGGTCGGGCGCCTGCTGCAGCAGCGCGCGGAAGTTGGCGATGGCGCCGCGGTAGTCGCGGTTGGCGTACTGGGCATTGCCCAGCCAGAACAGCGCCGTCGGCCGGTAGCCGCTGCCGGGGTAGCGCTTCACGAAGTCGGCGAAGGCAGTCTGCGCGGCGACGAAGTCGCCCCTGCGGAAGGCGCCCAGGGCCGCCTCGAAGTCGCGCTGCTCGGCCGGGTCGGCGCTGAACTCGCGGCCGTCGACGTTCACCTGCACCGGCTCGAACTTGCGCAGGCGCTCGTCCACGCCCTGCGCGATGTCGCGCTGGTTCTTCTGCACGTCGGCCAGGTCGCGGGCCAGCTGCTCGTCGGAGCCGCGCAGCCGCGCGACCTCGCCGCGCAGCTGCTCGATCTGGCTCTGCAGGTCCAGCAGGCTGCGGCGCAGCGTCGCGTTTTCCTCGTTGGCGCGGCGCAGGTCCTCGGCGAGGCCCTGGCGCTGCTGCTCGACGCGCTGGCGCAGCTCCAGGATGGCGCGGCGGGCCTCGTCGTCCTCGAACAGCGCGGCCTGCGCGCCGGTGGTGAACAGCGCCGCGCCGGCGAGCGCCGCGGCCAGTGCGTGACGTTGCAGCTTCATCGGTAGGCGATCTCCGCGCGGCGGTTCTGCGACCAGGCCGATTCGTCGTTGCCGGGCACGGCGGGCTTCTCCTCGCCGAAGCTGACGGCCTCGACCTGCGCATCCTTCACGCCCAGCAGCTCGAGCGCGCGGCGCACGGCTTCGGAGCGGCGCTGGCCCAGGGCCAGGTTGTATTCGCGGCCGCCGCGTTCGTCGGTGTGGCCCTCGATCACGACGTGGCGGCGGTCGTTGGCCTTGAGGAAGCGCGCGTGCTGCTCCAGCAGCGTCTGGAACTCCGGCTTGATCACGTAGCTGTCGTAGTCGAAGTAGATGATGCGCGCCACGTTGACCGGGCCCGCGCGCGAGGCCTCGGCGGTGTCGGCCTGCACCGGCTGCACCTGGCTCTGGCCGCCGCCGCCGGGCAGCGCGCCGGGCTGCGTGGCGGCCGTGCCGGAACGGTCCTCCACCGGGACGTCATCGAGCTTCACGCCGCTGGCGCAGCCGGCCAGCGCAGCCGCGAATGCGACAGCCAGAAACAGACGCTGCTTCATTCCATGGATCTCCTGATAGTTCATCGCTGAAAGGGGCCCCAGTCGGGCTCGCGGATGTCGCCGCCCTTGCCGGGCAGGCGCGCCTTGATCTTGCCGTCGAGGGTGGTGGTCATCAACGCCTCGGCGCCACCCTGGCGCGTGGCGTAGATGATCAGCCGGCCGTTCGGGGCGAAGCTCGGGCTTTCGTCGGCGGTGGTCTCCGTGAGGGACTGCACGTTGCCGGTGGCGAGTTCCATCACCTGCAGCTTGAAGGCGCCGCTGATGCGGGAAATGTAGGCCAGCCACCGTCCGTCGGGACTGAGGGCCGGGGAAATGTTGTAAGACCCTGTAAAGGTCACGCGCTGCGGCGTGCCGCCCGTGGCGGGCATGCGATAGATCTGCGGCGCGCCGCCACGGTCGCTGACGAAGTAGATGCTGCTGCCGTCGGCGGAGTACAGCGGCTCGGTGTCGATGCTGCCGGACTGCGTGAGCCGGTTCGGCTCGCCGCCCGTGGCCGGGATCGTGTACAGCTGCGAGCCGCCGTCGCGCGTGAGCGTCACGGCCAGCGTGCGGCCGTCGGGCGCCCAGGCCGGCGCGCTGTTGGAGCCGCGGAAGTTGGCGATCAGCCGGCGGCGGCCGCTGGCGATGTCGTGCACGTACACCACGGGCTTGCGCGACTCGAAGGACACGTAGGCCAGCTGCCGGCCGTTGGCCGACCAGGCGGGCGAGATGATCGGCTCGGTGCTCGCCAGCGCGGACTGCGCGTTCTCGCCGTCGGCGTCGGCCACCCACAGGTTGTAGCGGGGGCCGGCCTTGGTGACGTAGGCGATGCGCGTGGAGAACACGCCCTTGTCGCCCGTGAGCTTCTCGTAGACCATGTCCGCGATGCGGTGCGCCGCCAGCCGCAGGTCGGCGGCGACCACCACGAAGCCGTCGGCGGCCAGGCTCTGGCCGCGCACGACGTCCCACAGGCGGAAGCGCACGTCCCAGCGGCCGTCGGCCAGGCGGGTCGCGCTGCCCAGCACGAGCGAGTCGGCGGCCTTCTGGCGCCAGGGGCTCAGGTCGGGGCGGCTGGTCTCGTCCAGGCCGGCTGCGCCGCTCGGGTCCACGGCGCGGAACTGGCCGCTGCGTTCCAGGTCGGCCTGCACGATGGCGGCCACCTTCTGGGGCAGTTCGGCCTCGCCGCGGAACGGGGCGATCGCGATCGGCAGTTGCGTGAGGCCGACGCCGGTGACCTCGACGCGGAACTGCGCCAGGGCGGGAAGGGCCGCGAGCGTGCCTCCCGCGGCGAGGAAGGCGCGGCGCCGGAAATGCGTTATCGGATCCATGCTGCTTGGTCTTGCTCCCATCGATTCAGTTCCATCGGGGCGGTCTGAGAAAATCATCGCATGTCCCGACCCACCCTCTCCGTGATCATCGCCGCGCGCAACGAGGCGCACCAGATCGCCGACTGCGTGCGCAGCGCCGCCTTCGCCGACGAGGTCATCGTCCTCGACTCCTCCAGCACGGATGCGACGGCATCGGTGGCGAGCGAAGCGGGGGCGAAGGTGCATGTTACCGACTGGCCGGGCTATGGCAAGCAACAGCAGCGAGGGATTTCACTGGCGACCGGTGACTGGGTCCTCTCGCTGGATGCCGACGAGCGGATCACGGAGGAACTCGCCGCCGAAATCCGCGCCGCCATCGCGCAGCCCGTGGCCGAAGGATACCGCCTGCCGCGCCATTCCAGTTTCTGCGGCCAGTTCATGGACCACGGCGGGTGGCGTCCCGACTACACGCTGCGCCTCGTGCGGCGCGAGCTCGCCGGCTTCACCGAGCACTTCCTGCACGCCCACATGACGGTGCAGGGCCGGCGCGCCGACCTGCGTTCGCCCATTATCCATTACAGCTATCGCGACCTCGACGACGTGCTGGAGAAGCTCAATCGCTATTCGCGCGGCGCCGCCATCGACGCGCGCGACCAGGGCCGGCGTTCTTCCTTCTCGCGCGCGCTCGCGAGCGGCTTCTGGGCGTTCTTCCGCACCTACCTGTTGCGCCAGGGCTTCCGCGACGGGCGCCTGGGATTCGCGCTGGCCGTCTACAACGCGCAGACCACCTATTACAAATATCTTCGCCTGTGGCTGATGGAGCGGCAGGCCTGACCGCCCCCGCCGGGCCCCGCGCGGGCGACCCGGCATAATCCCGCCTTCCCCACTCACTCCCTTCGGAGAGAACCTCGTGATCCGCATCGACATGGGCGTGGTGCGGTGGCTGCTCCCCTTCTTTGCCGGCTCGCGCAAGTTCTGGGTCGGTGCGGTCATCTGCACCGTGATCTCGTCCGCCCTCGAACCCCTGGTTCCCGCGCTGCTGAAGCCGCTCCTCGACGAGGGCTTCCAGCCGGGCGGGCACCTGAACCCGTGGCTGATCCCGGTGGCGCTGATGCTGCTGTTCACCGTGCGCGGCATCACCGGCTTCCTGGCCGACATCGCGCTCGCGCGCATCGCGCAGGACGGCCTGATGAAGCTGCGCACGGCGATGTTCGACCGCCTGCTCGAGGCCCGGCTGTCGCTGTTCGCGCGCGAGAACGCCACCGCCCTGTCCAACACCGTGGTGTTCGAGGTGCAGAGCGGCATGGGCATGCTGGTGGGATCCGTCATCGGCCTGCTGAAGGACAGCGCGACGACCGTCGCCCTGCTGGTCTACCTGATCTACCTGAACTGGCAGCTCACGCTGATCGTGTTCCTGATCGTGCCCGCCGTGGCCTGGATCATCCGCCTCGTGACGCGGCGGCTCTACACGATCGCGCGCAGCGCGCACGCCGCGACCAACGACCTCGCCTACGTGGTGGAGGAGAACGTGCTGGCCGCGCGCGTCGTGCGCCTGCACGGCGCGCAGGCGGCCCAGGCGGAGCGCTTCGACGGCCTCGGGCGCGGCCTGCGGCGGCTGGCGCTCAAGTCCGCGGCGGCGGCGGCGGCGCTCACGCCCATCATGCACCTCGTGTCGGCCGCGTCGCTGTCGGCGGTGATCGTCATCGCGCTGTGGCAAAGCCGCGGCGGCATCTCGGTGGGCACCTTCGCGGCCTTCATCACCGCCATGCTGATGCTGGTGGCTCCCGTCAAGCACCTGTCGCAGGCCGCGGCGCCGATCACGCGCGGCCTGGCCGCGGTGGCGCGGGCGCGCGAGCTGCTGTCCAACGTCGAACCGGAAAGCGGCGGCACGCACGCGCCCGGCCGCGCCCAGGGCCGCATCGAACTGCGCGACGTGCGCGTGCGCTACCGCGAGGACGCGGTGCCCGCCCTCGACGGCGTCAGCCTGTCCATCGCGCCGGGCGAGATCGTCGCCCTGGTCGGGCCCTCGGGGTCCGGCAAGAGCACGCTGGCCAACCTGCTGCCGCGCTTCGTGCTGCCCGATGGCGGCGCCGTTCTGCTGGATGGGGTCGACGTCGCCGAGTGGCAGCTGGACGCGCTGCGCTCGCAGTTCGCGCTGGTGAGCCAGGACGTGGTGATGTTCAACGACACGGTCGCCGCCAACATCGCGCTGGAGAACCCGCCCGATCCCGAGCGGCTGGCGCGCTGCGTGCAGGCGGCCAACCTGCAGGAGATGGTCGACGCGCTGCCCGAAGGGCTGCAGACGGTGACCGGCCACAACGCCACGCAGCTCTCCGGCGGCCAGCGCCAGCGGCTCGCGATCGCGCGGGCGCTCTACAAGGACGCGCCCATCCTGATCCTCGACGAGGCGACCTCGGCCCTGGACACGGTGTCGGAGCGCCTGGTGCAGGAGGCGATGCAGCGCCTGATGGCCGGCCGCACCACGCTGATCATCGCGCACCGCCTGTCGACGGTGGAACACGCGGACCGCATCGTCGTGCTGGAACAGGGGCGGATCCTCGAGAGCGGATCGCACGCGGCGCTGCTGGCGCAGGACGGGCTCTACGCCCGCCTGTACCGCCAGCAGGGAGGCGCGCGTTGAAGCCGCCGCGCATCGCGCTCGTGCGCGGCAGCTGGAACCCCGCCGGCGGCGCCGAACGCTTCGTGCAGCGCATCGCGCAGGCGCTGGCCGGCCGCGGCGTCGAACTGACGATGATCGCGCGCAAGTGGCCGCGCTCGGGCGAGTTCGGGCTGCCCTCCAACGTGCGCTTCATGGAACTGGGCGGCTTCCACGTCGGGCGCCGCTGGCGCGACCAGGCCTTCGGCCGCGCGGTCCGCGAGACCGTGGCGCGCGAGGGCTTCGACCTCGTCCAGTCGCACGAGCGCATCCCCGGGCTGCCGGTGTACCGCGCGGGCGACGGCGTGCACCGCCAGTGGCTGGCGCTGCGGGGCCGCAAGGGCGGCTGGGCGCGGCGCCTCGCGGACGCGCTGAGCCTGCACCACCGGATGCTGCTGCGCACCGAGAAGGAGATGTTCCAGCACCCGGCGCTGCGCTGCATCGTCTGCAATTCGGAGATGGTGCGCGACGAGATCGCGCGCCACTACGGCGTCCCGGCCGACAAGATGGTGGTGATCCGCAACGGCATCGACCTGCAGCGCTTCCGTCCGCCGGAGCCGGCGGAGCGCGCGGCCGCCCGCGCTCGCCTGGGCTGGCCAGACGACCGCACCGTGTTCCTGTTCGTGGGCTCCGGCTTCGAGCGCAAGGGCGTGGAAGGCGCGCTGCGGGCTTTCGCCGCGGGTGGCCTGCGCGACCGCGCGCTGCTGGTCGTCGTCGGGCACGACAAGCACCTGGCCCGCTACGAGAAGCTCGCCGCCAGCATGGGCATCGCCGATGCGGTGCGCTTCGCCGGGCCGCAGAACGACGTGCTGCCCTGGTACCACGGCGCCGACGCCTTCGTGCTGCCGACCCTGTACGACCCGCAATCCAATGCGGTGCTGGAGGCGATGGCCTGCGGCCTGCCGGCCATCACGACGACGGGCTGCGGCGTCGCCGAACTGCTGTCGCCGGAATCGGGCCACGTGGTCGATGCCTTCGACGTGCCCGCCCTCGCCCGCGCCATGACCGACCTGCTGGCGCGCGACCATGCCCGCGCGCTCGGCGCCGCCGCCCGCCGCGCGATGGAGCCCTACGGCATCGATCGCATGACCGACGACTACCTCGCCCTCTACGCCCGCCTGCTGGGCACGCCCTCGCTGCCATGAAGATCCTCCACACCGAATCCTCCGACGGCTGGGGCGGCCAGGAAATGCGCGTCGTCGCCGAGATGCAGGGCCTGCGCGAGCGCGGCCACGTGCTGGAACTGGCCGCGCCGAAGACGGCCCGCATCCACCAGGAGGCCGCGCGCGCGGGCTTCCGCGTGCACGACGTGCCGATCGGGCGCAAGAGCCTGCGCGGCGTGTTCGCGATGCGCGAGCTGCTGCGCAGCGGCGGCTTCGACGTCGTCAACACGCACAGCTCCCACGACGGCTGGATGACGGCGCTGGCCAACGTGATGATCGCGCGGCCGGTGCCGCTGGTGCGCACGCGGCACACCACGGCCGCGGTCTCCCGCAAGGCCACCACCGCCTGGGTCTACAACCGGGCCGCGGCGATCGTCACCACGGGCGAGGTGCTGCGCCGGACGCTCATCGACGTGAACGGGTTCCGCATGCCGATCCGCTCCGTGCCGACCGGCGTCGACCCCGCGCGCTTCTTTCCGGGCGACGCCGCGGCGGCGCGCGCCCAGCTGGGCCTGCCGCAGGTGTTCACGGTGGGCATCGTCGCCGGGGTGCGCAGCTGGAAGGGCCACCGCTTCCTGGTCGAGGCCGTGCAGCAGCTGCACCAGGCCGGCCGCACGCTGCAGCTCCTCATCGTGGGCGAGGGCCCCAAGATGGAAGAGGTGCAGGCGCAGGTGGCGGCCGCGGGGCTGGCGGAGGTCGTGCGCTTCGTCGGCCACGATGCCAACCCCGAGCGCTGGATGCGCGCGATGGACCTGTTCGTGCTGCCCTCGTACGCCAACGAAGGCGTGCCGCAGGCGCTGATGCAGGCCATGCTGTGCGGCCTGCCCAGCGTCACCACGCACGTCGGCTGCATCTCCGACGTCGCGCACGACGGCCGTACGGCGCTGATCGTGCCGCCGCAGGATGCCGGCGCGATCGCAGGTGCGATCGCGCGGCTGATGGACGATCCGGCGGAGCGCGAGCGGCTCGGACAGGCGGCGCGGGAATTCGCGCTGGAGCACTGCACGCTCGCGGTGATGTGCGATGCGATGGAGGAGGTGTTCCGGTCGGTGGTGGCGGGCGGGGAGGCCCTCACCCCGGCCCTCTCCCGCAAGCGGGAGAGGGAGTAAGGGCGGTCAGGCGCCGACGGCGCTGCGGCCTATGCCTTCGTAGGCGAGGCCGGCCCGGCGGACAGCCAGCGGGTCGTAGAGGTTGCGGCCGTCGAAGATCACCTTGGCCTTCAGCTGGCGGGCCAGCTCCTCGAAGTCGGGGCTGCGGAACTCCAGCCATTCGGTGACCACCGCCAGCGCGTCGGCGCCGGCCACCGCGTCCCGGGCGGACGCCACGAACTGCACGCCCTGGCGGCCCTGCAGCGCCCGGCCCGCGGTTTCTGCCGCGGCGGGGTCGTAGGCGCGTACCTTGGCGCCCGCCTGCAGCAGCACGTCGATGATGGCCAGGCTGGAGGCCTCGCGCACGTCGTCGGTGTTGGCCTTGAAG
The DNA here is from genome assembly GCF_054956735.1 of Ramlibacter sp. bp-362. NCBI lineage: Bacteria > Pseudomonadati > Pseudomonadota > Betaproteobacteria > Burkholderiales > Comamonadaceae > Ramlibacter > Ramlibacter sp. bp-362. The sequence goes on from NZ_JBUDXE010000028.1 coordinate 15,957, forward strand.
GCCAGGCCCCACATCGCGATGGTGCGGCCCTTCAGGTCGCCGCCGAAGTGGCGCAGGATCTTGTCGGCCAGCAGCCGGCGCTGCCGCGTGTTCACGTTCTGCGCCGCGCGCATCAGTTCGGCCGGCTCGCCCGACTCTTCCGAGGTGTGGATCAGCGCCCGCAGGTCCTTGGGGAAGCAGGAGCCGCCGAAGCCGGCGCCGGCGTAGAGGAAGTGCGGCCCGATGCGCGGGTCGGCGCCGACGCCGCGGCGCACCTGCTCGATGTCCACCTTCAGCCGGTCGGCCAGGTTGGCCAGCTCGTTCATGAAGGAGATCCGCACGGCCAGCATGCAGTTGGACGCGTACTTGGTGAACTCCGCCGAGCGCACGTCCATGAAGAAGATGCGGTCGTGGTTGCGGTTGAAGGGCGCGTACATCTCGCGGAAGGTGTCGCGCGCGGCCGTGTCGCCGGCTTCCAGGCCCACGACGATGCGGTCCGGCCGCATGAAGTCCTCGACCGCCAGGCCTTCCTTCAGGAACTCGGGGTTGGAGGCGATGCTGGCGCGGTGCGCGACGCCGCGCGCGCGCAGTTCCTCCTGCAGCGCCTGCTTCACGCGCTCGCTGGTGCCCACCGGCACCGTGGACTTGACGATCACCAGCGTGTCGCGGTTCATGCGCCGGCCCAGCTCGCGGGCGGCGGCCAGCACATGGCTCAGGTCGGCCGAGCCATCCTCGTCGGAGGGCGTGCCCACGGCGATGAAGACCACGGCCGCGTGCGCGACGGCATCGTCGTAGCTGGTGGAGAAGCGCAGCCGCCCGGCCTCCAGGCCGCGCGCCACGACCGCGTCGAGGCCCGGCTCGTGGATGGGGATCTGGCCCTGCTGGAGGCGGGCGATCTTGCCGGCATCGAGGTCGATGCACAGCACGTGGTTGCCGGTGTCGGCCAGGCAGGCGCCGGTGACGAGGCCCACGTAGCCGGAGCCGATGACGGAAATCTTCATGGGAGGACGTAAGGAGTCAGGCCCGGATTCTACGGGCCCGCCCCGTCACAGCAGGACGATGTCGTACTGCTCCTGGCCCATGGCCGACTCGCTCTGCAGCGAGATCGGCTTGCCGATGAAGTCCGACAGCCCCGCCAGGTGCTGGCTCTCCTCGTCCAGGAACAGCTCGATCACCTTGGGCGCGGCGATCACCCGGTACTCGCGCGGGTTGAACTGGCGCGCCTCGCGCAGGATCTCGCGCAGGATGTCGTAGGCGACCGTGCGCGGCGTGCGCACCGTGCCCTTGCCCTGGCACAAGGGACACGGCTCGCACAGCATGTGCGCGAGCGACTCGCGCGTGCGCTTGCGCGTCATCTCCACCAGGCCCAGCTGCGAGAAGCCGCCGGCCATGGTCTTCACCCGGTCGCGCGCGAGCTGCTTGCGGAACTCGGCCAGCACGGCGTCGCGGTGGTCCTCGCGCTGCATGTCGATGAAGTCCACGATGATGATGCCGCCCAGGTTGCGCAGCCGCAGCTGCCGCGCGATGGCGTGCGCCGCCTCGAGGTTGGTCTTGAAGATCGTGTCGTCGAAGTTGCGCGAGCCGACGTAGCCGCCGGTGTTGACGTCGATCGTGGTCAGCGCCTCGGTCTGGTCCACGATCAGGTAGCCGCCGGACTTCAGGTCCACGCGCCGGCCGAGCGCGCGGGCGATCTCCTCGTCCACCGAGTACAGGTCGAAGATCGGGCGCTCGCCCTTGTACAGCTGCAGCTTGCTGGCCGCGGCCGGCATGAACTCCCGGCCGAATTCCGCGAGCAGCGCGAACTGCTCGCGCGAGTCGATGCGGATGGTCTGCGTCGCCTCGGTCACGAGGTCGCGCAGCACGCGCTGCAGCAGGTTCAGGTCCTGGTGCAGCAGCGAGGTGGGCGGCAGTTTCGTCGCCGACTCGCGGATGCGCGCCCAGGTCTTGCGCAGGTAGGCGATGTCCTCGGCGAGCTCCTCGTCGCTCGCCTCCTCGCCGTTGGTGCGCAGGATGAAGCCGCCGCCGGCCTCGCCCACCAGCTTGTTGAGGCGCCGCCGCAGGGCGTCGCGCTGCTCGGCCGGGATCTTCTGCGAGACGCCCACGTGGTCGTCCTGCGGCAGGAACACAAGCAGCCGGCCGGCGATGCTGATCTGGGTGGACAGGCGCGCGCCCTTGGTGCCGATCGGGTCCTTGATCACCTGCACCATCAGCGACTGGCCCTCGAAGACCTGCTTCTCGATGGGCACCTGCACCTGCGAGTTGCGCGCCAGCGCCGGCGGCTCGCCATCGGGCTGGCGCTGCCAGACGTCGGCCACGTGCAGGAAGGCGGCCCGCTCCAGCCCCATGTCGATGAAGGCCGACTGCATGCCGGGCAGCACCCGGGCCACCTTGCCGAGGTAGATGTTGCCGACCAGCCCGCGCTCGAGCGTGCGCTCCACGTGCAGTTCCTGCACGGCGCCGTTCTCGACGATCGCGACGCGTGTTTCCTGCGGCGACCAGTTGACCAGGATGTCCTGCTGCATGTGTCGCCGGAGGATAACCGACCGCCTCAGATCCGGATGCCGCAGTCCCGCAACAGACCGGCCGTCTCGTGCAGCGGCAGGCCCATGATGCCGGTGTACGAGCCGGCGATGCGCTCGATGTGCGCCGCCGCCCGGCCCTGCACCGCATAGGCGCCGGCCTTGCCCATGGGCTCGCCGCTGGCCACGTAGGCCTGGATCTGCGCCGGCGTCATGGGCGCGAAGCGCACCCGCGAGTCGCTGAGGGCCTCCCGCCGCTTGCGGCCGGACTGCACGGCCACGGCGGTCAGCACCCGGTGCGTGTGCCCGGAGAGCTCGCGCAGCATGCGCACCGCGTCGGCGGCGTCCGCGGGCTTGCCGTAGATCGTGCGGCCCAGGGCGACCGTGGTGTCGGAGCACAGAACGGGCGCCGGCGGCAGGCCGCGGCGGCGCAGGCGCGCCAGCGCGGCATCCAGCTTGAGGCCGGTCACCCGCCGGACATAGGCCGCGGGCGCCTCGCCGGGGCGCACGGCCTCCAGCGCCTCGCTGTCTTCGTCGGCATCGGGCAGCAGCAGCTCGTGGCGCACGCCCAGCTGCTCCAGCAACTGCCGCCGCCGCGGGCTCTGCGAGGCGAGGTAGATGAACTCACTCACGGTGGTAGGGGTGTCCCGCGTTGATCGACCAGGCGCGATAGAGCTGCTCGGCCAGCAGCACGCGCACCATCGCGTGCGGCAGCGTGAGGTCCGACAGGCGGATGCGCTCGTGCGCGCCGTCGCGAAAGGCGGGCTCCAGCCCGTCGGGGCCGCCGATCACCAGCGCCACCGTGTCGTTCTCCAGCGGCCAGGCCTTGAGCTTCGCGGCCAGCGCCACCGTGGTGAGCGCCGTGCCGCGTTCGTCCAGCGCCACGATGCGGGCGCCCTTGGGGATGGCCGCGACGATGCGTTCGCGCTCCGCGGCCAGCAGCGTGGGCAGGGCCTTGGAGGCCCGCGGCTCGGTCTTGACGGCCTTGAGCTCCAGCCGGAGTTCCGGCGGGAAGCGCTTGGCGTAGTCGTCCCAGGCCGTCTGCGCCCAGTCGGGCACCCGCTGGCCGACGGCGACCACCAGCAGGCGCACGCTCAGGCCTTGTGGCCGGTGGACTTCTTCGCCGTGGCGGATTTCGCCGGCAACCGGCGCACGGCGGCCTTGGCGGCCGCGCCCTGCCCCGGCGTCTTGCCGGCGACCCGCTTCTTCGCGGCGACCGGCGCCTTGAGCGCGGCCTGGCCGGCGGCCGTGCGCGCCGTGCTCGTCGCGGCCTTGGCCGGCGTCTTCTTCGCCGCCGTCTTCTTCGCGGCGGCGCTGGCCTCGCGTTCCGCCGTCTTGGCGGCGCTGCTGCGGCGCAGGGACGGATTCGGCGCCTTCTTCGCGGCCGGCGCGGGGGCCTTCACCGGCGCCACCGGCTTGGGCGCGCCGAGGCGCAGCCGGATCGGCTTCTCGCCCCAGATCTCCTCGAGGTGGTAGTACTGGCGGATCGCCGGCTGCATGATGTGCGCGACGGCCGCGCCGCAGTCGACGATGATCCACTCGCCGTTCTCCTCGCCCTCGATGCGCGGCTTGGGGAAGCCGGCCTCGCGCACGGCGTCCACGACGCTGGAGGCCAGCGCCTTAGTCTGCCGGTTCGAGTTGCCGGACGCCACGATCACGCGTTCGAACAGCGGCGAGAGGTGCTCCGTGTTGAACACCTGGATGTCCTGTCCTTTCACGTCCTCGAGGCCATCGACGATGGCCCTCTGGAGTTTCTGCGTGTCCTTCTTGGCGGCGGCTTCTGTCGTCATCAGGTGGGTCGGTAGAGGTGGTGGGATTCAATATAACTGGCAACCGCTGGCCCAACCAGATCGGCGCTGTCCTGCCCCGCTGTCAGCCGGGCTCGGATTCCGGTGGCGCTCTCGGGCATCTGCGGCAGCTGCAGCGCCTCCACGCGCACGCCCGGGAGCGCGCGCAGCGCGGCGACGCCCTCGCCCGTGCCGCGTCCGGCCACGCACAGGATGGCCAGCCGCGCGATCTCCTGCCAGGCGTGCCAGCGGCTGAAGCCGCCGGCCTGGTCCTCGCCCATGAGCAGGAACAGCTGCGCGCCCGGGTGCTCTTCCTGCAGCTCGCGCAGGGTGTCGACGCTGTAGGTGGGGCCGCTGCGCCTGAGCTCGCGGTCGTCGACCTGGACGGCGGGAAGGCCCTCGAAGGCCAGCCGCGCCATGGCGAGGCGGTGCGCCGCGGGCGTGAGCGTGCGGTCCTTGTGCCAGGCGTTCCCCGTGGGGAAGACGTAGAGGCGGTCGAGCGCGAGCTGCCGCACGGCCGCCTGCGCCAGCGCCAGGTGGGCGCGGTGGGGCGGATCGAAGGCGCCGCCGAACATGCCGACGCGCTGCGGGGATCCGCTCAAACCCAGTCCTTCCGCACCAGGAAGCGCTGCAGCAGCTGCTCCTCGCGCGAGCCCGGTTCCGGGCGCTGCTGATAGGCCCAGGAGGCGAGCGGCGGCATGGACATCAGGATGGACTCGGTGCGGCCGCCCGACTGCAGGCCGAAGTGCGTGCCGCGGTCCCACACGAGGTTGAACTCCACGTAGCGGCCGCGGCGCAGCAGCTGCCACTGGCGCTCGCGCTCGCCGTACGGGGTGTCCTTGCGGCGCTGCAGGATCGGCAGGTAGGCGGGCAGGAAGGCGTCGCCCACGGACCGAAGTAGCGCGAAGCTGCGCTCGAAGCCGTCCTCGAAGAAATCGTCGAAGAAGATGCCGCCGATGCCGCGCGGCTCGTCGCGGTGCTTCAGGAAGAAGTAGTCGTCGCACCAGGCCTTGAAGCGCGGGTACTTGTCGGCGCCGAAGGGCTGCAGGCTGTCGCGGCAGGCGGCGTGGAAGTGGACGGCGTCCTCCTCCTCGCCGTAATAGGGCGTGAGGTCCATGCCGCCGCCGAACCAGTAGACCGGCGCGGCGTTCGCCGGCAGCGCGGCCAGCATGCGCACGTTCATGTGCACCGTCGGCGCGTACGGGTTGCGCGGGTGGAACACAAGCGAGACGCCCATGGCCTCGAAGGAGGCGCCCACGAGTTCCGGCCGGTGCTGCGTCGCCGAGGGCGGCAGCCTGGGCCCGGTGACCTGCGAGAAGGCGCAGCCGGCGCGCTCGAACACGGCGCCGTCCTCCAGGATCATGGTGACGCCTTCGCCCTGCAGCGGCTCGCCCGGGTCCTTGCGCCAGGCGTCGGCGCGGAAGGGCTGGCCGTCGATGGCGCCGCAGGCCGTCGTGATGCGCTGCTGCAGGCCCGTGAGCCAGTCCCGCACCGAGGCGATGCCCTGCTCCACGTCAGCCCTTGATGGCGCGGTGGCCGATGTCGCGGCGGTACTGCGCGCCCTCGAAGCGGATCCCGCGCAGGACGTCGTAGGCGTGCTGCTGCGCCGCCTTCACGGTGTCGGCCAGGGCCGTCACGCACAGCACGCGGCCGCCCGAGGTGACCGTATGGCCTTCCTGGGCCGCCGTGCCGGCGTGGAACACGACGGCGTCCTCCCTGTCCTTGGGCAGCCCGTGGATCACGTCGCCCTTGCGCGGGTCCAGCGGGTAGCCGGCGGCGGCCATGACGATGCCCAGCGCCGTGCGCCGGTCCCATTGCAGTTCCACCTGGTCGAGCGTGCCGGAGGTCGCGGCCATCAGCACGTCGAACAGGTCGGACTTCAGCCGCATCATGATCGGCTGCGTCTCCGGGTCACCGAGGCGGCAGTTGAATTCCAGCGTCTTCGGCTGCCCCTTGGCGTCGATCATCAGGCCCGCGTAGAGGAAGCCGGTGTACGGCAGGCCATCCTTCTCCATGCCCTTGATCGTGGGCAGGATGATCTCGCGCATGGCCCGCGCATGCACGGCCGGCGTGACCACCGGGGCCGGCGAATACGCGCCCATGCCGCCCGTGTTGGGACCCTGGTCGCCGTCCTGCAGGCGCTTGTGGTCCTGGCTCGTCGCGAGCGGCAGCACGTTGCGGCCGTCGCACAGGACGATGAAGCTGGCCTCCTCGCCCTGCAGGAACTCCTCGATCACCACGCGCGCGCCACCGGCGTTGTGGGCCACGCCCAGCTTGTCGTCCAGCAGCATGAAGTCGATCGCGGCGTGCGCCTCGGCGGCCGTCATCGCCACCACCACGCCCTTGCCGGCGGCGAGGCCGTCGGCCTTGACGACGATGGGCGCGCCCTTGCGGTCCACGTAGGCGTGGGCCTGGGCGGCATCGGTGAAGGCCTCGTATTCGGCCGTCGGGATCTTGTGCCTGGCCATGAAGGCCTTGGCGAAGGCCTTGGAGCTCTCCAGCTGGGCGGCCGCCTGCGTGGGCCCGAAGATGCGCAGGCCGTGCGCGCGGAACTCGTCTACCACGCCGGCGGCCAGCGGCGCCTCGGGCCCCACCACCGTCAGCGCGATCTTCTGCTTGAGGGCCCAGTCGCGCAGCTGGCGCACGTCCGTGATCGGCACGTTCTCCAGGCGCGGGTCGAGCGCCGTGCCGCCGTTGCCCGGCGCCACGTAGACCGCCTGCACCTTGGGGGACTGCGCCAGCTTCCAGGCCAGCGCGTGCTCGCGGCCGCCGCCGCCGATGACCAGGACTTTCACTCGTCGATCTCGGCGTTGTGGTACACGGCCTGTACGTCGTCGAGGTCTTCCAGCATGTCGACGATCTTCTGCATGCGGGCGGCGTCCTCGCCGGTGAGCTCGATGGTGTTCTCCGGCCGCATCGTCACCTCGGCCAGCTCGGGCTTCAGGCCGGCGGCTTCCAGCGCGTTCTTGACGGCCTCGAAGTCGCCGGGCGCCGTCAGCACCTCGATCGCGCCGTCGTCGCCGGTGATCACGTCCTCGGCGCCGGCTTCCAGGGCGACTTCCATCACCTTGTCCTCGCTGGTGCCGGGGGCCAGGATCAGCTGGCCGCAGTGCTTGAACTGGAAGGCCACCGAGCCTTCCGTGCCCATGTTGCCGCCGTACTTGCTGAAGACGTGGCGCACCTCGGCCACGGTGCGGACCTTGTTGTCCGTCATGGTGTCCACGATGATCGCGGCGCCGCCGATCCCGTAGCCCTCGTAGCGGATCTCCTCGTAGCTGACACCCTCGAGGTTGCCGGTGGCCTTGTCGATGTTGCGCTTGATCGTGTCGGCCGGCATGTTGGCCGCCTTGGCCTTGTCGACCGCGAGGCGCAGGCGCGGGTTGGCCGAGAGGTCGCCCCCGCCCTGGCGGGCCGCGACCATGATTTCACGGATCACCCGCGTCCAGACCTTGCCCCGCTTCTCGTCCTGGCGCCCCTTGCGGTGCTGGATGTTCGCCCATTTGCTGTGACCGGCCACGAATGCTTCCTTGCTCTTGTGCTGTTGTACTCTATGCAGGACCCGCATTCTACTTTTCGCACCATGGCCGAACCGCTGCTGATCGCCCAGAACGGCGCCACCGAGGCGCAACTGTTACCAGGGCTGGCCAACCGCCACGGCCTGGTCACCGGGGCGACAGGCACGGGCAAGACGGTCACCCTGCAGAAACTGGCCGAGGGCTTCAGCCGCATCGGGGTGCCGGTGTTCCTGGCCGACGTGAAGGGCGACCTGACGGGCATCAGCCAGCCCGGCCGGCTGGAAGGCAAGCTGGCCGAGGCGGTCAAGGAGCGCGGCCTGCCGCCGCCGGAGCCCTTCGCCTGCCCGACCACGCTGTGGGACGTCTTCGGCGAGCAAGGCCACCCGGTGCGTGCCACGATCACCGACATGGGGCCGCTGCTGCTGGCCCGCATGCTCAACCTCAACGACACGCAGGCGGGCGTGCTGCAGATCGTCTTCAAGATCGCGGATGCCAACGGCCTGCTCCTGCTGGACCTGAAGGACCTGCGGGCGATGCTCCAGTACGTGGGCGAGAACGCGAAGCAGTTCACCACGGAGTACGGCAACATCAGCGCCGCCAGCGTGGGCGCGATCCAGCGCGGCCTGCTGCAGGTGGAGGCGCAGGGCGGCGACCGCTTCTTCGGCGAGCCGATGCTGGACATCGCCGACTTCCTGCAGACCGACGCGGCGGGCCACGGCCTCGTCAACATCCTGGCGGCCGACAAGCTGCTGAACGCCCCGCGGCTGTACGCGACCTTCCTGCTGTGGATGCTCTCGGAGCTGTTCGAGACCCTGCCGGAGGTCGGCGACCCCGAGAAGCCCAGGCTGGTGTTCTTCTTCGACGAGGCGCACCTGCTGTTCGACGAGGCGCCCAAGGTGCTGGTCGAGCGCATCGAGCTGGTGGTGCGGCTGGTGCGCTCCAAGGGCGTGGGCGTCTATTTCGTGACGCAGAACCCGCTGGACATCCCCGACGCCGTGCTGGCCCAGCTGGGCAATCGCGTCCAGCACGCCCTGCGCGCCTTCACGCCGCGCGACCAGAAGGCGGTGAAGGCCACGGCCGAGACCATGCGGCCGAAGCCGGGGCTGGACATCGCCGCGGCGATCACCGAGCTGGCGGTCGGCGAGGCGCTGGTGAGTTTCCTCGACGCCAAGGGGCGGCCCAGCGTGACGGAACGGCTGTACGTGATCCCGCCGGGCAGCCGGATCGGTCCGATCACGCCCGAGCAGCGGAAAGCCTTGATCGCCGGGTCGCTGGTGGCCGGGGTGTACGAGAAGACCGAGGACCGGGAGTCGGCGTACGAGAAGCTCAAGGGGCGGGCCGCGGAAGCCGCGGCCGCGGGCGCGGCGGGGGCCACGGGCGGGGTCGGCGGCGCGACGACGGCGAACGGCGGCGCGCTTGGCGGCTTGTCGGACGTGTTGTTCGGGTCGACCGGGCCGCGTGGGGGCAAGCGTGAAGGCTTGGTGGAGAGTTTCGCGAAGTCGGCGATCCGGACGATCGGCAGTTCGGTGGGGCGGGAGATCGCGCGGGGGGTGTTGGGGAGCATTCTTGGGGGGAAGAGACGGTAGGGGTGCGGGCGGGGCGGGCGGTGGGGTTCGCGTTGCTCACCTTCCGCGGCCTGCGGCCGCGCCACCCTACGAAATGCACTGAGGGTGTCAGAAATTCCGTGTGTGAGGCATAACATGTCGACAAGGAGCATGAGTGCCACGCAAGACAAAGGCCGC
>NZ_JBUDXE010000029.1:0-22760 GCF_054956735.1 Ramlibacter sp. bp-362
GCTGGCGCTTCCCTGTGGACGTCCTTAACGAGAAAATCAATGGCGTTGCGTTGACCGGTTGAGACCACCCCCCGCCTGCGCGGGGATGACGGGGGGAGTCAGGGCTGGTAGCAGGCCCCACCCGCATCGTGCTCGATGCGAATCAGGTCGCTCCCACCGCCACCCCACGCATTCCCGCCCGTGAAGATCAGGCAGCCTTCGCCCTTGTAGAGAACCTGCATCCGGCGCGCATCGTTACCGAAGTAGAAGGGGATCCAGCGCTTCCCGGATTCGTAAGTGTGGAAGCGGTCCGGGGCGCGGCCCAAAACGGACTGCGTTTCATCCATGTTCATGCCGATCTTCAGGCGGGCGAATCTGCTGTTGCGCGCGGGCGTGCCCACGATCTCGCCCTCGAAGCTGCCGTCCTGGGACTTGACGACCTTGACGTTGCCGGCAGGCGCGGTGCTCGCGGCGGCCGGCGCCGCGCTGGCGGCTTCGTTGCGCTGCTGGGTGGCGCAGCCGGCGCAGGCGAGCGCGGTGGCCACGAGCAGGGGTGCCATCTTCTTCATTCGTTGTTTTCCTCTGGGTTGCATTCCGGCCCTCCCGGAACAGGGAGATTGTGGAATGGGGAGAGGGGGCGTGGGAGGGATCCGCCCGTCGGGCGGGCGGAGTTGGCAGGCGGTGTCGCGGATGTGTTGAAAGGGGCGGGCAAAAGAAAAGCGCCGCGGTGCGGCGCTTTCTTGGGAGCCCTGGGTCCCCGCATTCGCGGGGATGACGGGATCAGACCGCGCTCTCTTCCAGTTTGCGCAGCAACTGGCCGCCGCCGAAGCTCACCTGCTCCGGCACCGAGCCGCCCGGGGTGACGCGGATCGCGCAGTACTTCAGCTCGGGGATCTTGGCGACCGGGTCCAGCTTGTCGTTGGTCACGCGGTTGATCGCGGCTTCGTAGTAGCAGAACGCGACGAAGACCGAGCCGCGCGGCGAGGTCTCGTCGGCGCGGGCGTACAGCGAGACCTTGCCGCGGCGGGATTCCACCGTGATCAGGTCGCCCGGCTTCACGCCGATGGCTGCCAGGTCCAGCGGGTGCACCAGCGCCACCGGATCGGGCTCGATCGCGTCGAGCACCGTCGAGCGGCGCGTCATGCTGCCCGTGTGCCAGTGTTCCAGCTGGCGGCCGGTGATCAGCACCATCGGGAACTCGGCGTCGGGGCGCTCGGCGGCCGGGATGATGTCGGCCGGCACGAAGCGCGCCTTGCCGCCCGGGCGCGGGAAGTCCTCGACGAACACCACCGGCTCGCCCGGGTCGCCTTCCTTCGTGCACGGGTAGGTCACCGCGTGCTCGCGCTCCAGGCGGTCCCAGGTGATGCCGCCGATGCTGGGCATGCTGTGCCGCATCTCGTCGAACACCTCCGACACGTGCTTGTAGTTCCAGTCCAGGCCCAGGCGGCGGCCCATCTCCTGGATGATCCACAGGTCCTGCTTCGCCTCGCCCGGCGGGTCGATCGCCTGGCGGCCCAGCTGCACCAGGCGGTCGGTGTTGGTGAAGGTGCCGGTCTTCTCGGGGAAGGCCGTCGCGGGCAGCACCACGTCGGCCAGGCAGGCCGTCTCGGTCAGGAAGATGTCCTGCACGACCAGGTGGTCCAGCTTCGCGAGCATCTCGCGGGCATGGTTCGCGTCCGGATCCGACATGGCGGGGTTCTCGCCCATCACGTACATGCCGCGCACCTTGCCTTCGCCGATGGCGTGCATCACTTCCACCACCGTCAGGCCCGGCTGCGGGTCGAGCGATCCGGGCTGCAGGCCCCAGTGCTTCTCGAAGCGCGCGCGCACCTCCGGTTCCGCGACCTTCTGGTAGTCGGGGAACATCATGGGGATCAGGCCGGCGTCGGACGCGCCCTGCACGTTGTTCTGGCCGCGCAGCGGATGCAGGCCGGTGCCCGGACGGCCGATCTGGCCCGTCATCAGCGACAGCGCGATCAGGCAGCGGGCGTTGTCGGTGCCGTGCACGTGCTGCGAGACGCCCATGCCCCACAGGATCATGGAAGCCTTCGACGTGGCGAACAGGCGCGCCACTTCGCGCAGCGTCTCCGCGGGGATGCCGCACACCGGCGCCATCTCCTCGGGGCTGTAGCCCACCAGGTTCTGCTTCAGCTCGTCGTAGCCGATGGTGCGCGACTCGATGAAGTCCTTGTGCACCAGGCCCTCGTGCACGATGACGTGCATGATGGCGTTGAGCATCGCGACGTCGGTGGACGGCTTGAACTGCAGGTGGCGATAGGCCAGGCGCGTCAGGTCCGACTTGCGCGGGTCCATCACGATCAGCTTGGCGCCGTTCTTCGCCGCGTTCTTCATCCAGGTGGCGGCCACCGGGTGGTTCACGGTCGGATTGGAGCCGATGATGATGATCACCTCGGCCTGCGTCACGTCCATCACGGGGTTGGACACGGCGCCGGAGCCGATGCCTTCCAGCAGCGCCGCCACCGAGGAGGCGTGGCACAGGCGCGTGCAGTGGTCGACGTTGTTGCTGCGGAAGCCGGTGCGCACCAGCTTCTGGAACAGGTAGGCCTCTTCGTTGCTGCCCTTGGCGGACCCGAAGCCCACCAGCGCCTTCGGGCCGGCCGTGTCGCGGATCTCGTTGAGCTTGCCGGCGGCGGCGGCCAGCGCTTCCTCCCAGCTCGCCTCGCGGAAGACCTCATACACGCGGTTCGGGTCCAGCGTGGCCAGCGGCACCTTGGGAGCGTCGGGCCGGCGGATCAGGGGCTTGGTCAGGCGATGCGGGTGGTGCGCGTAGTCGAAGCCGTAGCGGCCCTTCACGCACAGCCGGCCGTGGTTCGCGGGGCCGTCACGGCCCTCCACGAAGAGGATCTTGTTGTCCTTGACGTTGTACGTCAGCTGGCAGCCGACGCCGCAGAACGGGCAGACCGATGCCACCTGCTTGTCCGGCACGGGCAGGGCGGCGCCGCGCGCGGGCATCAGCGCGCCGGTGGGGCAGGCCTGCACGCATTCGCCGCAGGCCACGCAGGTGGACACGCCCATGGGGTCGTCCATGTCGAACACGATCTTGGCGTGCTCTCCGCGGAAGGCCAGGCCGATCACGTCGTTGACCTGCTCGTCGCGGCAGGCGCGCAGGCAGCGCGTGCACTGGATGCAGGCGTCCAGGTTGACGGCGATGGCGGGGTGCGACAGGTCGGCGGTGACCTGGCCGCGCGAGGGGAAGCGCGGCTTGCCGACGCCCAGCTTGGCGGACCACTCGTCCACCTCGTTGTGGCGGGTGTACTCGGTCTCCGGCATGTCGGACTGCAGGAGCTCCAGCACCATCTTCTGCGCCTTGACGGCGCGCTCGCTGTCGCTGGTGACTTCCATGCCGGCGGTGACGTTGCGGCAGCAGCTGGGGGCCAGCACGCGCTCGCCCTTGATCTCCACCATGCAGGCGCGGCAGTTGCCGGCGGTGTCCAGGCCCGGCTTGTAGCAAAGGCGCGGGATCTCCACGCCCAGCCGGTCGGCCACCTCGATCACCGTTTCGTTGGCGCGAGCCTCGACCTGCTGGCCGTTCAAGCTGAACTTGACGACGGGGGCTTCGATCTGCGCCATTTCGGCGCGGGTGACGGCGTTCATTTTGATTGGTCCCAGATATTGCAATGAGAACGCAGAGGGCGCAGAGGTTTCGCAGAGGACGCAGAGAAATCCATGGCTTGGTTTTCCTCTGCGTCCTCTGCGTGGTTTCTGCGTCCTCTGCGTTCCTCTGTTTGCATCAAGCCAGTTCGTGCGGGAAATACTTGATCACGCAATCCACCGGGTTCGGCGCCGCCTGGCCCAGGCCGCAGATGGAGGCGTCGCGCATCACCTGCGAGAGCTCCGCCAGCAGCGGCAGGTCCCATTTGGGCGCGTTGATCAGCGCCAGCGCCTTCGCGGTGCCGGCCCGGCAGGGCGTGCACTGCCCGCAGGACTCGTCGCGGAAGAAGCGCATCAGGTTGCGCGCGGCGCCCACCGCCGTGTCCTTGTCGGACAGCACGACCACCGCGGCGGAGCCGATGAAGCAGCCGTAGGGCTGCAGCGTGTCGAAGTCCAGCGGGATCTGGTTCATCGAGGCCGGCAGGATGCCGCCCGACGCGCCACCGGGCAGGTAGGCGTAGAACTTGTGCCCCTGCGCCATGCCGCCGCAGTACTCGTCGATCAGCTCCTGGATCGTGATGCCGGCGGGCGCCAGCTTCACGCCCGGGTTCTTCACCCGGCCGGAGACGGAGAACGAGCGCAGGCCCTTGCGGCCGTTGGCGCCCTGCGAGGCGAACCATTCCGGGCCGCGCTCCATCAGCTCGCGCACCCAGTAGAGCGTCTCGAAGTTGTGCTCCAGCGTGGGCCGTCCGAACAAGCCGACCTGCGCCACGTAGGGCGGGCGCAGGCGCGGCATGCCGCGCTTGCCTTCGATGGATTCGATCATCGCGGACTCTTCGCCGCAGATGTAGGCGCCGGCGCCGCGGCGCAGCTCGATCTCGGGGATCTGCGCGCCCAGAGGGTCGGCCTTCAGGCGGGCCAGCTCCTGCTCCAGGAGCGTGCGGCAGCCGTGGTATTCGTCGCGCAGGTAGATGAAGATCTTGGCGATGCCCACCGCCCACGCGGCCACCAGCATGCCTTCCAGGAAGCGGTGCGGGTCGCGCTCGAGGAAGACGCGGTCCTTGAAGGTGCCGGGCTCGCCCTCGTCGATGTTCACGGCCATCAGGCGCGGCGCGGGCTCGGCCCGCACGATGCGCCACTTGCGGCCGGCCGGGAAGCCTGCGCCGCCCAGGCCGCGCAGGCCCGAGGCCTCCATGACCTTGATGACGGATTCGACGTCGCGCGCGCCCGAGAGGCACTGCTCCAGCAGCTTGTAGCCGCCGGCGGCACGGTACTGCGACAGGCCCGTGTAGCCCTCGGGCTCGTGCTGCGTCGCGCCTTCGCGCACGCACTCGGCGACCTTCTGCGCCGTGGCGCGGGGCACCGGGTGCTGGCCCACGACGGCGGCCGGCGCCTGTTCGCAGCGGCCGATGCAGGGCGCCGGGATCACGCGCACTTCGCGGCCCAGCATGGCGGGCAGCTTCTGCAAGAGTTGCTGCGCGCCGGCCAGTTCGCACGACAGGCCGTCGCAGACGCGCACGGTCAGCGCCTGCGGCGCGTCCTCGCCTTCCTTGACGATGTCGAAGTGGTGGTAGAAGGATGCGACCTCGTACACCTCGGACTGGGCCAGGCGCATCTCCTGCGCCAGGGCGGAGAGGTGCGCGGCCGAGAGGTGGCCGAAGTGGTCCTGCAGCTTGTGCAGGTGTTCGATGAGCAGGTCTCGCTGGCGCGAAGCGTCACCGAGCAGCTGCCGCACCTCGGCCAGCGCCGAGTCCGTGGGCTTGCGCCCCTTGGGACCCTGGCGCTTGCGCTCCCGCAGGGGGAGCGCGGCGGCCGCTGCGATCGGGATGACGCGTGGACCTGCCATCGCCTTGCCTTACTTCAGCAGGCCCGCGCCGCGAGCCCACTGGAACTTGGCGCCGAGCACTTCCACCGGCAGTTCGGTCGAGTACGCGTACGAGGGGATGCCGTTCTGGTACAGGTACTCGGCGGCTTCCTCCACTTCCACGTCGCCGGCCAGCGAGGCGACCACGGGCTTGACCTTGCCCTTGGCCTTCATCTCGTTGACGACTTCGACCATGTTGCGGGCGAAGACCATCGGCGGCGTCACGATCGTGTGCCAGTAGCCCAGGATCAGCGCGTGGATGCGGTCGTCCTCCAGGCCCAGGCGCACCGTGTTCATGTAGGTGATCGGGGGCTCGCCGCCGGTGATGTCCACCGGGTTGCCGGCCGCGCCGAACGGCGGGATGAACTTGCGGAAGGCCGCGTCCAGGTCCTCGGGCATGGGCTTGAGCAGCTTCAGGCCGTTGTCGACGCAGGCGTCGGACAGCAGCACGCCCGAGCCGCCGGCGCCGGTGATGATCACGACGTTCTCGCCCTTGGGGGTGGGCAGCATCGGCACGCCGCGCGACAGCTCCAGCATCTGGCGCAGGCTGTTGGCGCGGATCACGCCGGCGCTCTTGAGGATGTCGTCGTAGATCTTGTCGGTGCCGGCGACGGCGCCGGTGTGCGACGCGGCCGCCGCGGCGCCCATGGCCGTGCGGCCGGCCTTGAGCATGATCACGGGCTTCTTCTTCGAGACGCGCTTGGCGACCTCGGCGAAGGCGCGGCCGTCCTTCAGGTCCTCGGCGTGCTGGGCGATCACGCGGGTGTTGTCGTCCTGCTCGAAGAACAGCAGCAGGTCGTCCTCGTCGATGTCGGACTTGTTGCCCAGGCCCACGATGGCGGAGACGCCCATCTTGGTGCTGCGCGAGAAGCCGATGATGGCCATGCCGATGCCGCCGGACTGCGAGGACAGGGCGGTGGCGCCCTTGACGTCGTAGGCCGTGCAGAAGGTGGCGCACAGGTTGGACGGCGTGTAGTAGAAGCCGTAGATGTTCGGCCCCATCAGGCGGATGTTGTACTCGCGCCCGATGCGCTGCAGTTCCTCCTGGCCTTCCACGTTGCCGGTCTCGCCGAAGCCCGAGGGGATCAGCACCGCGCCGGCGATCTTCTTCTCGCCGCATTCCTTCAGGGCGCCGGCCACCAGCTTGGCGGGGATCGCGAACACCGCGGTGTCCACCTCGCCCTGGATGTCCTTCACGCTCTTGTAGGCCTTCAGGCCCATGATCTCGGCTTCCTTGGGGTGGATCGGGTAGATCGTGCCCTTGTAGCCGCCGTTGATCAGGTTCTTCATCACCGAGTTGCCGATCTTGCCGGCCTCGTTGGAGGCGCCGATCACCGCGATGGCCTTCGGCTTCATGATGCGGTTCATCGCCGCGACCACGTCCTTCTCTTCCGGGCGGAAGCGGGCGGGCTTCGGGTTGAAGTTCAGCACGATGCGCACGTCGGCGGCGATGGCGCCTTCGTCCGACGCGAACACCGGGTTCAGGTCCATCTCGGAGATTTCCGGGAAGTCCGAGACCAGCTGCGACACGCGCACGATGGTGTCCTGCAGGGCCTCGCGGTTCACCGGCTTGGAGCCGCGCACGCCCTTCAGGATCTCGGCGGCCTGGATGCCGTCGAGCATCGAGGCGGCGTCCTCGCGGGTGGCCGGGGCCAGGCGGAAGGTCACGTCCTTCAGCACTTCCACCAGCACGCCGCCCATGCCGAAGGCGATCAGCTTGCCGAAGCTGTCGTCGGTCATGGCGCCGACGATGACTTCCTGGCCGCCCTTGATCATCTGCTGCACCTGCACGCCGATGATCTTCGCGTCGGCCTTGTACTTCTTCGCGTTCGCGATGATCTGCTCGTACGCGGTGGCGGCGTCGTCGGCGCTCTTCACGCCCACGACCACGCCGCCGGCTTCGGTCTTGTGCAGGATGTCGGGCGAGACGATCTTCATCACCACGGGGAAGCCCATGGACGACGCCATGCTCATCGCTTCCTTGCTGCTGGTGGCGACGCCTTCCTTGGGCACGTTGATGCCGTAGGCGTCGCAGATCAGCTTGCCTTCGGGGGCGGTCAGCGAATCGCGCTTTTCCTTCTTCACCGCGTCGAGGATCGCGCGGACTTTCTGCTTGTCGCCTTGGAAGTTGGCCATGTATGTCTCCGGGAAAAAACTGACGGGGTTAGACGACCTTCGCGGCGCGAAGCTCTTCGATCTGGTCCTTGGTGTAGCCGAGCTGCGCCAGGACTTCCTCGGTGTGCTCGCCCAGCAGGGGGGAGCGCTTCACCTCGGTGGGGCTGTCGGACAGCTTGATGGGGTTGCCCACGGACAGGTACTTGCCGCGCGTCGGGTGGTCCACCTCGACGACCGTGCCGGTGGCGCGCAGCGCGGGCTCCTCGGCGATCTCCTTCATGGAGAGGATCGGGCCGCAGGGGATGTCGTACTTGTTCAGGATCTCCATCGCCTCGAACTTGGTCTTGGTCTTGGTCCACTCCTCGATGCGGGCGAAGATCGACTTCAGGTGCGGCAGGCGCGCCTTGGGCGTGGCGTAGTTCGGGTCGGTGATCCAGCTCTCCTCGCCGATCACCTTGCAGATCGAGGCCCACACGGGCGCCTGCGTGATGAAGTAGATGTAGGCGTTGGGGTCGTGCTGCCAGCCCTTGCACTTCAGGATCCAGCCCGGCTGGCCGCCGCCCGAGGCGTTGCCGGCGCGCGGCACGGCGTCGCCGAATTCCTCGTCCGGGTACTGCGGGTACTCCTCCAGCACGTGGCGGCGGTCCAGGCGCTGCTGGTCGCGCAGCTTCACGCGGCACAGGTTCAGCACCGCGTCCTGCATGGCGGCCATGACGCGCTGGCCGCGGCCGGTCTTCTCGCGCTGGAACAGGGCGGTCACGATGCCCAGGCACAGGTGCAGGCCGGTGCCGGAGTCGCCGATCTGGGCGCCCGTCACCAGCGGCGGGCCGTCGTCGAAGCCGGTGGTGGAGGCGGCGCCGCCGGCGCACTGGGCCACGTTCTCGTAGACCTTGCAGTCCTCGTACGGGCCGGGGCCGAAGCCCTTGATCGACGCCATGATCATGCGCGGGTTGATCTGCTGGATGCGCTCCCAGGAGAAGCCCATCCGGTCCAGCGCGCCGGGAGCGAAGTTCTCCACCAGCACGTCGCACTGCTTGATCAGCTCGATCAGCACTTCCTTGCCCTTGGGATTCTTGGTGTCCAGGGTGATGGAGCGCTTGTTGTGGTTCAGCATCGTGAAGTAGAGGCTGTCCACGCCTTCGATGTCGCGCAGCTGGCTGCGGGTCGCGTCGCCGTCACCCGCCTTCTCCACCTTGATCACGTCCGCGCCGAACCACGCCAGCAGCTGCGTGCAGGTGGGACCCGACTGCACGTGCGTGAAGTCGAGGATCTTGACGCCGTCGAGAGCTTTGCCCATTCCTTGGTTCCTCTTGAAGTTTGAAAACACTCTCCGTCATTCCCGCGAAGGCGGGAACCCAGGGCGCCCGCATTCAGGGAAGCCCTGGGTCCCCGCCTCCGCGGGGATGACGGCCCAGGGGTGACGATTCATTTCTTCTTCGCCGCCGCCGGGTTCAGGCTGGTGATGCGGCCCGACTCGGTGCCGGCGCTTTCGTCGATCAGCGCGTTGATCAGCGTCGGCTTGCGCGAAGCCACGGCCTCGTCGAGCGCCTTCTTCAGTTCCTGCGGCGTCTTCACCGTCACGCCGACGCCGCCGAAGGCCTGCATCATCAGGTCGTAGCGCGCGTTCTTCACGAACTGCGTGACGGCCATGGCGTCGCCGCGCGGATTGACGTCGGTGCCCTTGTAGATGCCGTTGTTGTTCATCACGACCACGCACACCGGCAGGTCGTAGCGGCAGATGGTCTCGACCTCCATGCCGCTGAAGCCGAAGGCGCTGTCGCCTTCCACGGCGATCACCTGCTCGCCGGTCACGGCGGCGGCCGCGACGGCGAAGCCCATGCCGATGCCCATGATGCCCCAGGTGCCCACGTCGAGGCGCTTGCGCGGCTCGTACATGTCGACGATGGAGCGCGTGAAGTCCAGCGCGTTGGCGCCTTCGTTCACCAGGTAGGCCTTCGGGTTCTCCTTGACCGTGTTGCGGATCACGTTCAGGGCGCTGTGGAAGTTCATCACCGGCGGGTTCTTCGCCAGCGTCTCGGCCATCTTGGTGAGGTTCTTGTCCTTGCGCTCGGCGATGGCGCCCGTCCACTCGGCCGGCGGCTTGTTCCAGCCGGAGGCCACGGCCTGGTTCAGCGCGGAGATGCAGGAGCCGATGTCACCGACCACCGGCGCGGCGATCGCGACGTTGCTGTCCATCTCGGTCGGCGCGATGTCGATCTGGATGAACTGCTGCTTGCCCCAGGCCTTGGCATCGCCGGCGCCCCAGGTCTTGCCCTTGCCGTGCGACAGCAGCCAATTGAGGCGCGCGCCCACCAGCATCACCACGTCGGCCTCGGCCAGCACGTAGGAGCGGGCGGCGGATGCGGCCTGGTTGTGCGTGTCGGGCAGCAGGCCCTTGGCCATCGACATCGGCAGGTAGGGGATGCCGGTCTTCTCGATGAAGCTCTTGATCTCGGCGTCGGCCTGCGCGTACGCGGCGCCCTTGCCCAGGATCACCAGCGGCTTCTTCGCGCCCTTCAGCAGGTCGACAGCGCGCTGCACGGCCTCGGGCGCGGGGATCTGCTTCGGCGCCGGGTCGACGACCTTGATCAGCGAACGCTTCGCGGTTTCCTTGTCGACCGACTGCGCGAACACCTTCGCGGGCAGGTCCAGGTACACGCCGCCGGGACGGCCCGAAACGGCGGCGCGGATGGCGCGCGCGATGCCCACGCCGATGTCCTCGGCGTGCAGCACGCGGAAGGCCGCCTTGCACAGCGGCTTGGCGATGGCGAGCTGGTCCATCTCCTCGTAGTCGCCCTGCTGCAGGTCCACCACCTCGCGCTCGCTGGAGCCGGAGATGAGGATCATGGGGAAGCAGTTGGTCGTGGCATTCGCGAGCGCCGTGAGGCCGTTCAGGAAGCCGGGCGCGGAGACCGTGAAGCAGATGCCGGGCTTCTGCGTGATGAAGCCGGCGGCGGCGGCGGCGTTGCCGGCCTGCTGCTCGTGGCGGAAGGACAGCACCTTCATGCCATCGGCCTGCGCCATGCGCAGGAAGTCGGTGATCGGGATGCCGGGCAGGGCGAAGATCGTGTCGATGTCGTTCAGTTTCAGTGCATCGATGACGAGGTGGAAGCCGTCGGTCGCTTCGCGATCTTGCGTGTCGGTGGTCATGGTCGGATGTCCTGGTTTGGGAGTGCGAGAATGGTAGGAGTCGCCCTCTGGAATCCCTCTTGACTGCGGTCAATTTTCGAAAAATTGGAAGGGCATTGAGGGGAATCCCCCGCCTGCTGGAACCATGTCATCGATCGACAAGCACCCCGAACGCAACGTGATCCGCGTGCAGCTCGCCCACAACGTGGTGCTCAAGGGCATCACCGCGGCGCAGATGACGGAGCTGGAGCCCCTGCTGGTGGTGGTGGATTGCCAGAAGGGGGAAGCCCTGCTGAACCAGGGGGTGCACGAGATGGAGCAGTACTTCATCCTCGACGGCATCCTCAAGCGCGTGGTGGCCAACCAGGAAGCGAAGGAGATGATCCTGCGCTTCGCGGAGGAGGGGCAGATGGAGACCAGCTACGCCGCGTGGCGGCTGGGCACGCCGGCGCCCTACAGCATCGTGTGCGTGACGCGCGCGCGCGTGGCGAAGCTGCCGCTGCGCGAGTGGGTGGCGTTCATCGAGCGGCATCCGGGCGTGAAGCAGGTATTCGAGTACGAAGTGATGCACCACATGAGCGAGATCATGGCGCACACGATCACGCTGCACCTGCTGGACGCGCCGGGGCGCGTGAAGCGTTTCCTGCGCAAGCATCCGGAACTCGGGGAACGGATCCCGAAGAAGGAACTCGCGTCCTATCTCAATCTTTCGGCCGAGACGCTCAGCCGGCTGAAGCAGCGGGGGAAGATCTAGCTTCCCCTTCACTTGTCATTGCGGCCTCGAGCCGCAATCCATGAGGGCCTGGCACTCCACCAGTGGATTGCGGGTCAAGCCCGCAATGACAATTCAAGTTTTCGCGTACGTGAACTTCCGCTTGATCGCCATCAGGCGCAGGCGGTTGTCCACCTTGCCGACGCCGGCGACCGCGCTGGCCACGCGTTCGCTTTCGCTCTTCTCGCTCTCGGTCGCCACGATGCCCTCGAGCACCACGCGGCCGCCGCGCGATTGCACCGCCACGTCCACGTTGCTGGTGGATTCGTTGGCCTTCAGCGCCGCGCGCACCAGCGCGGAGAGCGCCAGGCCTTCCAGCACCGCGCGCGACTCCGCCGTCTCCTGGAACTCGGGGCGCTTCGCCAGCTGCAGGACCTGCTCGGCGCAGCCGTCCACCGAGACGCGGTCGGTGTTGAGCACCATGTCGTAGAGCAGGGGGTCGCCCCAGGTCACGCCGAACTGCGCGTTCATGCGCGCGGCATGGGCGCTGTCGCTGCGGCGCAGTTCGGATTCGGCGGCCGCGCGGTCGTCGGTGCCGAGGTGCTCCATCAGCCAGGCCAGGCGCTGCTCGAACGGGCGCGTGACGCGCACGCGCACCACGTGCTGCACCGGGCGCAGCAGGCAGGTCGCGCCCCAGCCGCGCAGCACCACGTTGCCGCGCACGGCCTGCGCGAACACTTCCTCGGCGGTGAACAGGGCCACTTGGCCCTGGTCGGTGGAGAAGCGCTCGACCAGGCCCGCCTTGCCCTCGCGCAGCCGGCGGATCAGGCTGGCCGGCACCTGCATGCGGCCGGCGACGTTGTCGACGACCTCGTTGCGCACCACGGCCAGGCCGCCGGCCTCGGCGACGCGCAGCGCGACGTCCTTGGCCAGCGAACCCATTTCCTGCGTGAGGGCGATGACGGGCATGGCGTCCTCCTGCTCAGTCCACCGGCTGTTCCGCGGCGAAGGCGCTCACCTTGGGCTTGCGCACCAGGCCGATCAGCTTCGAGATCAGCGGCCAGAACAGCATCAGCATGGCCAGGCCGGTGATCGAGCCGACCAGCCCGTTCGACACGAAGATCGACATGTCGCCCTGCGACACGAGCATCGCCTGGCGGAAGGAGTTCTCCGCCGCGTCGCCCAGCACCAGCGCCAGCACCAGCGGCGCGAGCGGGTAGTCGAGCTTCTTGAACAGGTAGCCGATGGCGCCGAACACGAGCATCAGCGAGATGTCGAACATCGCGTTGTGCACGGTGTAGGCCCCGATCGCGCAGATCACGATGATGATCGGCGCGATGATGGAGAAGGGGATGCGCAGGATCGACGCGAACAGCGGCACCGTGGTCAGCACCACGATCAGGCCGGCCAGGTTGCCCAGGTACATCGAGGCGATCAGGCCCCAGACGAAGTCCTTCTGCTCGACGAACAGCAGCGGTCCGGGTTGCAGGCCCCAGATCAGCAGGCCGCCCAGCAGCACGGCCGCCGTCGGCGAGCCGGGGATGCCCAGCGCCAGCATCGGCAGCAGCGCGCTGGTGCCGGCGGCGTGCGCCGCGGTCTCGGGCGCCACGACGCCTTCCAGCTGACCGGTGCCGAACTTCGCGCCGTCCTTGGACATCTTCTTCGCGAGGCCGTAGCTCATGAAGGACGCCGGCGTGGCGCCGCCGGGCGTGACGCCCATCCAGATGCCCACGAGCGCGCTGCGGATCGAGGTCATCCAGTAGCGCGGCAGTTCCTTCCAGGTCTGCAGCACCACCTTCGGGTCGATCTTGGCGGTCTTGCCGGTGAAGGCCAGGCCTTCTTCCATGGACAGCAGGATCTCGCCGATGCCGAACAGGCCGATCACCGCGATCAGGAAGTCGAAGCCGCGCATCAGCTCCTCGGAGCCGAAGGTCAGGCGCAGCTGGCCGGTGACGGTGTCCATGCCGACGGCGGCGAGGATGAAGCCGATCACCATCGACGCGAGGATCTTGGCGGTGGAGCCCTTGCCCATGCCGACGAAGCTGCAGAACGTGAGCAGGTACACGGCGAAGAATTCGGGCGGGCCGAACTTCAGCGCGAACTTGGCCACCAGCGGCGCCAGGAAGGTGATCATCACCACCGCGACGAAGGCGCCGAAGAACGAGGACGTGAAGGCCGCCGTCAATGCCGCGCCCGCGCGTCCGTCCTGCGCCATCGGGTAGCCGTCGAACGTGGTCGCCACCGACCATGGCTCGCCCGGTATGTTGAACAGCACCGAGGTGATGGCGCCGCCGAACAGCGCCCCCCAGTAGATGCACGACAGCATGATGATCGCCGACGTCGGCGACATCGAGAAGGTGAGGGGCAGCAGGATGGCCACCCCGTTCGCGCCGCCCAGGCCGGGCAGCACGCCGATCAGGACGCCGAGGGTGATCCCCACCAGCATCAGGATGAAGTTCATCGGCGTCAGCACGACGCTGAAGCCATGGAAGAGTGCACTGAGTTCGGTCATGGCGCTTGTTGTCGCTGGTTCTGCGTGGAGCGGTGGCTCAGTAGCCGAGGAAGCCGAGCGGATCGAGCTCGCCCTTGAACAGGGGCACCTTGAACCAGACCTCGAACATCAGGAAGAACAGGGTGGCCATCACCAGGGCGGTGACGACGCTGCGCACCCGCCCGAAGTGGCCGAGGAAGATCATGAAGCCGGCCACGTAGATCGCCGAGGCGACGTACAGGCCCAGGAGGTAGATCGCGCCGATGTACACGGCGGCGGGGACCAGCACCACCAGGACCCGCCGGAACTGCTCGCCGTCGACGAAGATCTCGCTGTTGCGCTTCTTGCCGAACACGGCGCCGATCATCGTGGCCGCCGACGACAGGCACAGGATGATCCCGAGATAGAAGGGGAAGTAGCCCGAGCCCGGGCCGTCGCTGGTCCAGCCGGCACCCAGCCTGGCGCTGCTGACCACCACCACGAGTCCCAGAACCAGGAGGATGAGTGCCACGACTGCATCCACCGCGAAGGTGGGCACCCCGCGCCGGTCTGCGCCGGCCGCGTCCTGTTGCATTTCCATTGCCGCTCGTCTCCAGCCCCGCGTGGGGCGCTAAGGGGAAAAAATCCAGGGGATTGGAAAAACGCCCCCGGTCTTCCGGGGGCGCGAGGCGCTTACTTGGCCAGGAAGCCCGCTTCCTTCATCAGGTCGCGGTGGTGGGCCTCGGCGCTGCCGAGCCACTGGTTGAACTTCTCGCCTTCCATGAAGGTCTGGTTGAAGGCGCCCTTCTCCATGTATTCCTTCCACTCGGGCGTCTCGCGGACCTTCTTCATCAGGTCGACGTAGAACTGCTTCTGGTCGTTCGTCACGCCGGGGGCCATGAAGATGCCGCGCAGCATGGTGTAGGAAGTGGGGACGCCGGCTTCCTTGCAGGTGGGCACGTCGGACCAGGACTGCGAGTCGGTGATCTTGGCCTTGTAGGGCATGCGCTCGTCGTCGAACACGCACAGCGGCCGCAGCTGGCCGGCGCGCCACTGGGCGACGGCTTCCACCGGGTTGTTCACCGAGGAGTCGATGTGCTTGCCCACCAGCTGCACGGCGACGGTGCCGCCGCCCTTGAAGGGCACGTAGATGAACTTGGCGCCCGAGGCCTTCTCCAGGCCGACGGTCAGGATCTGGTCTTCCTGCTTGGAACCGGTGCCGCCCATCTTCAGCTTGCTCGCGCCGGCCCCCGCGGCCTTGGCGGCGGCGAGGTATTCCTGCGCGGACTTGTAGGGCGTCTCGGCGTTGACCCACAGCACGAAGTTGTCCAGGGCCAGCATCGCCACCGGCGTCAGGTCGCGCCAGTTGAACGGCACGCCCGTGGCCATCGGCGTGGTGAACAGGTTCGACAGCGTGATGACGATCTTGTGCGGATCGCCCTTCGCGCCCTTCATGTCGAGGAAGCCCTCGGCGCCCGCGCCGCCGGACTTGTTGACCACCACCAGCGGCTGCTTCATCAGGTTGTGCTTGACGACGACGCCCTGGATCAGGCGGGCCATCTGGTCCGCGCCGCCACCGGTGCCGGCGGGCACGATGAATTCGACGGGCTTCGTGGGCTCCCACGCGGCTTGCGCCGCGGGCGCCGCGAACATCGCGGCCGAAGCGAGGACCGCCGCGGCAGCGACGGGGATGCGGGTCTTGAGGTTGAAGAGTCTCACGCTTTGTCTCCTTTGATTTCGCCTCGCCCGTGCCATCTGTCGCTGATGGCATTCATCGCGAGACCGCGTCGCATGGTCCAACCAAGGGCCTTCGAATTCTCTTGACTGCGGTCAATTTTTCGGAAGTGAGGACCGCTTCTAGGGTAAGTCCGGGGGAGCGTGGCGGACGCCTTGCGGGCGTGTCCGTCCCCGCCCCTTGGGGCGCATTCGTATGATTACTTAGGACCGCAAAAAAATACCGCGCGCAAGAGGGCGCGCGGTGTGTTCCTCGCCCGGGTGAGGGCCCTCAGCGGTTGCCCTGCAGGCGCTCGACGCGCGTGCGCTCGGCGGCGTTCACCAGGAAGTCGGCATCGTAGGCACGCAGCAGGTGCGGGCGCTCGCGTTCGAGATACGCGCGCACTTCCTCGCGGCCGGTGCCGCAGGTGGCGGCATCCCACTCGCGGCCCAGGTCCAGCTCGTCGTCGGCGGTGTAGGTGGGGGTGCTCGTCTGGCGCATCGCAGTCTCCTTCGTCGGTGCGTGATGGAGCTCACTCTAGGCGCCGGTCACGATCAATGATAGTGAAAGTATTTGATCGTTGGCATTACTTTCCGTTTATGATGCCGCGGCATGAAGAACGCCACCCTGCGCCAGCTGAAAGTGTTCGAGGCGGTCGCGCGCCACCGCAGCTTCTCGCGGGCGGCCGAGGAGCTGCACCTGACGCAGCCGGCGGTGTCCACGCAGGTCGGCAAGCTGGTCGAGCACGCGGGGCTGCCGCTGTTCGAGCAGCTCGGCAAGAAGATCCACCTCACGCCCGCGGGGACGCAGCTGCTGCAGTGCAGCCGCGAGATCATCCAGAAGTTCCAGGAGGCCGAGGAGGCGATGGCCCAGTTCAAGGGCGTCTCCGGCGGCCGGCTGAACGTGTCGGTGATCAGCGCGGGCGACTACTTCTTCCCGCGGCTGCTGGTCGAGTTCGCGCAGCGCCATGCCGGCGTCACGCTCAACTTCGGCGTGTGCAACCGCGAGGAACTGCTCACGCAGATGCAGGAGAACGTGACCGACCTCGCCGTGATGGTGCGCCCGCCGGAAGACGCCGACACCGTGGCCGAGCCCTTCGCGCCGCACCCCTACGTGATCGTCGCCGCGCCCGGCCATCCGCTCGCGCGCACGGCGCGCATCCCGGCCTACCGCATCATCCGCGAGCCCTTCGTCGTGCGCGAGAAGGGCTCGGACACCTGGAACTCGATGGTGGAGGGCTTCGGGCAGCACCTGCCCGGCCTCAACATCGCGATGGAGATCCGCAGCACCGAGACCATCAAGCAGGCGGTGATCGCCGGCATGGGCGTGAGCTTCCTGTCGGCGCACACCATCAGCCGCGAACTGAGGGCCGGCAGCCTGGTCGTGCTGGACGTGCAGGGCTTCCCGCTGATGCTGAACTGGTACGTGGTGCACCGGCGCGCCAAGCGGCTGCCGCCGGTGGCGCAGGCCTTCAAGAACTTCCTGCTGGCCGACGGAGCCGCGCTCATCGAGCAGGCGCTGGGCCTGAAGGGCGTCAGGCCGGCCGCACCCAGGACTGCCAGGCGGTAGAGACGGCGAGGCCGCGCTCGCGCGCGAAGTCGCCGGCGGCCATCTTGCCGCCGCCCTCGGGGCGCAGCTTGAAGATCTCGATCAGGCCGCCCTGCGCCCAGACGACGATGGACTCGTCGGTGACGCCGGCGATGTCGCCCGGCTTGTGGCCGCCCGGCACGAAGCGGCCCACCATGTGCCGGCGGCAGTCGTACACGCGCACCTTCGTGCCGGCGAGCATCGTCCAGGCGCCCGGCGCCGGATTGCAGGCGCGGATCAGGTTGTAGACCACGTCGACGTGGCCGGGCCAGTGGATCTGCGCCTCGGCGTCGGTCATCCAGCCTTCGTAGGTGGCGTGGCGCTCGTCCTGCGCGCGCTCCTCGTGCTGGCCGGCCATCACCAGGTCGGCCGCCTCCAGCAGCGCCTGCACGCCCATGGGGAAGAGCTTGTTGAAGTAGACCTCGCCCAGCGTCTCGTGCGGGCCGATCGCGCAGGTCTTCTGCAGGATCACCGGGCCTTCGTCGAGGCCGTCGGTGGGCCGGAAGATGGTGATGCCGGTCTCGCGCGCGCCGATCGCGATCGGCCAGCTGATCGACGAGGGGCCGCGGTGCGTGGGCAGCAGCGAGGGATGGAACTGGATCGTGCCGTGGCGCGGGATGTTCACGAAGGACTGCGGCGCGAACTGCAGCACGTAGGCCATGATGCCGATGTCGGCGTCGAGCGAGCGCATGGCGGCCTCGGCCTCGGGGCTGCGCAGGCTGGCGAAGGTGAACACCTGCAGGCCGAGCGCGAGCGCGTCGGCCTTGAGCGCGTCGGGCCTGGCGCCCGGCTTGTCGGGGATGCAGAACACGCCGGCGATGGTGTCGCCGCGGGCGAGGAAGGCCTCGAGGACGGCCTTGCCGAATTCCTGTTGGCCGATGAAGGCGATGCGGGCGATGGCGGTCTCCTTGGGGGATCGTCAGCGGAAGAGGAAATACGCCGCGAGGCAGTAGAGCACGACGGCGAACAGTTTGCGCAGGGGCCGGATGTCCATGCGATGGGCGGTGCGCGCGCCCACCGGGGCCAGCAGCATGCTGGCCGCGGAGATCACGAGCAGGGCGGGCAGGTACAGGTAGCCGACGGCGCCGGGCGGCGCGTTCGCGAGGTCGCGGCCGGCCCAGAGGTAGCCCAGGGTGCCGGCGGCCGCGATAGGGAAGCCGAGCGCCGCCGAGGTGCCGACGGCGTCGTGGATCTTCACGTTGCACCAGGTCATGAAGGGCACGGACACGAAGGCGCCGCCGGCGCCGACGAGGGCCGACAGGCCGCCGATCACGGTGCCCACGCCGAAGGTGGCGAGCGGGCCGGGCAGGGTGCGGCTGGGCTTGGGCTTGCGCTCCATGAACATCTGCGTGGCGGAGAAGGCCACGAAGATGGCGAACAGGATGCCCAGCAGCTTGCCGGGCAGGGCGACGGCCAGCTGCGCGCCGAGCAGCGAACCCACCAGGATGCCCGGCGCCAGCACCTTGGCCACGTGCCACAGCACGGCGCCGCGCCGGTGGTGCGCGCGCACGGAGGAGATGGAGGTGAAGCAGATGGTGGCGAGCGAGGTCGCCACGGCGGCCTTCACCGTGTAGTCGGCCGCGTAGCCCTTGGCCGTGAGGATCATCGTCACGAACGGCACCATGATCATGCCCCCGCCGATGCCCAGCAGGCCGGCCAGGAAGCCGGTGCAGGTGCCGATCAGGGCGAGTTCGAGGACGAGTCGGGGGTCCAGCAAGGACATGCGTTGGGGTGCGGTGCGCGGGTGCAGCCCGGCATTGTCGCAAATGAAGACGGGCTGCCCGAAGGCAGCCCGTGGAAGAAAGGTCTGCGAGTGCCACCGGACCGCATCCTGAACCGGAGTTCAGGTGGGCGAGGTCAGCTTGGCGTTGGGTTCATCTGACGCGAGACGATCACGCTCGCCAGCGATGTTCCAGGCCCGCGCTCGAAGAGCATTGGTTCAAGGAAATATAAAGCCCGATACGCACTGCAGACGAATCCATTCTAGGGCCTGAATGCGCGCGTGGTGCAAATCGCGCGTGAAGTCGTGCAGGTTTTGCGGGCTTGACAAGCCACGCGCAAGCTCAACTGGTCAAATGAGGCGGCCGTCGTCGCCGAGGGCCTGATCGAGGCGCACCATCAGCTGCGCGATGCGCACGTCCTCGGCGAGGTTGCGCATGCCGGTGAGCGTGCCTTCGCCGCCGGCGAAGGCGGCCTGGTGCAGCTGCGGCGGCGCGCTGCGTTCGGCGACGTCGAAGGCGAGGTTGAGCGCGGCGAGCACCGCGATGCGGTCGCGCGCCTTCACCTTGCCGGCGTCGCGGATGCGGCACATGGCGGTGTCGACCTTCTCCACCGCTTCGAGCAGCCGCTGCTCGCCGCCTTCCGGGCACCCGAGCAGGTAGCTCTGGCCCATGATCTGCACTTCGAGCTGCTTCATGCGGGCGTGTTGAGGTCGGGCAGGCGTTCCAGCAGCGCGTCGACGCGCGCGCGGGCCGCCGAGAGGCGCGACTTCAGCGAGTCGCGTTCCTGCGTGAGCAGCTCCACCTGCTCCGCGAGCAGCGCGTTGGTGCGCTGCAGCTCCTCGTAGCGAACGAGCAGGCGCTCGACGCGTTCGACGAGGGGGTCGAGGGGAGAGCCGCTGGACATGCCGGGAATTGTAGGGTTTTGTTAATTCCACCGCCTTAGAATCGGCGCGTTGGTGCCCGCGGTGTGGTTCACATGCCGCAGTTCAACGGGAAGCAGGGCGCCTGCCGCGCGAACGCGCGACAGGCCAACCTGCGCTGCCCCCGCAACGGTAAGCGGAGGTGGGTGGAGTGCGATTCGTGCCCTGCCTGCCGGTTCCGTCATCACATGCCACTGGGGCCGCCTGAAACAGCGGCCCCGGGAAGGCGATGGAACGCGATTCCGCCAGCCCGGATACCGGCCAACGAGGTGGCTGCGCGCGCGAGCGCGCAGCCGTGATCGCCCAGTGCCCGGCGGGGAAGCCGGAGCGGGCTCGCGTTTCTTCGTTCGATCCATGACTTCATCCCGGTCCTTCGTGCGCACGGCCTCGCCCGTCGCGCTGTCCCTCCTCGCCCTTTCCGCTTCCGCGCAACCCACGCTGCAGCCCGTCGTGGTGTCCGCCAGCCGCACCGAACAGCGCGTGCAGGACGCGCTGCCCGCCACCACGCTCATCACGCGCGAGGACATCGAGCGCGCGCAGACGCCCGACCTGCCCACGTTGCTGCGCAGCGCCGCCGGCGTGGAGATCACGCAGAACGGCGGCGCCGGCACCGTGGCCGCCGCCTTCCTGCGCGGCGCCGAGTCGCGCCACACGCTGGTGCTGGTGGACGGCGTGCCGGTCAACAACCTGAACTTCGGCATCGCGGCGCTGGAGCACCTGCCGCTGGCCGACGTCGAGCGCATCGAGATCGTGCGCGGCAACGTGTCCAGCCTCTACGGCAGCGCGGCGGTCGGCGGCGTGATCCAGGTCTTCACGCGCCAGCCCGGCGCCACCCCGCAGTTCGGCGCCAGCGTGCAGGCCGGCTCGCGCGAGTTCGCGCAGGGCAGCGCCAGCGCGTCGACGAAACTGCCCTCGGGCACGGGCCTGCGCGCCAGCGTGCAGGGAGTGCGCGACGGCGGCTTCAACGCCACGCGCCAGGACCAGCGGCCTGGCACGAATCCGGACCGCGACCCGTACCGGCGTCACGCGGCATCGCTCGCGATCACCCAGGAGCTCGCGCGCGACCAGGTGCTGGGGCTCGTGCTGCGCGACGCGCGCGGCCGCACCGCCTACGACAGCCAGTTCGGCCCCGCCACGCAGGCCGACGTCTCGCGCTTCCGCGAAAGCGGCGCCACGCTGACCGGCGACTTCCGCGTCGGCGCCGTGCGACTGCGCGCGCTGGCCGGACGCGCCGAAGACGCGCTCGATGCCGACGTCACCGCCTTCCCCTTCTTCGTGCACTCGCGCAGCGACACCGCCCAGCTCGGGGCCGACTGGCCATTCCGCGCGGGCCAGCACCTCACGGCCGGCCTCGAGCGCGCGCGCCAGCGGCTGGCGAGCGACACCGCCTACAACCGCACGAGCCGCACCGTGGACAGCGCGCGCGTGGGCTACACGCTGGACACCGAGCGCCACCAGCTGCAGCTGAACGTGCGCGGGGACCGCTACAGCGACTTCGGCGACGCGACCACCTGGCTGGCCGCCTACGGGTTCCGGCTCGCCGAGGCGTGGCGCCTGAGCGCCTCCGCGTCCACCGGCTTCAACGCGCCCACCTTCAACGACCTGTACTACCCCTTCGGCGGCAATCCCGACCTGCGCCCGGAGCGCGTGAAGTCGGCCGAGCTGGGCCTGCAGTACGCCGTTGCCGGGCACGAGCTGCGGGCCACGCTGTTCGAGAACCGGTTCACGGACCTGATCGCGAGCGACCTGAACTTCAACCGCATGAACATCGGCCATGCGCGCACGCGCGGCGTGGAGCTGACGTACCGCGGGCGCGTGCTCGACACCGACGTGAATGCGGCGCTCACCAGCCAGGACCCCGAGGACCTGGACACCGGCGCGCGCCTGCCGCGGCGCGCGGCCACGCTGGCGCAGCTGTCGCTGAGCCGCGAGGTGCGCGCCTGGCAATGGGGCGGGCAGCTGCGCTACGCGGGCGCCCGCTCGGACCCGCCGTTCCGGCTGGGCGCGTACGCCGTGCTGGACCTCACGGCGGGCTGGAAGCTCACGCCGGAAGTGCGCCTCTTCGGCCGCATCGAGAACGTGTTCGACCGCGACTACGAGACGGTGTACGGCTACCGGCAGGCCGGCCGCGGCTTCTTCCTGGGCCTCGCCTGGCAGCCGCGGTCCTGAACGGGCTATCGTCCGCACCATGCGCCTGATCGCCATCCCCCGCGGCCCGCAACGCATCGTCTGCATGACCGAGGAGACGACCGAGTGGCTGTACCTGCTGGGCGAGGACGCGCGCATCGTGGGCATCTCCGGCTACACCGTGCGGCCGCGGCGCGCGCGCGAGGAGAAGCCCAAGGTGAGCGCCTTCACCAGTGCGAAGATCGACCGCATCCTGGAGCTGCGGCCCGACTGCGTGTTCGGCTTCTCCGACCTGCAGGCGGACATCGCGGCGGAGCTGGTGCGGCGCGGCGTGCAGGTGACCATCTTCAACCAGCGCAGCGTCGAGGAGATCTTCTCGATGCTGTACCAGGTGGCGGCGATCGTCGGCCGGGCGGAGGACGGGCTGCGCCTGCTGGAAGGCATGCGCGCGCGCCTGCTCGCGATCGAGGCCGCGGGCCGCGCGCTGCCGCGGCGGCCGCGCGTGTTCTTCGAGGAGTGGGACGAGCCGCACATCAGCGGGATCCGCTGGGTGTCGGAGCTGGTGGGCATCGCCGGCGGGGACGACGTGTTCCCGGAGCTCGCCTTGCAGGCTTTGGGCAGGGACCGCATCGTCGCCGACCCGGCGGAGATCGTGCGCCGCAACCCGGACATCGTGATCGGCTCGTGGTGCGGCAAGAAGTTCCGGGCGGAGAAGGTGGCCGCGCGGCCGGGCTGGGATGCGGTGAACGCGGTGCGGGACGGGCAGCTGTTCGAGATCAAGTCCGCCGACATCCTGCAGCCGGGGCCGGC
>NZ_JBUDXE010000030.1:0-16491 GCF_054956735.1 Ramlibacter sp. bp-362
TCGGGGGAAAACTTCTTTGACTTTCTCATGGCTCCGTCTCAAGTGTAGGAGCCTCCGGGAAAGCCGGCGCGGTTCAGTTGGGAACTGGAAATCCCATTTCCCTTTTGGCCTTCTACTTGGCGGGCGCAGATAGCTTCGATGGTCTCGAGTGGTGCCAGACGGTAGTGGACGTCGAGACAGCTCGCTTGCACCACCTGGCGCACTTCGACCTGTTTGCACACCAGAGTCGTTACGGAACACTGGACGTCAGCCGAGCTGCGCAATGTCTCGCGCACAACCTGCGCTTCTATCGCTACTGGATGGAATGGCTGCAAAGTGCGAGTAGGGCGGAACTTCTCGTTGCCCTCAGAAAGTTCGTCGGCGATCCGGCGTGGCATCAACTCGGGACAGCGTTAGGAGAGCCAGCATCGTGAATAGGCCTAAGGTTGTCGCACTTGTGTCCGGTGGCCTAGATTCGTCGCTTATGGTCGTAATGCTTCGAGAGGCGGGCTGGGACGTTGCATCACTCTTTGTCGACTACGGACAGCGTGCTCGGGACAAGGAGTGGGACGCTTGCAAGGGTGTGCATGACAGATTTGATCTTCCGAAGCCATCGATAGTCAAAGTCCCCTCCTTCGGGAAACGTTCGAGGTCGGGTTTGGTTCATAAAGAGTTAGACGTAGTTGAAGACGCGTTTCTCCCAGGAAGGAACATGCTCTTCTTACTTTGCGCCGCGGCACATGCCGTAACACAAAACGCCCAATCGGTGGCGATCGGACTTCTCAACGAGGAGAATCACCTCTTCTCGGACCAGACGGGTGAGTTTCTGAGCGCAGCTGAAAAAGCACTCCGTCTCGCGGTTGCCGGAAACTTAAGCGTCATTGCTCCACTGCTCATGTTCGATAAGGCCGATATTGTGGCGTTGGCCAGAGCTCGGGGCATCCAGGGAACGTACTCATGTCACACTGGCCAAGACCGTCCGTGCGGCGAGTGCATTTCGTGCAAAGAGTTCAAATTCAGGAGGTGATATGGGGGGCACTGGCGGATGGAAGATTCAGCCCGGAGACCTTAACAAGCTAGAGAAGGTTGCCGCCGAGTCGATGAAGCCCAAAGCTTCCGAAGGGAGGAAGAATGTGTTCATCAGCTTCGAAAGTGATGATCTGGCGCAGGTAAATTTGCTGCGGGGTCAGGCAAAAAATGAGAGTTCCGATCTGGAATTCAACGATTGGTCCTTACGCGAGCCGTTCGACAGCGAAAACGCGGAGTACATCCGAAGAGGCATCAAGGAGCGTATTCGACAATCTTCTGTGACTTTGGTGTTCGTGGGCGAGAGCACGCACAAGAGCCAGTGGGTTGATTGGGAAATCAGAACAAGTCACTCCATGGGCAAGCGTGTTATCGCGATGCATACATCGCCAACTGTGCGTCTCCCTCAGGCACTTCAAGAGTTCGGAATCAAGTCCGTTCCGTGGTCTCATGCGGCTATCAGTGCGGCAATCGAGGCTTAGATGAAGGAGTCTGGCGACTTTCCGGCGCTTTATGCCGAGGCTGATCGAGCGTCCAATACCTTGCAGGCCGGCCACTTTGGTCTGCTCGCCCTGAACCTTTCGACGCTGGTGTTGGCAGGAGCAATGTCAGCATTTCCGCAGCGCGTAGGGTGGTGGTGGGTTTTTGCAGGTGGTCTGAGCTGTGTCGCGGTAATCGCCACCGTGGCAGCAATGCTTCTGAAACTGCAAGGTCGCTGGTATCGGGCGCGCGCTGTTTCCGAGTCAGTAAAGACTATGAGTTGGAGGTATGCGACCAGGACCGCGCCCTTCGACTGCGACGACCAGAAGGCTCGTGGACTCTTGGCGGATCGTTTCGACGTACTTCTCTCTGAGCAGCAAGGCGTATACGAAGACATAGCTCCGAGACAGAACTCACTAGATGTGACTGGCGAAATGAACCGTATTCGCCAAATGAGCGCTGAGGAGCGTCTGGTGGAATATCAGACGAATCGAGTTGACGATCAATTGAAGTGGTATTCGCGCCGGGCTGGTGAGCACAAGAGATGGCAGAGGCTCTCGGTAGGAGCAACGGTGCTGACTCTCTTGATCGCTGTTTTTCTGATGTTTTACAGGGCTGCTTACCCCAGGGAGGAAGTTGGGTTAACGGACGTGGCTTTGTCGGTAGCTTTAGCCTTGTTAGCTTGGCTACAAGCGAAGCGATATGCTGAGACAATCGCCAGCTATTCACTTGCTGCTCACGAAATCGGTTTGCTTCGACTTCGCACGCCTCGAGCTGTCGACGACGGAGCAGTTTCGAGATACGTCAGCGAAGCTGAGAACGCCTTCTCGCGGGAGCACACCCAATGGATTGCGCGACTTGACTCGCAATAAGCTAATGCGGATTTTCGGTCCTACATGCCGGACCACGAGTTTTTCCGAAGGGCCGACGGTCACGGTGCGATACACCACGCTCGCATTCGTCGGTCGGCCCGCATAGACCTACCGCGCAAAAAACGCCCCCACCAACTTCACCCAATACGTCGAACCGATCGGCAGCAGCGCGTCGTTGAAGTCGTAGTTCGGGTTGTGCAGCTCGCACGGCCCCATGCCCACGTACTGTTCCTCGCGGTGGGCGCCTTCGCCGTTGCCCAGGAAGAGGTAGGTGCCGGGCACTTTCTCCAGATAGAAGGAGAAGTCCTCGGCGCCGCCGTGCTGTGGCGTGTTGCCGTCCACCTTGTCCGCCCCGAAGGCGTCCTGCGCCACCTTCATCGCGAACTCGGTCTGGGCATCCCAGTTCACCAGCGGCGGGTAGGCGCGGAAGAACTTCAGTTCGCCCGTGCCACCATGGGCCTGGGGCAGCATCTCGGCCATGCGGCGCATGTTGTTTTCGATGTCGTCCAGCACCTCGGTGCTGAAGGTGCGCACGGTGCCCTTGATCACGGCCTCCTCGGGGAGGACGTTGTAGGCGTCGCCGGCGTGGATCTGCGTCACGCTGACCACGGCCACGTCGATCGGGTTCTTGTGGCGCGCGATCAGCGTCTGCAGGGCGCCCACCAGTTCCGCCGCGATGACGATGGTGTCCACCGCCTTGTGCGGCTGCGCGGCATGGCCGCCCGTGCCGCGCACGATGATGTCGAAGCGGTTGCTCGACGCCATCGCCGGCCCCTTGCGGAAGGCGAAGTGCCCGGTCGGGAAGCCCGGCATGTTGTGGATGCCGTAGATCTCGTCGCACGGGAATTTCTGGAACAGGCCGTCCTTGATCATGGCCTTGGCGCCGGCGTTGCCGCCTTCTTCCGCCGGCTGGAAGATGAAGTTGACGATGCCGTCGAAGTCGTTGTGCTTCGCCAGGTACTTGGCCGCGCCCAGCAGCATGGTGGTGTGGCCGTCGTGGCCGCAGCCGTGCATCCGGCCTGCGTGCCTGGACGCATGGGCGAAGCGGTTGTGCTCGGGCATGGGCAGTGCGTCCATGTCGGCGCGCAGGCCGATGGAGCGCGGCTTGCCGCCTGCCTTGGTCTTGCTGCCGCGCAGGACGCCGACCACGCCGGTCTTGCCCAGGCCGCGGTGCACCTCGATGCCGTAGCTGGCCAGGCGCTCGGCCACCACGTCGGAGGTGCGGTTCTCCTGGTAGGCCAGCTCCGGGTGGGCATGGATGTCGCGCCGCAAGGCGGTGAATTCCTCGTGCGTGCTCTCGATTTCGGCGATGGTGCTCATGGTGCGGTTTCCTTTGTGCTGCGGCAGCGGTTCTTATTTGACCTGGGTCCGGACGTAGGCAGCGATGTCGCGCGCCACGCCGGCCAGTGCCTCCTGCAGCGCGCCGAAGCCGGCGTTGCGCTCGCAGGTGGCTTCATCCATGTACAGGCCCCGGTGCAGTTCGATCTGCAGGCTGTGGCGGCGCTCCGCGGGCCGGCCCAGGCGGGAGATCAGCGCCACGCCCTTGAAGGGGTCGTTGATGGCCACGCGGAAGCCGCGACTGCGCAGCGCCTGCGCCACCATCTGGGTGAACTCCGGTGCGGCGGTGGTGCCGTCGCGGTCGCCAAGGACGAAGTCGGCCAGCTTCTTGTCGGTCTTGATGCCCAGGCCCTCGTACGAATTGGCGGGCATGGAGTGCAGGTTCAGGTGCCACACCGCGCCGTGCCGCGCATACGCAGCCTCGATGGCCTGCCGCATGGCCGCGTGGTAGGGCGCATGGTAGGTGGCGATGCGATGCTGCACCTCGGCCACGGTGAGCTTGCGGCTGTAGATGGGGGTGCGCTTGCCTTGTCCCGCATCGCGCCAGATGAGGCCGATGCCCAGGCGCGTTTTCTCGCCGGGACTCAGTGGCCCGGGCCAGGGTGCGTCCAGCATCTCCGGGTCGAGGTCGTCGGTGTCGCGGTTGGCGTCGATGTAGGCCCGCGGAAACTCCGCCGCCAGCAGCGTGGCGCCCACCGAGGGCAGCGACTCCCACAGCACGTGCACGTCGGTGTCCTCGCCCGCGCGCAAGCGCTCGAACGGGAGGGTGTAGCCGAAGTCGTCGGGGTACTTCGTGCCGCTGTGCGGCGAGTCGCAGACCAGGGGCAGGGCCTCGCCCTCGGGCAGGCGCAGCGTGTAGGGTGCGAAAGGTGTGGGGACCCTGGGAAGGACGGGTGGGCTCATTCGGAAACGGACGCAGCCATGTCGTTCAGGTGGCAGGCGCTGGTGTGGCCGGTTGCCAGCGTGCGCAACGCCGGCTGCTCCACGCTGCAGCGCGGCATGGCATGCGGACAGCGGGGGTGGAAGGCGCAGCCGGTGGGCGGGTGCAGCGGCGAAGGCAGCTCGCCCTTGATCGGCTGGTAGTCGCGGCGCTGCGTGTCCAGCGACGGCAGCTCGGACAGCAAAGCCTGGGTGTAGGGATGGTTGGGCCGGCTGAAGATCGTCTGCGTGGCCGCGACCTCGACCACGCGGCCCAGGTACATGATGACCACGCGGTCCGAGACGTGGCCGACCACGCCCAGGTTGTGGCTGATGAACAGGTAGGTCAGGTCGAACGTGCGGCGCAGCTCCAGGAACAGGTTGAGCACCTGGGCCTGGATGGACACGTCCAGCGCCGCCACGGCCTCGTCGCAGACGATCAGCTGCGGCTTGAGCGCCAGCGCCCGCGCGATGCCGATGCGCTGGCGCTGGCCGCCCGAAAACTGGTGCGGGTAACGCTGGCCGTAGTCCGGGTCCAGCCCCACCTGGCGCATCAGGCCGGCGACGTAGTCGGCCTTGCCGGATGCGGGAACCAGGCCGTGCACCACGGGCGCCTCGCCGATGATGTCCAGCACCCGCATGCGCGGATTGAGCGAGGCCATCGGGTTCTGGAAGATCATCTGCACGGCCAGCACATAGGCCTTGTGTTCGGCCGGGGTCATCTCCTTCAGGCGCTTGCCCCGGTAGCTGACCTCGCCGGCGCTGGGCGGATTGATGCCGGCGATGACGCGGCCCAGCGTCGACTTGCCGCAACCCGATTCACCCACGACGCCGATCACTTCGCCGGCGTGGATGTCGAGGTCGACCCCGGCGACCGCATGCACGACGGACGGCGCGTTCTTCGCGCCGAGCAGGTTGGCGATCTTGCCGGCCAGGTCTACCGGTTGCACGAAGCGCTTGTCGATGCCGCGCAGTTGCAGCAGCGGCGTGGCGACCGGGGTCGTGGTGGATGCGTCCATGGGTCAGGCCAGGGCGTGCCAGCAGCGCACGGTCTTCTGCGGCGGCAGTTCGACCGCCTGGGGGATGGCGAGGCAGGCGTCGGAGGCGTGGCTGCAGCGCGGGCGGAAGGCGCAGCCGTGCGGCAACTGCAGCAGCGACGGCGTCATGCCCGGGATCTGCCGCAGCAGCGAGCCATGCGTGGCCCGCGTGGGAATCGAATCGATCAGCCCCTGCGTGTAGGGATGCGAAGGCCGGTGCACCACATCGGCGGTGGCGCCGCTTTCGACGATGCGCCCGGCATACATCACGGCGATGCGGTCGGCCAGGCCGGACACGACCGCCAAGTCGTGCGTGATCCAGATCATGGCGGTGCCGGTTTCGCGGCAGAGCTTCTGCACTTCGTACAGGATCTGGGCCTGGATGGTCACGTCCAGCGCCGTCGTGGGCTCGTCCGCGATGATCAGCCTGGGTTTGTTCAGCAGCGCGATCGCGATCGCCACGCGCTGGCGCATGCCGCCCGACAGCTGGTGCGGATAGGACAGCAGCCGCTCCTGCGGCGACGGGATCCCGACCATCGCCAGCGTGTCGCGGGCGCGCGCCAGCGCCGCCGCCGCGCTCACCTTCTCGTGCGCGTGGATGGCCTCGACCATCTGCGTGTCCACCCGCAGCACCGGGTTGAGCGTCATCATCGGGTCCTGGAAGATCATCGCGATCTCCTTGCCGCGCAGCTGCTGCAGGCGCCGCTCGCCCGCGCCCACCAGCTCTTCGCCCAGGTAGCGGATGCTGCCGCCGACGATGCGTCCGGGCGCATCGATCAGGCCGATGACCGAGAAGCCGGTGATGCTCTTGCCCGAGCCCGATTCACCGACCAGGCCGAGGATCTCGCCGGCGCCCACGCGCAGGTCGACGCCGTCCACCGCCTTCACCACGCCACCGTGGGTGAAGAAGTGGGTCTGCAGGCCCCGCACCTCGAGGACGGGCGCGCTCACGCTGTCAGTGGGCATTGTGCGGGTTGAGGATGTCGCGCAGGTGGTCGCCCACCAGGTTGATGCCGACGATGGCCAGGGCCAGCGCGATGCCGGGGAAGAAGGAGATCCAGTAGTGGCCGCTCAGCATGAACTCGAAGCCGTTGGCGATCAGCATGCCCAGCGAGGGTTCGGTCACCGGCACGCCGACGCCGAGGAAGGACAGCGTCGACTCCAGCGCGATGGCGTGCGCCAGGTCGATGGTGGCGATGACGATCAGGGGCGGCATGCAGTTGGGCAGCATGTGCCGCAGCAGCACGCGCGGCGAACTGAGGGCCATGCATTGCGCGGCTTCCACGTATTCCTTGGCGCGCTCGACCAGCGCGGCGCCGCGGGCCGCCCGGGCGAAGTAGGCCCACTGGACGATGATCAGCGCGATGATCACCATGTCGACGCCCTTGCCCAGGATGGCCAGCAGGATCAGCGCGACCAGGATGGCGGGGAAGGACAGCTGGATGTCGACGATGCGCATCAGCAGCGCGTCGACCCAGCCGCCGAAATACGCGGCCGCGAGGCCTACGATGGTGCCGATGGCCAGCGCCGACGCCACCGAGATGCCGCCCACCATGAGGCTGGTGCGCAGGCCGTAGAAGATGGCCGAGAGCAGGTCGCGCGCCTGGCCGTCGGTGCCCAGCCAGTAGTGCATGGCGCCGTCGGCCGTCGTGCTGCCGGGCGGCAGCTTGGAGTCGAGGATGTCGAGCTTGCCGATGTCGTAGGGGTTCTGCGGCGAGATCCAGGGCGCGAACACGGCGACGGCCACCGACAGCAGCAACAGCACCAGTCCCGCGATCGCCAGCTTGTTGGCGAAGAACTCGCGGCGCAGGCGCTGCCACGGCGTCTCGGGCGGCGGCAGGGCCACCGGCTCCTGCTCCAGCACCAACGGTGTGATGACCGCGCTCATGCTTTCACCGCCTGCAGGCGGACCCGCGGGTCCAGCACGGAGTAGAGGATGTCGGTCACCAGGTTCAGGATCACCAGGAAGAACACGATGAGGATCAGGTAGGCCACGACCACCGGCCGGTCCAGCGTGATGATGGAGTCGAGCAGCAGCTTGCCCATGCCGGGCCAGGCGAAGATGGTTTCGGTCACCACCGCGAAGGCCACGACCTGGCCGAACTCCAGGCCGAACACGGTGACGATCGGGATCAGGATGTTCTTGAGCAGGTGCACCCGCAGGATGCGGCTCCAGGCCAGGCCCTTGGCGCGCGCGAACTTGATGTAGTCCGTGGGCAGCGCTTCGCGCGTGGCGGCGCGCGTCACGCGGATGATCAGGGCCGCCTTGGCGGTGGCGATGGTCAGGGCCGGCAGGATCAGCCGCTTCCAGCCGTCCAGCGTGAGCACGCTCAGGTCCAGCGGGCCCACCAGCACGGTCTTGCCACGGCCGCTGGCCGGCACCCAGCCCAGGTAGACCGCGAACACCATGATCAGCATCAGGCCGACCCAGAAGTTGGGCAGCGAAAAGCCCAGCACCGAGCCGGTCATGATGCCGCGCGTGCTGAGGGCCTGCGGCTTGAGCCCGGCCCAGATCCCCAGCGGGACGCCGATGATCGCCGCCAGCAGCATGGCGACACAGGCCAGTTCCAGCGTGGCGGGCATGCGCTCCAGGATCAGGCCCATGGCCGACTGGCCCGTGAGGAAGCTCTTGCCGAAATCCAGCCGCAGCGCGTGCGACATGAAGATGGCGTACTGCTGCCACAAGGGCTTGTCGAGGCCGAAGTTCTGGCGGATCGCGTCCCGGTCCAGCTCGGTGGCGTCGGGGCTCGCCATCATCGAGACCGGGTCGCCCACGACGTAGAGCCCGACGAAGACGAGCGCCGACATCGCGGCCATGACGAGCATGGCCTGCAGCAGGCGGCGGATGATGTAGGCGAGCATGCGCGGATGCTCAGCGACGCACGCTTACTTGCCGAGCGTCACGTACTGCACCATGGTCTGCTGGTCGGCGCGGCCGGTGAACTCGATGCCCTTCTTCATGGCCCAGACCGAGTGCTCGAAGTGGATCGGCAGCATCGCGAAATCGGCCATGGCCATCTCGCTGGCCTTGGCCAGCATGGCGCCGCGCTGTTCCGGGTCCATCTGCTCGGCCGAATCCTCCACCAGCTTGTCCATGGCCTTGTTGGAGTAGCGGCTGCGGTTGGTGGTGCCCACGCCCTTCTCCTTGTTGGGGGTCACCAGCAGGGAGTTGAGGGTGTTGGACATCTCCCCGGTCGCGGTGCCCCAGCCGGCCATGTAGGCGCTGAAGGCGTAGCTGTCGCGCTTCTTGAAGAACACCGGCGGCGCGGAGGCGTCCACCGTCGTCTTGATCCCGACGCGCGTCCACATCGCGGCCAGCGCCTGCGCCACCTTGCTGTCGTTGATGTAGCGGCCGTTGGGCGAACCCAGCACCAGGCTGAAGCCGTCGGGATAGCCCGCCGCCTTGAGCAAGGCCTTGGCTTTCTCGGGGTCGGCCTTCGCCGGCGTCGCCAGGTTCTTGCTGGCGCCCAGCATCGGCAGCGGCAGCAGCTGCGCGGCCGGCGTGGCGACGCCGCCCATGACGCGATCCACCAGCGCCTGGCGGTCGATGGCGAGCGACATGGCCTCGCGCACGCGCTTGTCCAGCAGGGGGTTCTTGCCGTTGGTGCCCTGGATGCCGGGCGTCTCCTCGCCGTGCTGGTCCAGCGCGACGTAGATGATGCGGTTGGAGGCCTTGGCCACCACGTTCAGCTTGGGGTCCTTCTTCAGGCGCTCCAGGTCGTCGGTCGGCGGGTCTTCCACCAGGTCGACGTCACCGGCCAGCAGCGCCGCCACGCGGGCCGCCGGGTTGCTGATCGGGCGATAGATGACCTTGTCCCAGGCGGGCTTGGGACCCCAGTAGTACGGGTTGCGCTCGAACACGATTTCGGCGCCGCGCTTCCAGGACACGAACCGGTAGGGGCCGGCACCCACCAGGCCGTTGCCGGCGTTCAGCTCCGTGGTGGTCTTGCCCTCGGGCGCGGGGCCAGCCGCGGCCTTGGCCGACATGATGGGCAGCGAGGCCATGTTGGTCGGCAGCAGCGGATACGGCTTCTCGGTGGTGATGCGCACCGTGAGCGGGTCCACCGCCTCGACCTTCGTGATCTGCTGGAGGTAGATCTTGTACGAGGACGGGCTGTTGGGGACCTTGGGCACGCGGTCGAACGTGAACAGCACGTCGGCGGCGGTGAAGGGCGAGCCGTCGGAGAACTTCACGTTGGGCCGCAGCTTGAAGGTCCAGGTGTTGCCCTGGGCGGTCCACGACTCGGCCAGGCAGGGCTTGGGCAGCATCTCGGCGTCGGAACACACCAGCGGGTCGAACAGCGTCTGCGACAGCTGGATGTTGGGCGTGAGCGCGTGGTACTGCGGGTCCATCGACGACGGCTCGGTCTTGATCGCGACGACCAGGTCGCGCGCCATGGCGTTCCCTGCCAGGCCCGCCGCGGCGGCGGCGATCGCGCAGGCAAACAGTTTTCCTCGCATTGCAGTGACTCCGAAACGGTTGACGGATGGCGGGGCAAGCAAGTTGCGCGCCCGCGTGCCTTCTTGTGCCGGCACAGCATACGGGGCGCCGCCCTCGGCGCAGCCCCGTGATAACCCGGCTGGCGGCCGGGCCGTTTCAGTCCCTGCGGGGCAGGAAATCCACTTCGACCTGGCGCTCGCCCCGCCGGATCGTCGAGAACGCCGGCGCCGACTCGGCCACTGCGGCGCCCTGGCGCCAGACCTTCAGGCGGTTCGCCCGCAAGCGGATCGCCTCCACGACGTCCCGCGCCTGCAGCAGCACGAAGCTTGCGTCGCACCCGGGTTCCAGGCCGTAGCGCTCCAGGTGCATGATCTTCGCGGCATTCACCGTGACCGCGTCGTAGCAGGCGCGGATCCCCTCCTGGCTGGTCATCTGCGCCACGTGCAGGCCCATGTGCGCCACCTCCAGCATGTCGCCCGAGCCCATGCCGTACCAGGGGTCCATCACGCAGTCGTGCCCGAAGGCGACGTTCACGCCGCCGGCCATCAGCTCCGGCACGCGCGTCATGCCGCGGCGCTTGGGATAGGTGTCGTGCCGGCCCTGCAGCGTGATGTTGATCAGCGGGTTGGCCACCACGCTCACGCCGCTTTCGGCGATCAGCGGGATCAGCTTGGAGACGTAGTAGTTGTCCATGCTGTGCATGGAGGTGCAGTGCGAGGCGTTCACGCGGCCCTGCAGGCCCAGGCGCTGCGCCTCGAAGGCCAGCGTCTCGACGTGCCGCGACAGCGGGTCGTCGCTCTCGTCGCAGTGCATGTCGACCAGCTTGCCCCGCTCGGCCGCGATCTCGCACAGGAGCCGCACGCTTTCGGCGCCCTGGGCCATGGTGCGCTCGAAGTGCGGGATGCCGCCGACGATGTCCACGCCCATGTCCAGCGCGCGCTTCAGGTTCTCGACGCCGCCGCGGGTGCGCAGCACGCCGTCCTGCGGGAAGGCGACGAGCTGCAGGTCGATGTCGCCTGCGACCCGCCTCTTCACCTCCAGCATCGCCTCCACCGGCAGCAGCGACGGGTCGCTGGTGTCCACGTGGCTGCGGATCGCGAGCAGGCCGCGCGCGACGGCCCAGTCGCAGTAGGCCAGCGCCCGCGCGATCACGTCCTCGGCCTTGAGCAGCGGCTTCAGCTCGCCCCAAAGCGCGATGCCTTCCAGCAGCGTGCCGCTCTCGTTGACCCGCGGCAGCCCGTAGCTGAGCGTCGCGTCCATGTGGAAGTGCGGGTCGCAGAAGGGCGGCGACAGCAGGTAGCCGCCGGCGTCCACCGTCTCGTGGGCAGGCGCCCGCAGGCCGGGGGTGACTTCGGTGATGCGGCCGTCCTGCACCGCCACGGACATGTCGGTGCGGCCGTCGGGCAGGACGGCGTCGGTGATCAGCAGGTCCAGCATGGGCCCGTCACCGCCAGGCGGCCAGGAAGGCCAGCAGCACGCGCGCCGAGTTGTCCGCGGCGATCCTGAAGAAGGTGCCCATCTCGTTCTCGCCCTCGCCGCCGCCGGCGAGGTCCGACAGCGAGCGGAAGGCGATGAAGGGGATGCCGTTGGCGTAGGCGACCTGCGCCATCGCGGCCGTCTCCATGTCGAGCACGTTGGCCTGGAAGGTGCGGAAGGCGAATTCGCGCAGCGCCGCGTTGTCCACGAAGACCTGGCCGGAGACGCCGTTGCCGCCGACCACGACCTCGGGCGCGCGGCTGAGG
This sequence comes from Ramlibacter sp. bp-362, assembly GCF_054956735.1. NCBI lineage: Bacteria > Pseudomonadati > Pseudomonadota > Betaproteobacteria > Burkholderiales > Comamonadaceae > Ramlibacter > Ramlibacter sp. bp-362. The sequence goes on from NZ_JBUDXE010000030.1 coordinate 11,834, forward strand.
CACTGGCCCTGCGCGTCGCAGCGCGCGAGCGAGAGGCCGCGCACGCGCTGCGCGATGGCCAGCAGCGCTGGGTCGGACTCGAACCAGAACTTGCGCTCGGTGGCCGTGCGCCCGGCTGAACGCACCTCCACCGGCCGCGGGTAGAACATGCCGAAGTGGCCGAAGCTGGCGTCCTTGACCCAGCCGGGCAGCTGGAACTGGCCCGGCGCCGTTTCGCGCGCCGCCACCGTCTCCAGGTACTGGCCCCAGCGTTGCGCCACCGTGACGTCGCCGATGTGCAGCCCGGGATTCACGCCGCCGGCGATGCCGCTCACCACCGCGTGCGTGACGTGGAAGCGGTCGAAAGCGAGCTGCGTCGTCATGGCCGCATTGGTCATGCTGATGCCGGAGAGGAACAGCACGACCGGCTTGCCCTGCAGCACGCCGGTGGTGAACTCGGCGCCGTTGACCGTGTACTTGCGCGGCTGCTGCACCTGGCCCAGCAGCAGGGTGAGCTCGGGCTGGAAGGCGGAGATGATGGCCACGCGCGGCGTCTCGTCCAGGCGCACGGCGGCGGTGCTCGCCGCGGTCGGTGCGATGGGCGTGGTGCTGCAGCCGGCCTGCAGCAGCAGGGACGCGGCGACCAGCGCGGAGCCGAGGGCGGAGGTCAGGCGGCCCATGCGCTTACTTCGTCCCGAACATGCGGTCACCCGCGTCGCCCAGGCCCGGCAGGATGTAGCCGTGGTCGTCGAGCTGGCGGTCGATGGCGGCCGTGTAGATCGGCACGTCCGGGTGGGCCTTCTGCATCGCCGCGACGCCCTCGGGGCAGGTGAGCAGGCACACGAACTTGATCGACTTCGGGTTGAGCTCCTTCAGCCGCTCGACCGCCGCGATGGCGGAGTTGCCGGTGGCGAGCATCGGGTCGACGACGATCACGTCGCGCTCCTCCATCGCCTGCGGCATCTTGAAGTAGTACTCCACCGCCATCAGCGTCTTGGGGTCGCGGTACAGGCCGATGTGGCCGACGCGCGCGCCCGGCACGACGTTCAGCATGCCGTCCAGGATGCCGGTGCCGGCGCGCAGGATGGAGACGAAGACGAGCTTCTTGCCGTCGATCACCTTGGTGCGCGTCTTCTCCAGGGGCGTCTCGACCTCGATCTCCTGCAGGGCGACGTCGCGCGTGACCTCGTAGGCCATCAGCGTGGACAGTTCGTTGAGCAGGCGGCGGAAGCTGTTGGTGCTGGCTTCCTTGTTCCGCATCAGCGACAGCTTGTGCTGCACGAGCGGGTGGTCGATCACGTGGACGTTGTTGTTCTGCATGGTCAAGGGCTTCTAGAAGACGGTTCCGTCGCTCGCGACGCGCAGGGGCGGCAGGCCGCCGCGGCGCTGCTGCGCGAGCTCGCGCCCCGCCGCCCAGCTGCCGCCTTCCAGCACGCAGGCGAGCGGCAGGCGCTGGGCGTCGAGGTGCAGCATTGTGCGCACTTGCGCGGCCACCTCGTCCATCAGGGCGACGGTGAGGGCGCGCCATTCCACCACCAGCTCGTCGCCGGGCTTCCAGGTGGCGTCGGCCGCGGAGGCGTCGCGCAGCTGCAGCACGCCCGTGTCGAGCAGCAGGCCGCCGTTGCGGTATTCGGGCAGGGCGGTCAGCGCGTCGAGGCCGCGGATCTCCACGCCGGACCAGGCGAAGGGCTCCAGCAGGGAATACGTGAGCCACTGCGACAGCTTGTGGAAGGGCACCCAGCCGTCGCTGAGGCCTTCGCCGCGCACGGCCTCGTGGCGCCAGCAGTCGCCGAGCGGCACCGAGCCGATGAAGTGGCTGCCGGGCCAGATGCCGGAACAGGTGTAGAGGATCTGCGAGAGGATGTCGTGCGCGGCGACATCGGCGGTGGGCGGAACGTCCGGGCCCAGCGGGCTGATGATCATGTCGAAGATCCCGGCCGGCCGGCCGTCCTCGCCGAACACCTGCGGCTGCTCGGAGAGCGTCTCGCCGAGGCGGCGCAGCAGGATCGCGCGGCCCTCCAGGCCCAGCAGCGGGTTGTTGTCGCGGACCTGGAAGGCGGCGGCCAGGTGGTCCGTGACGAGCGCGCGCAGGCCTTCGGCGTCGACCTTCAGCGGCTGCTGCGGGTCGCCCGAGAACAGGCCGCTGGTGAAGGCGTGGAAGCTGGCGACGGCCAGGCCTTCGGAGCGGGTGTAGGTGTGGCCGGTGGCCGGCTCGACGTATTTCCAGTCGGGGCCGGCGCCCGCGTCCAGCAGCACGCTGACGAAGGTGAGGTCCACCAGCGCGTGGGTGCGGGCCGGTTTGGGCAGGTCCGCCATGAGGCGTTCGAGCTGCGCCTTGCGGTCCACGCCGCCGGCTTCGAGGTGGCGCCAGCGGCTGTGCAGGGGAATGTGGCCCTTGGGGTAGCGGCGGCGCGTCGTGTCGGCGACGGCGCGCGCGGCATCCGCGATCGCGTTGTCCTGCACGGTGAACCATTTGGACTCGCCGGCGCGGGCACGCGCCAGCAGCTGGCCGCAGCGTTCGCGGATGGCGTGCGTGGTGCGCAGGGTGTTCGCCGCTTCCTCGGCGTTGACGTTTTCATTGACGAACTGGTCGGTCACAAGCCACGTCCTTTCGTCAGCTTCAGGGCCTCGGCGTCGGGCACCACGCCCGGCGTGAAATAGCCGGCGGCCTTCTTGGCATCCATCTCCACGCGCGCGTCGGCCGGGATCAGCGCCTCGGGGATGTCGATGCGCTCGCCGACCTCGATGCCGGAGCCGGTGATCGCGTCGTACTTCATGTTGCTCATGGAGACCAGGCGGTGGATCTTCTTCACGCCCAGCCAGTGCAGCACGTCGGGCATCAGCTCCTGGAAGCGCATGTCCTGCACGCCGGCCACGCACTCGGTGCGGGCGAAGTACTGGTCGGCCGTGTCGCCGCCGACCTGGCGCTTGCGCGCGTTGTAGACGAGGAACTTGGTGACCTCGCCGAGCGCGCGGCCTTCCTTGCGCGAATAGGCCACCAGGCCGACGCCGCCGCGCTGCGCGCCCTGGATGCATTCCTCGATGGCGTGCGTGAGGTAGGGCCGGCAGGTGCAGATGTCGGATCCGAAGACGTCGGAGCCGTTGCACTCGTCGTGCACGCGGGCGGTGAGTTCCACCTCGGGGTTGGCCAGGTCGCGCGGGTTGCCGAAGATGTAGACGGTCTGCCCGCCGATGGGGGGCAGGAAGACCTCGAGGTCGCTGCGCGTCACGAGCTCGGGATACATGCCGCCCGTTTCCTCGAACAGCACGCGGCGCAGGTCGGACTCGCTGCAGCCGAAGCGCTTCGCGACGCCCGGCAGCCACCAGACGGGCTCGATCGCGGCCTTGGTGACGCAGGCGGCGCCGCCCGGCATGAGGATCTTCTCGTCGGCCTTCAGGCGGCCCTTCTGCATGGCCTCGATCACTTCCGGCAGGATCACGTGCGCCTTGGTGACCGCGATGGTCGGGCGGATGTCGTAGCCGGCCTCGAGTTCGGCCGCGAAGACCGAGGCGACGGTCGCGCCCCAGGGATCGAGGCTGACGATCTTGCCGGGGTCCGTCCACTGCGGGTAGGGGCCGATCTCGTCGGTGGGGGCGGTGTTGGTGAGGTCGGCCTTGTGCTCGCGGCTGAGCGCGCCGGCCGCCACCGCGAGCGCCCGGTACACGCTGTAGGAACCGCTGTGCGTGCCGATCACGTTGCGGTGGCTGCGCTTCGTGGTTGTGCCCACCACCGGGCCGCGTTCCGCCGGCGTGGCCGCACCCCACTGGATCGGCAGCGCGCCGTGGCCTCCGGCGTGGGAGGTCAGGCGGATGTGGCGGGGGGCGGAGGCTTCAGTGGGCATGGGACTGTCGCGGAGCCAAAAGCCCACTCTAGCAAAGAGAGCGCGCCTTGTACCGATGGGCCGCGCTACTCGCCGAAGCTGCCCTCGATCGCCGCGCTGATGCCCCAGTCCTGGGGCAGCTTTCCCTCGCGCACGAAGCGATGCAGGCTCGAGTACGGCCAGTCCTGCGCGCGCAGCACCCAGCCGTGCTTGACCGGGTTGAAGTGGATGTAGTCGACGTGGCGGGCGAGGTCCTCGTCGTCCTGGATCTGGTGCTCCCAGAAGCGGCGTTGCCAGACGGAGCGTTCGCCGCGGCGGCCGCGCGGCTTCTCGGCCTCGGGCGGAAGCACGCCGAGTTCATCAAGGCGGCGCGTGAAGGCCTGCTTCAGCAGCATCCAGCGGGTGGAGTAGTCGCCGTCGTCGACGGGGAGCCGCCAGAGGGCGTGGATGTGTTCGGGCAGGACCACCATGGCCTCGATGTCGAACGGGTGGCGCTCCTTGACGGTCTTCACGCAGGCGCGCAGTTCGGCGACGTGGTCGACCAGGTAGCGTGCGCTGCGGTCCTGGAGGGTGACGGTGAAGAAGAAGGTGGCGCCGGGAGCGTCGGCGCGGATGTAGTTGGGCATGGCCCGATAACGGGCGAGGGGGCGGGGGCGCAGCGGTAGTGGTGCGCAGGAATGGTGTGCGGTGGTGGCGGAGCCGGGGGAACGGTGGGGTTCGCTGCGCTCACCTTCCGCGGCCGTGGCCGCGCCACCCTACGGGGGATGGTGCGAAGTGCATTGGGAGTGTCCGAATTTCCGTGTGTGAGGCGCTGAGACTTTTCCAGGGCGGCGGTCGGCGCTTGCGACGAACCGACCG
>NZ_JBUDXE010000031.1:0-8715 GCF_054956735.1 Ramlibacter sp. bp-362
TCGGGGGAAAACTTCTTTGACTTTCTCATGGCTCCGTCTCAAGTGTAGGAGCCTCCGGGAAAGCCGGCGCGGTTCAAGGAAGTCGGTCGCTCGTAGTTGCGCCCGGCACGCTCCAGGCCTCCCGCACGCGTGAGGCCTGTCGCCGACAAATGGGCTCGAAGCTGCGGACCGAAGCGTCCAGACTAGGTCCGTTAAGGAAGGCTTGCCGGTTTGCCTCGATGAAGGCGAAGACTTCATCTTTCGTTCGGAGGCAAACCGGATAGCTTTTTTATTACTTTGTGCTCCACCTGAAGGCGCTTGAACTGCCGATTCACGTCGCGAAGCCTTTGCAGCTCCGCTGTCTCCTGTGGCTCCAGCGCTGGGGGGTTCTCCTGTCAGCTCGCCGTCTCTGACCTGCTTGCGCCACCTGGAGAGCAAGAAAGGATGGATGCACAGCGACTCGGCCGCATCCTTGATCAGCACCCCCGGCTGGTCGCTCAGATGCACTGCCTTGAGCTTGAACTCCAGGCTGTACTTCTTGATCTTTGCCGGACCGATTGTCTTAGCCATTGAGCACTCTCTCCGTTAGGTAAGAGTGTCAACGAAATCGAGGCAAGCTCCGTGTCCGAGCCGACCGACCTGTTAGTCAGCACCGCTAGTACGAGCGCAACACAATGCCCCATTGACCCTCCACGCGGGTGACGATCCACAAATTGCAATGCTCACTCAACACCTTGCCTGCGCTGTCTCGGCGCGTGTATCTCACCACGAAGTGCACTTTGTCCGGGCCGGCGAGTAGCGGTGTCTTCTCCTCGTATCGGGTGTAAGCCCAGCCGGCCTGCTCCAAGGCTACGAAAAGATCGGACGGATGCCGACCCGAGCGCTCCCACAGCATGCAATCAGCGCCGGACAAAATCACGTGGGGAAAGCGAAGCTCGAGGTCCATTCGGCCTATATCTCGGTCGTTAAAGGCCGCGGTAAACCGATCTAAGCAGGCAGCTGCCGCGGCCACGGCTTCGGAATCCGGCGAAGTGCTCATGGTCGCGCTAACGAAATCTACGAAATCGCGCATGGTGAAGTGCTAAGTACCGAATGAAGGAACTTCCCCGTCCCGAACTAGCCGCATTGCGACGACCGACAACGAAGTGCCACGATGGGAAGTGCGAAATCTCATCAACTCGTTCGAAAGGGGACGTCCACGGACATTGTCACGCTGGGAATCGATCTCGCCAAGAACGTATTTGCCTTCCTTGGTGTGGATGCCACAGGCGATCCGGTGCTGATGCGTCCGAGCGTCGCTCGCAGCAAGCTGCCGGAGGTCGTGGCGGCGCTGCCACCGTGTCTGATCGGCATGGAGGCCGGTTCCGGAGCCCACCACTGGGCCCCCTGTTCTAGGCGCACGGGCACACGGTGCGGCTGATGGCGTCCAAATTCGTGACGCCCTATCGCCTGTCTGGCAAGAAGGGGAAGAATGACGCTTCCGACGCGGCGGCGAGCTGCGAGGCGGTCACCCGTCCCATCATGCGCTTCGTTCCGCCCAAAAGCCTGCAGCAGCAGTTTGAGTTGATGGTGCACAGGGCCTGCCAAGGCTTTGTCACCCAGCGCACCGCCACGATCATCCGCATCCGTCGTCTGCTTACGGAGTTCGGGATCGTCCTGCCGCTGAAGGCGGCCAACGGTGCGGCTGTTATCAGAACTTGCCCCTATTTTGATAACTCCTGTTATCGGAGCATGCGCACGGCGTTCCATCCCAACGAGGATCCAGGCACTCGCACCTCATAGGTCACACGGTGTTCTGGAACGGATGGCCCGGACGGTGAGGCGCGTCGAACGAGGAGAGGAAGTTTTCGAGGATTTGCAGCGCATCGCGCTTCTCCTTCATGTAGTCGTACCAGAAAAGTTGATGGTGCTGCAATTGCTAGAGTGAATGCAGCTGAATATGGGCGCGCACGATGGCCGAGACCGCTTGGCTCGCAAAATACGTCTCGAGCGTACGCCGGACGGATACCTGCGTCATTCCTGCATCGTTCATAGCAACGCACTTCCGATTGACGGCTTTGGAGACGCTCGAGGACTGAATCCGGCAGCCGCTGCGGCTTGCAAAGAGCCACTCGGAGCCAAGCGCCTGGGAGCGGGCGAGCAGCCATTCGGCTTCGGCGCGCGCCATAGGCAGTAGCGGCAGCAGGTGAAAGCGCGGCCTGCAGAGCTTTGGCGCGCGGCGGACGCTCGGGGGACGGAGCTACTCCAGGCATTCAGAGCAGTTTCTGCGCTCGCACACTGGCGGCATGCGACAGCAGTTGATGCCCCGACCCGCCGCCTGCCGGTGCCACTTTTGCACTGTCCTCAGGGCAGCGCGGCGTGAGCACCTCAGTGCGAATCTTGTCCAAAGTCCTCGAAGTGCAAGAAGTCCGCGCGCAAGGATTCGCCATTTTTGACCTCCCGTCCAATGCGGATCACAAGCGCTTCCACCTTGCCCGAGTGGCTCGCTCTATCGAGTCTGGCCAAGGCATCCACATCAAAGGGAAAGCTCATGGCCAGACGGTGACGACCTCCACTCCTTCTGAGCTTGAGGTCCAGAGGGTGCACCGAAAAACCATTCCGCTCGCGGTAGATGCGGGCCCGCATTCGGGTCGGAGTGCTGTCCCACTCCAATCCGACGTGTTCTAGCGGAAGCTGCCAGGGAAACCCAGAGAGATACCCGCGCATGGTCCGACGGCGCCCCTTCAGGAATCGGTGCGCATCACGATCCAATGCCGGTACGGTTGCGGAGTGGCAGTTCCGTACGGCTGCGGCATTGCGCATGGCGAATAGCACTTTCGCTCGACTGCATTTCTGCGGCGCACTTTGGAACGCCTCAATAAGGGTGCACGAGTCTGCGGCCACGGCTGCGTCAAGCGTCTCGTGGTCCAAAGCACCTTTGAACAGGTCAAGTTGGAGCGATGGCTTCGGCGTCAGGCCTAAGATCAAGACGTGCTTGACCGTGCCCGATTCGTGGTTGACCTCATGAGAAATCCCATACCGAAGTCGCGTGTGAAGCAAACGGCCATCGACCTGCAGTACATCCACGAGCTCGTCGATGAGTTCGGCTGCGCGGCTCCCCAACTCGTGTGGGGTATAGACGAGCGGAAGTCCGGAGAGATCCAGGCGGATATGAGTTGGGGCAGCTTCAGATAACAATGGCGTTCTCCTTCAGATGTTCAAGCCAGATCCATGCAGCCAACATGAGACCGTGGAACCACTGCATGGATGCGCCGTGTCCGCGCAGGCACGGTTGATCAGAATTCACGGAAACAACGAGGTAGCTCAGCGCACGACCACCGCGCGGCCTCGTGCGCACGATAGGCACGCTCATTCCAAATACGCCCTGGATGGACGTCACTGTGTCCGCAGCCACATCACTATCGCTCATGAACGCTTGAGCGCATGTACGAATGCTGAGGGCTGTGCTCGGGACCTTCAGCGATTTGAGTAAGAAAAGAAACGGCCGCAGTAGACTTGACGTCGGCACAGCGGCGAGCTGGCCTCTGTGAATATTGCGGCGCCAATACTCGCAGCCGTCCTTCAGCCACTGAAGCTTGTCGACCGAATCGGACGGCAGCGTCAGGCGGCTGACCAGGTCAGATCGGAAGGCCACTGGCACACCCAAAAGCAAGCCCGTCCGATCGCGCAGCGCGTTCGTTCCGTGCAGGTCGGCGGTAACCCGGTCAGGCGCACGTTTGCCGTATTGCTCCGCAAAGCCGCTCACCAAGACAATGGTGTTGATCATGAATTGGCGAGAGACGGACTGCCTCAATGCGGCCGATTCCAGACTGACTCCCGAGGCGACGTCGGCGAGAACCCTCCATACGGTCAGCAGCGAATGTGCGGCTTTGGGCGCGGTCAAGGGGGAGGCGGGAGGGAGTGAGGCGCAGGTCCCATTGAGGGCCGATGTCCCGATTGCGGGGAGTCGCTGGGCGGCCCTCTTGTAGACTTCCGCCACGCGCGCCTCGAGCGGATCCAGGTTCCCAGCCAGAATCGCGGATCGCGCTCGCCGGCTGAGAGCCTGCCGCATGGCATCGTCGTTGCACCCGAGCCAGGAAGCCAGTACCGACGCGGACGCGTTCGGGAGCGTAGCGCGGTCGATCCGGGTGCGAATCGCCTCCTCGTAGAGATGGCCGTAAAAGCGGGCGCTGACATGCGCCCCGATGTGGCCCGCGTCGGCGGCGATCTGTGCGGCCTGATCTACTTCGCCGTCGGCGCACGCCATCCAGCAGCGGTGAAGGGCAAGGGTGATGAAGCTGTGCCGCAGAGTGTGGAAGCTAACGGTGTCGTCACCCGTGGCAGCCTTCAAGACGCTGTTCATCAGGTAATACATGTGACCGCGCCGGTGCACGATCGCCGCGTTGCTCGGCTCCCCAAAAAAATAGTCACGGGGTAGTGCTCCCTCGACGCTCACGCGCCGTTCGAGCCAAGTCACCAACATCTTTACCGCCTCCGGCTCGGAAATGACAACGCGACGCCGGCTTTCCGCAGTTTTCTCCTTGCCGTCGACAGCCTCTCTGGCGATCTCGATGACAATATGATCGTCCTCAACGATCACATTCCGGCACCGCAGCACCAAAACCTCGGTGGCCCGCACGGGTGCGGCTCGGCCGATCGCAACCGCGACGCGGACCTGCTCGTGGACGCGCACCTCCAAAGAGTCAGCGAGCCACGCATCGGCGATTGCGAGTTCGTGCGGCCAGATCATGTTCGCCGCAACTGACGGCTCGGAATAGCGACCGAACACCTCTTGAGACAGAGGGGGCGCATTCCACCAGGAACGTAGAAACCGGTGAAAGCCGCGCAACCCCGCACCGCGCGGAGAGCCCCCGTCCGCATCAGCGGCGAGACGAGCGAACTTGGCCCTGTACTCGTCCTCTTTGATCTGCGAGATGGGGTACTCCGCAAATTCAGCCAGCACGCTGTCCGCGATGGACCGCACATACGCCCGCGGCGTACCCGGGGCCGCTCGTTCCTTGCGCAGGGTTCCGTTGGCTGCGAGCTCCCAGGAATAGGCGAAGAGAAGGGCGGCGGCCTCGCTCACGCTATCGAGCGACGCGACGAGTGTCCGCAGTTGCCTTCGAATCCTTGACCTTTGTATCCCGGGCGATGACCCACTTTCAGGGCTCAACGCTTTAAGCAGCTTCCTGATGAAGGCCTCGTCCGATCCCATTTCGGGCTTCCGACCGAGCAACGCTGCCTCGAAGCAATCGGGCAGCAGGCTGTCTGAGGATTCGGGGTGCCCGGCAGCGCCCTCGTCCGATGCGGGCGCGGCTTGCAGCAGTGGAAGCTTGCACTCACCGCGGGCGAATGCAGTGTACGGAAGCGGAGTGAGGTGTTCCGCGCCCGAAACGTGCGCAGAGAAAGTCGTCCCGACGTTCGCCTGCAACCAGCTGAGTGCGTCTTGCAGCAGGTCGGCTTCGGTGGCCGTCGGGGGGTAGATGCGCTGGTTTCCCAGGAATGTCCAAAGCTCTTCGCGCGCCGCTTCGAAAGAGCCGGAGGTCTCAACAGCCTGCATCTGCATGACGGTGAAGGGACACAACATCCTTGCGTCAGGGCGGCCCTGTTGGTCCAGCCACGCAATGCGCCAGCCGCCTTGACAGCGGTGTTTGGTCTCAGCGGCTTCATAGGCGGCCTGCCAGTCCGCTAGCGTTCCTATCCCTTCGAGGGCGATCAGGAGCCCCGCAAGCCTCGCCGAATCACTCACGCTTTGACTTTCAGGGCTCAAGATTGCCCGCTGGACTCCTTCAAACCGCTTACAGCGCGACCCATGCATGGCATCGAAGATGAATCGCTGGCGAGTGCCGCCGCGCCGTTTGAATGAACTGAATTCGCGATCCATGGTCTTTCCTCCTGCTCAAGCCCGACGCAAGCCGGAGATCGCCACAATTCCGAGACTCGACAGGACGCGCTCCTGGGTGGCGGAGATCCTAGTGAAGTCGGTCGACGAGATCGAATCGTGGGCTGAGTCATTCGGATCGAGCATCAGCAAGGTATGCCGCATGAACCGGTCGATCTCGCGCGAGGAGTGCCCGTAGGCGCGCAGCACGTTTTGCCAGTAGTGCCGACCCACATTGCCAGGCACCCTCAGGTGAGGCGGCAAGCCTCCCCAAACGTGAGCGGACCCAAGGGCGACAGCATCGCAGCCGTCCAGCGAAACGAGGAGGTGGACAGGACCACAGCTTGCGATGGCGGCGAGCCGGCTGCGAAGTCTGACAGCACGCTGATCCGATTCATCTCGAAGCCGGTGCGCCAAAGCGGCGCAGTGCGCGTGCCACTGTCGAATCTGCGCCCGAACAACTTCGTTCAGGGGCACCGGGAGGGCCCGAACAGCGTCGCCCTTGCCCTTGTCCTTCAGCACCACCTGCGCCTGTCCGAGACACAGCTCGTTGGCCATGAAGCCATATACGGCCGCTTCCCGTGCACCAAGCGCGAAGGCGAGGAAGGCGCCCGTGTATCGCGCGTAAGTCTCGTGGTGAGCGAGCAGTCGCTCTAAACCGCCACGCCGTCCGGGCCACGACTTCTCGCAAGCAGTAGCAAGGTACGAGAAGACCTCTGCCACGCCCGTCGGGGTGAGCACGCAGTGCGATCCGAAGGCCATATCCGGCGCACCGCCAGCAACTGGAAGCCAGCCGAGGTCCGCGAAAAGGGACTCTGCCGTCTCCAGGAGCTCCTCTCCCTGGAGACGGGCGTAATAGGCGCGCGCGGAGCCGATGATGCTGAAGCGCCAGGTCTGGAACGCGAGCGTCAGGCGGTCAGCCCCGAGCGAGAGACCAGCTGCGGCGATGGACTTCGTGCACCGGGCGAGCGACGCGTAGAGTTTGCGGGTTCCTTCCCGCAGGAGCGCCGTCTTGGCATGCGTCTGAGTGAAATCCACCAGGTCACCGATGGTCGAAGCCTCTGGCGATCGGAGTTTTCGGCGCATTACCTCGCGCGCAAAAAATGCTGGGAGATAAAGCGGCGCAATGTTGCCCGCCGGCTCGAAAAGACGCGCCACAGCGGCGTCCGGGACGACACGAGACGGGAAGAGGGTGGCCAACCCCAGGAGAAAGCACTCACCGTCAGCGGCGAGGCCAAGGCCGACCACGCCCTCACCGCAGCGAAGCAGGGGAATCCTCAAGGCAGCATCGACCCCGAAGCCGGTGACGATGCAAGTCGCATGGAGGAAACTTTCGTCGCAGCCGGCTTCGACGCCGCGGCGAACCGCACACGCCACGTCGCGCAACGCAGCGCGCGTAAGACAGCGATCGTGCTGGATCCCTTTCCGCTCGGCGGCAGCGGGATAGGTGAGTCGGTACCTCAGGCAACGGATTAGGTTCGGCGTGGTCAGATCGCCGTTCGAATCCGGACCGCCCGGAGGGGTGGCGCAAACCATCCGCCTGACGAGCGTGTCGATACGCCTGAAGGACGAGATCCAGTTCGCGCCGAAGCCGAGCACATTGAGGTCTTCTGGGGAGGCTATATCGGCATTAGACGGGTTCCGGCCCAGCACAGGGATGTCGCGACGGAGATGATTGCAGTACCGCTCGCTGATCGGATTGCGTTGCACCAACGCGCGTGCCACTTCGGCGCCCAAGGCTAGGCGCAGCGGCCGATGTGCCGGTGTGAGTTGGCTGGCGATCGACCAGACCGGATAGGCAAGGTGCCGGCCCTCCAATTGGGCAACGGGCGGCTGTCCCTCGATCATGATCCTGTGCTCGGTGGCCACCGAGCACAGCCCCTCCGCCGAACGCAGAAGCTCTGTGAAGGGAGCTTTCACCGGACCGAGCTCCGCGGCGTACTCGAGGAAGGATGCCGTGAGGGCTTCCAGCACACGCGCGCAGTGCGGTTGATCGGCCGGAATGGAGCCGACACCGGCAATGAGCCGGTCAAGAAAAACTGCGTCACGGACGGTGAAAAACTGGCGCAGCCGAAGCAGCGGCTCGAAGGCATCGATATCGGTTTTTTTGAGCATGAGGAACTCCAATGCGTCGTCACCGAACGACTAAAACTCACCGGAAGGTGAGATGAAGATAGGCATAGGGGAGCCGTTGAGGACCGCTCGGTGAAATGCGGCCTTGGCGAGTCCGTAGGAATCGCCCAAGGTGTTGCTGTGGTCAAGGCCGCAGCCTTGCTCTCGTGGCGAACCGCTCCTGGCGGTTAGCGACAAGTTGCGGGTCCGGGCAAGGCAGACTGGCACACCTCCTGCCCCGTCTTCGATGCCCGTGCCGGACATCGACTCGTCAAGGTGTTTTCTGTCGAGGCTGGACCGGCTGGTCTGCTCGACTGCCCCGCGGTGCCGGGGTGTGTGCAATGTATTCGGCGGCGAAGTGGCCCGTCAAACGGTCAGGGCCAGTTGCTAGCCTGATTTCGGCGACTTGCACAATCCAACGGCGTGTTGTCTGTCGAGGCTGGGCCAGCGGATGGCGTGCTGAACTTCGCGGCGCGGCCGGGGTGTGCTGAATGTATTCGGGTGAATCAGTCCCGCAAACGATGGAGACCCGTCGCTCAGTGGCTTTGACGATTTGCAGCGTTGGCCCGCAGCGGCGACAAGGCACGGCCGCAAAAGACAGCGGGCTCCATCATCTAGCGTGTCTAGGGCAACACCCATTCGTCGCAAGCGGCGTGTGTGGGCTTGTGCTCATTGGCCGCGCTATGTTCTGAACCGCGCCGGGAATCTCGGAGACTCGTTGGTGTGAGTCAGACGATTATTTCTGACTCGGCGAGTTGGCGATA
>NZ_JBUDXE010000032.1:0-6944 GCF_054956735.1 Ramlibacter sp. bp-362
CCCTACGAATGCCCTCTTTCCTTTCGGTTGGCGGTGCTCCCACTCACCGCCAGCCTACGGGAACGGCGGCATTCGTAGGCTGGCGGTGAGCGCAGCGAACCCCAGCGACCCATGAAAAAGGGCGCCCGAAGGCGCCCTTTCCATTGGCGAACCGCCGCTCAGAACGGCAACTGCAGGTTCCGCAAATCCCGCTTGGTCTCCACCAGCACCAGCGGGCCCTCGTCCGCCACCACCACCGGCGGGCGCTCGCGCGGCACGTGGACCGGCTTGGGCTCGGCGGCCATGGCGGCGCGGGCGGCGGCGATCTTGTCGGCGTCGGACATTACCCACTGCAGGCCGGAGCCCTGGGCCACGTTCATCAGCTCGTCCACCGGCAGCTGGAACGCCTGGACCTTGGGCACGCCGGACGACGCCTGCACGGGCGCGGCGGCGGCCGGCTCGGGCTGGCGCTGTTCGCCGGTGGCGTGGTGCTCCTGCGGCAGCGGCGCGCGGCCGGCGAACACTTCCATCTCGGCGGGCGAGACCTCGGCGCCCGTGGCGACCACGGCGTCGGCGGCGCGTTCGCCCCGCTCGCCCCGTTCGCCGCGATCACCCCGCTGGCGGTCGCGGCCATAGCGGTCGCGCGAGCGGCGGTCACGCCGGCCCTCGACCTGCTCGCCCTCGGGGCGGCGGTCGTCGAAGTGCGTGTGCGACTCCAGCACCGGGTCCGCGGCGGGCGGCACTTGCGCCTCGCCCGACTCGGTCACCGCGCCGACGGAGCCGGCCGCACCGGCCAGGGCGTCCGCTTCGACCTCGGCCGGGGCGCCTTCGCGCGGGCCACCGTCGCCGCGGCGCTCGCCGCGCTCGCGCCGGCCATCGCGGCGGTCGCCGCGCTCACCACGCTCGCCCCGTTCACCGCGCGGCGCACGGTCCTCCTGCTGCTCGCCGCCGGTTTCCGGCGCGGGCACGATGCCTTCCGGCATGCCGCCGCGCGCTTCCAGCAGTTCGCGCTCCTCGCGCGCCTGGCGCTCGGACTCGCGGCGCTGGCGCGCCTCGAAGCGCTCGCGGCTTTCGCGCGGCTCGCGATCGTCGCGGGTTTCCCGGCCCTCGCGCGGCTCGCGGCCTTCGCGGGCCTCGCGCGGTTCGCGGCTTTCGCGCGCTTCCCGCGGTTCCCGTTGCTCGCGGCCTTCCCGGGCTTCCCGCGGCTCGCGTTGCTCGCGGCCCTCGCGCTGCTCACGCGTGCCGCGCTGGTCGCGGCCTTCGCCACGACCGCCGCGCTCCCCGCGCTCGCGCCGGCCCTCGCCGCGACCTTGCCCGTCGCGTTGCTGGCCTTCCGGCCGCTGGCCGGCGCCCTCGGCGCCTTCGGCCGCCACGCGCTCGCGGCGCGGCTCGCCATCCCGGCGGCCCTCGCCGCGGCGGTCCCGGCCCCCGCGCTCACCGCGCTCGCCGCGGCCATCCCGGCGGCCGCCACGTTCGCCGCGCTCGCCCCGGCCATCGCCGCGGCCTTCGCGCTTTTCTTCCTTGCGCTGCTCGCGCACCGGCGCCGGCGCCACGGGCGCCGGTTCGGCGGCCGGCGCGAGGCCGAAGGCGGTCTTGAGCCAGGAGAAGAAGCCCTTCTCGGCCGGCTGGTGCACGGCAGGCGGCGCCGTGCGGGCCGGCGCGGGCGCGGGCTGGGCCTTGGCCACGGGCTCGGGCGCCGGCGGGCGCGGCACCGGCATCGGCGCCGGCGCGTCGGGCAGCACGCCCTTGATCACCGGCTCCTGCCGGTTCGCGCGCTCGTGCGAGCGGCGCGTCACCGTCGTCGGGTCCTCGATCTCGTCGGCCATGTGGTAGCTGGCCTTCAGGTTGTCGAGGCGGGGGTCGTCGTGCTTCAGGCGCTCGAGCCGGTAGTTGGGCGTCTCGAGCGTCTTGTTCGGCACCATCAGCACGTTGATGCGCTGCTTCAGCTCGATCTTGGCGATCTCGGTGCGCTTCTCGTTCAGCAGGAAGGAAGCCACCTCCACCGGCACCTGCACGTGCACGGCGGCCGTGCCGTCCTTGAGCGACTCTTCCTGGATGATGCGCAGGATCTGCAGCGCCGAGCTTTCCGTGTCGCGGATGTGGCCGTGGCCGCCGCAGCGCGGGCAGGGGATGGACGCGCCTTCGGACAGCGCCGGGCGCAGGCGCTGGCGGCTCATCTCCATCAGGCCGAACTTGCTGATCGAGCCGAACTGCACGCGGGCGCGGTCCTGCCGCAGCGCGTCGCGCAGGCGGTTCTCCACCTCGCGGCGGTTCTTCGACTCCTCCATGTCGATGAAGTCGATGACGATCAGGCCGCCCAGGTCGCGCAGGCGCATCTGGCGCGCCACCTCGTCGGCGGCCTCCAGGTTGGTGCGGGTGGCCGTTTCCTCGATGTCGCCGCCCTTGATGGCGCGGGCCGAGTTCACGTCGATGGACACCAGGGCTTCGGTGTGGTCGATCACGATCACGCCGCCCGAGGGCAGCTTCACCTCGCGGGCGTAGGCCGACTCGATCTGGTGCTCGATCTGGAAGCGGCTGAACAGCGGCGAATCGTCGCGGTAGCGCTTCACGCGCTGCGCGTGCTCCGGCATCACGTGCGCCATGAACTGGTGCGCCTGCTCGTAGATGTCGTCGGTGTCGATCAGGATGTCGCCGATGTCGTGGTTGAAGTAGTCACGGATCGCGCGGATGACGAGGCTGGATTCCTGGTAGATCAGGAAGGCGCCCTTGCTGCCCTTGGCGGCGCCCTCGATGGCGCTCCACAGCTTCAGCAGGTAGTTCAGGTCCCACTGGAGCTCCGGCGCGCTGCGGCCGATGCCGGCCGTGCGGGCGATGATGGACATGCCGCTGGGGTACTCCAGCTGGTCCATGTTCTCCTTGAGCTCCTGCCGGTCCTCGCCCTCGATGCGGCGCGACACGCCGCCGCCGCGCGGGTTGTTGGGCATGAGCACCACGTAGCGCCCGGCCAGCGAGATGAAGGTGGTGAGGGCGGCGCCCTTGTTGCCGCGCTCTTCCTTCTCCACCTGCACCAGCAGTTCCTGGCCTTCCTTGATCGCCTCGTTGATGCGCGCCTGCGAGACCGAGACGCCCTGGGCGAAGTACTGCCGGGAGATTTCCTTGAACGGCAGGAAGCCGTGGCGGTCCTCGCCGTAGTCGACGAAGCAGGCCTCGAGCGAGGGCTCGACCCGCGTGACGACCGCCTTGTAGATGTTGCCCTTGCGCTGTTCGCGCCCTTCGATCTCGATTTCGTAGTCGAGCAGTTTCTGCCCGTCCACGATCGCCAGCCGGCGTTCCTCCGCCTGGGTGGCGTTGATCAGCATCCGCTTCATGAGCGTCTTCCTTGTCCTTGAACCTTCAACGCGCCCCGGGGGGCGCGAACTTCGTTGCCGGACGGACGCTTCGAAACGGAATGGAATTGCCGGAGTGCGGACGGGCCTGCCCGAGCTGTCTAGCTCAGGAGGCGTCGCAAAGGCACAGGGATGGGGGCGAGCGGGCGACGGCGCCGCACCGCAAGGGCTGCGGCGGGCGTGGCCCCGACAAGGCGCCAGGGCGGCTGCATGGCGGGCGCCGGCAGCAGCCAGCGCCAGAAAGCCAGGAGCAGAACCATCAGCACCGTTGTCTCGCTTTGATCCGTCCGCCAGCCGCTCGTGGCTGCCGGACCTTGTATTCCGTATCAGTGTTTCGAAGAGCCGGCCCGTGCCGTCAACGTGCGCGCCACGCAGGGCGGATGGCCCGGAGTCTGCGCCGCACGATGCCGGTGGCATCGACCTGCCAGGGGGCCTGCATGGTGGGGTGGACTAAACTGCCAGCCAAATCAACCACTTACGGCGCGACCCTGGTGAAACGGATTATAGGGGGCGACCCGCCTCCCGCAAGGGGCGCGGTCCAATTTCTGACAGTCGGGGAAGAATCGGCGGGCCAGCGCCTCGACAATTTCCTGATCCGCACCCTCAAGGGGGTGCCCAAGACGCACGTCTACCGGATCATCCGCTCGGGCGAGGTCCGGGTGAACAAGGGCCGGGCCTCGGCCGACGCGCGGGTGGAGACCGGCGATGTCGTGCGGCTGCCGCCCGTGCGGGTGGCCGAAAAGGCGGTGGACAAGCCGGCGCCGGCCCGCGAGTTTCCCGTGCTGTTCGAGGACGAGCACCTGCTGGCCGTCGACAAGCCCGCCGGCGTCGCGGTCCATGGCGGCAGCGGGGTGAGCTTCGGCGTCATCGAGCAGCTGCGCCAGGCGCGGCCGGCGGCGAAGTTCCTGGAACTCGTGCACCGGCTGGACCGCGAAACCTCCGGCATCCTGCTGGTGGCCAAGCGCCGCTCGGCGCTCACGAAGCTGCAGGACCAGTTTCGCGACCGAGAAACCGGCAAGACCTACCTCGCCCTGGCGCTGGGCGCCTGGCCCGCGAACAAGAAGGTGATCGACCAGCCCCTGCACAAATACCTGCAGGCCGACGGCGAACGCCGCGTGCGCATCGTCGCCAGGGACGACCCGGACGGCATGCGTTCCATCACCCTCGTCAAGGTCGCCGAATCACTCCCTCTCCCGCTCGCGGGAGAGGGCAGGGGTGAGGGCTCTCTCCTCGAAGTCACCATCAAGACCGGCCGCACCCACCAGATCCGCGTCCACCTCGCCTCCGCCGGCCACCCCATCGCCGGCGATGACAAGTACGGCGACTTCGAGGTGAACAAGGCCCTGCACAAGCAGGGCCTCAAGCGCATGTTCCTCCATGCCTGGCGGTTACAGTTCGACCACCCGGCCAGCGGCGAGCGCCTCACCCTGCAGGCGCCGCTGCCGGCCGAATTGCAGAAATTCCTGGACCATGCCCGCGTTGCGCCCCCGCCAGTTCGACCTGATCGCCTTTGACTGGGACGGCACGCTGTTCGACTCCACGAAGATCATCGTGCGCTGCATCCAGGGCGCGGTGGCCGACGTGGGCGGCGCCGTTCCCGGCGACCGCGAAGCCGCCTACGTGATCGGCATGGGCCTCATGGACGCGCTGGCCTGCGCCGCGCCCGACGTCCCGCGCGAACGCTACGCCGAACTCGGCGCCGCCTACCGCCGCCACTACCTGCAGCACCAGGACGACCTGAGCCTGTTCGAGGGCGTGCTGCCCATGCTGGCGGAACTGCGCGCGCGCCACCACTGGCTTGCCGTGGCCACCGGCAAGTCGCGCCGCGGCCTCGACGAAGTGCTGCGGACGGTGCAGCTGGCGGGCGTCTTCGACGGCTCGCGCACGGCCGACGAGACCGCCGGCAAGCCCGACCCGCGCATGCTCCACGAGCTGATGCGCGAATTCGGCACCGAGCCCGAACGCACGCTGATGATCGGGGACACCACGCACGACCTGCAGATGGCGCTCAACGCCGGCTGCCCCAGCGTCGCCGTGAGCTACGGGGCGCACACGCAGGAAGGCTTCGAGGCGCTGCAGCCGCGCGCCGTCGTGCATTCGGTCGGCGAACTGCACGCCTGGCTGCGGGAGAACGCGTGAGCGAAGGGGAGCGGATTGCCCTCTGCAACTCCGCCGACCTGGTCGATGGCGGCCTGGCCGTGCCCTTCGACGTGGTCTACGCCGGCCAGACCTGCCGCGCCTTCGCCGTGCGCTGGCAGGGGCGCGTGCACGCCTACCTGAATCGCTGCACGCACGTCGCGATGGAGCTGGACTGGCAGCCGAACCGCGTCTTCGACGACAGCGGCCAGTGGCTCCTGTGCAGCACGCACGGCGCCGCCTACCGGCCCGACACCGGCGCCTGCGCGGGCGGGCCCTGCCGCGGCGGCCTGGTGCGCATCGAATTGAGCGAAGGGGAGGGCGTGGTGCACTGGCATACTGCCTGGAACCTGCAACCCGTGGCCTTCTGAGGCCCGCATCCCATGAACGAGAACCTGCCGCCGGAATCCCCGGCCGAACGACCCGCGCCCGCGCCCGCGGCCCCAGTGCGCGACCAGGCGCCCGGCTGGGAGCGCGGCACCCTGGAGCGCCTGCTGTTCGCGACGCTGCAGGAGCAGAAGGCGGCGCGGCGCTGGCGCGCCTTCGTGCGCCTCGCCTGGCTCGCCTTCTTCATCTTCCTGTTCTGGTCCTTCACCTGGAAGGGTTCGGCGCCCACGGACAAGATGACGCCGCACACCGCGGTGATCGAGATCGACGGCGAGATCGGGCCCAAGAGCGAGGCCAGCGCCGAATTCGTGGTCGCCGCGGCGAAGGCCGCCTTCGAGGACCAGGGCGCCCAGGGCGTCGTGCTGCTGATCAACTCGCCGGGCGGCAGCCCGGTGCAGGCCGGCATCATCAACGACGAACTGAAGCGGCTGAAGGCCAAGTACAAGAAGCCGCTGTACGCGGTGGTCGAGGAGTCCTGCGCCTCCGCCGCGTACTACATCGCGGTGTCGGCCGACCGCATCTTCGTCGACAAGGCCAGCATCGTCGGCAGCATCGGCGTGCTGATGGAGGGCTTCGGCTTCGTCGGCCTGATGGACAAGCTGGGGATCGAGCGGCGCCTGCTCACGGCGGGCGAGAACAAGGGCTTCCTGGACCCGTTCAGCCCGCAGACCGAGCGGCACCGCGAGCACGCGCAGGAGATGCTGAACCAGGTGCACCAGCAGTTCATCGCCGTCGTGAAGGCCGGCCGCGGCAAGCGGCTGCACGAGACGCCGGAGCTGTTCAGCGGCCTGTTCTGGACCGGCCAGCAGGCGGTGGAACTGGGGCTGGCCGACCAGCTGGGCAACCTCGATTACGTGGCGCGCGAGGTGATCAAGGCCGAGGAACTGGTGGACTACACCCGCCGCGAGAACGTCGCCGAGAAGCTGGCCAAGCGCTTCGGCGCGGCGGTCGGCGAAGGGGCGGTGAAGGCGATGCGGGCGGTGCCGGGGCTGCGCTGATCCTTCCGTCATCCCCGCGCAGGCGCACTGCTGTCCGGAAACCCTTCGGGTCACCGAAATAACCCCGGCTGAAGCGCGTCGTGGATCGCCTGTCGGT
>NZ_JBUDXE010000033.1:0-5377 GCF_054956735.1 Ramlibacter sp. bp-362
TGACTTGTCATTGCGGGCTTGACCCGCAATCCATGCAACCCTTGACTTGTCATTGCGGGCTTGACCCGCAATCCATGGTGGCGCGGCACTACTCCTGCTGCTCGAGAAACCTCTGCGCATCCAGCGCCGCCATGCACCCCGTCCCCGCGCTCGTGATCGCCTGACGGTACACATGATCCTGCACGTCCCCCGCCGCGAACACGCCCGGGATGCTCGTCATCGTCGCGAAGCCGTTCAACCCCGTCTTCGTGATGATATAGCCGTCCTTCATCTCCAGCTGCCCCTGGAAGATCTCGGTGTTCGGCTGGTGGCCGATCGCGATGAAGCAGCCTTGCAGCTTCAGGTCTTCGGTCTCGCCGGTCTTCACGTCCTTCAGCCGGATGCCGGTCACGCCCGTGGCGTCGCCCAGCACCTCGTCCAGCGTCTTGAACAGCTTCAGCTCGATCTTGCCCTCGGCGACCTTCTGCATCACCTTGTCCACCAGGATCGGCTCGGCGCGGAACTTGTCGCGCCGGTGCACCAGGTAGACCTTGCTGGCGATGTTCGACAGGTACAGCGCCTCTTCCACGGCGGTGTTGCCGCCGCCGATCACGCACGTGACCTGGTCGCGGTAGAAGAAGCCGTCGCAGGTGGCGCAGGCGCTCACGCCCTTGCCCATGAACTCCGTCTCCGAGGGCAGGCCCAGGTACTTGGCCGAGGCGCCGGTGGCGATGATCAGGGCGTCGGCGGTGTAGGTGCCGTTGTCGCCGGTGAGCGTGAAGGGGCGCTTCGCGAGGTCGACCTTGTTGATGTGGTCGAACACGATCTCGGTCTTGAAGCGCTCGGCGTGCTCCAGGAAGCGCTGCATCAGCTCGGGGCCCTGCACGCCGTGCACGTCGGCCGGCCAGTTGTCCACCTCGGTGGTGGTCATCAACTGCCCGCCCTGCGCGATGCCGGTGATCAGCATGGGTTGCAGGTTGGCGCGTGCGGCGTAGACGGCGGCGGTGTAGCCGGCCGGCCCGGAGCCGAGGATCAGGACTTTGGCGTGCTTGTCGTTCATGGGTGGAAAACCTGTGTGGGAAACGCCACAGGTCGGTGTACATTTCTGGCCGATTCGCGAAGTATCAAGCATGCGGCAAGGGCCCAGGCTTGCGCCGCTTTCATCAGAGCGATTGTAAGAACCCATGACGGGTCGCCACGCGGAAGGGATTTAGAACATGTCGATGCTGTCCAACCTGGAGTTGATCCGCCGGGTGCCCTTGTTTGCCCTGCTGACCTCCAACCAGGCGGAGGCGGTTGCCGATGCGGTCATCAAGAGGCGCTTCAAGCGCGGCGAGACCATCGTGGAGCAGGGCGAGAAGACCAACACCCTCTTCATCATCCTCACCGGCCGGGTGCGCGTGGTCACCTCCGACAAGCGCGGCCGCGAGGTGATCCTGGCCACGCTCAACCCCGGCGACTACATCGGCGAGATGAGCCTCATCGACAACGAGCCGCACTCGGCCACCTGCCGCGCCGAGGTGCAGACCGACATGCTGACCCTGGGCCGCGCCGAGTTCGCGCGCTGCCTGCCCGAGAACAGCTCCATGTCGTACGCGATCATGAAGGGGCTGGTGCAGCGGCTGCGCCAGGCGGACCGCAAGATCGAGTCGCTGGCCCTGATGGACGTGTACGGCCGCGTCGCCCGCGCCCTGCTGGAATTCGCGCAGCCGGACCGCGAGGGCCTGATGACCATCCGCGAGCGCATCTCGCGCCAGGACATCGCCAAGATGGTCGGCGCCTCGCGCGAGATGGTCAGCCGCGTGATGAAGGACCTGGAGGACCGCGGGTTCATCGAGACGCGGGAGGATGGGTCGATGCTGGTGAAGGACCGGCTGACGACGCTCGGGTAAGTCCGTCATTGCACATCCCTTGTCATTGCGGCCTTGAGCCGCAATCCACGGGTGTTGGTTCGCCACCAATGGATCCCGGGTCCAGCCCGGGATGACATGGCCTTTCCGGGGTGACCCGCTTCCGCTGCGCTAAGCTCGCGGCTGCGCATGACGTACTCGCTCAACACCCTCACGGACGGCGCGCAGGCGCCTTCCGGACCGCGCGTCGGGCTGGCGCGCTTTGCCCACGAGACGGCGCTGGTGCTGGGGGCCGCGGCCCTGGTGTTCTGGCTGCTCGCGCTGGCGAGCCACTCCCCGGCCGACGCGGCCTTCTCCACCTCCGGTGACGGCAGCCCCGTCCGCAACTGGGGCGGCCGGCTGGGCGCCTGGCTCGCCGACGGCAGCTTCTTCCTCCTGGGCTACAGCGTGTGGTGGTGCTTCGCCGCCGGCCTGCGCGCCTGGCTGGCCTCGCTCGCCCGCTGGATGCGCGGCGACCACCCCGTGCCCGGCGCGCAGCCGCAGCGGTGGCTGCACGGCCGCGCCGCCTTCTGGATCGCCCTGGCGGTGCTGCTGGTCGCCAGCAGCGCGCTGGAGTGGTCGCGCCTGTACCGCTTCGAGCCGCGCCTGCCGGACCACGCCGGCGGCGCGCTCGGCTGGCTGGCCGGCCCGCTCGCGATGAACTGGCTGGGATTCAACGGCTCGGGCCTGGTGGCCATCGCGCTGATGGTGCTGGCCTCCGCCATCGTGTTCCGCTTCTCCTGGAGCCACGTGGCCGAGCGCATCGGCGCGGCCATCGACGGCTTCATCGAGGCGCGGCGCAACAAGCGCGAGCTGGCGCAGGACCTCGCCTTCGGCCAGCGGGCCGCGCGCGAGCGCGAGGAGACGCTGCAGGAAGAGCGCATCGAGATCGAGGAGCACCACCCGACGCCCGTGCTGATCGAGCCGGTGGTGGTGGACGTCCCCAAGAGCGAGCGCGTCGCCAAGGAGCGGCAGAAGCCGCTCTTCACCGAGATGCCCGACAGCAAGCTGCCGCAGGTGGACCTGCTCGATGGCGCATCGGGCCGGCAGGAAACGGTCTCGGCCGAGACGCTGGAGATGACCTCGCGCCTGATCGAGAAGAAGCTCAAGGACTTCGGCGTCGAGGTGCGCGTGGTCGCCGCCGCGCCGGGCCCCGTGATCACGCGCTACGAGATCGAGCCCGCCACGGGCGTGAAGGGCTCGCAGATCGTCAACCTCGCCAAGGACCTGGCGCGCTCGCTGTCGCTGGTATCGATCCGCGTGATCGAGACCATCCCGGGCAAGAACTAC
Organism: Ramlibacter sp. bp-362; assembly: GCF_054956735.1. NCBI lineage: Bacteria > Pseudomonadati > Pseudomonadota > Betaproteobacteria > Burkholderiales > Comamonadaceae > Ramlibacter > Ramlibacter sp. bp-362. Next base: position 3,159 of record NZ_JBUDXE010000033.1, read on the forward strand.
ATGGCGCTGGAGCTGCCTAATGCCAAGCGGCAGGCGATCAAGCTGTCGGAGATCCTCGGCTCGCAGGCCTACAACGAGGCGAAGTCGCAGCTCACGCTGGGCCTGGGCAAGGACATCGTCGGCAACCCGGTCGTCGCGGACCTCGCGAAGATGCCGCACGTGCTGGTGGCCGGCACCACCGGCTCGGGCAAGTCGGTCGGCATCAACGCGATGATCCTGAGCCTGCTGTACAAGGCCGAGGCGCGCGACGTGCGCCTGCTGATGATCGACCCCAAGATGCTGGAGATGTCGGTCTACGAAGGCATCCCGCACCTGCTGGCGCCGGTGGTCACCGACATGAAGCAGGCCGCCAACGGCCTGACCTGGTGCGTCGCCGAGATGGAGCGGCGCTACAAGCTGATGTCCAAGCTGGGCGTGCGCAACCTCGCCGGCTACAACAACAAGATCGACGAGGCGAAGGCGAAGGAACAGTTCATCTACAACCCCTTCAGCCTGACGCCCGAGAGCCCCGAGCCGCTGGAGCGCCTGCCCTACATCGTCGTCGTGATCGACGAACTGGCCGACCTGATGATGGTGGTCGGCAAGAAGATCGAGGAACTGATCGCCCGCCTGGCGCAGAAGGCGCGCGCGGCCGGCATCCACCTGGTGCTGGCGACGCAGCGCCCGTCGGTGGACGTGATCACGGGTCTCATCAAGGCCAACATCCCGACGCGCATCGCCTTCCAGGTCTCCAGCAAGATCGACAGCCGCACCATCCTCGACCAGATGGGCGCCGAGGCGCTGCTGGGCATGGGCGACATGCTCTACATGGCCAGCGGCACCGGCCTGCCGGTGCGCGTGCACGGCGCCTTCGTGAGCGACGAGGAAGTGCACCGCGTCGTCGCCTACCTCAAGGAGCAGGGCGGCGAGCCGAACTACATCGAGGGCGTGCTGGAAGGCGGCACGGTCGATGGCGAGGACGGCGGCGCGCTCGCGGGCGGGGAGGGCGGTGGCGGCGAGGGCGATCCGCTGTACGACCGCGCGGTCGAGGTGGTGCTCAAGAACCAGAAGGCCAGCATCTCCCTGGTGCAGCGCCACCTGGCCATCGGCTACAACAAGGCGGCGAACCTGCTGGAAGCCATGGAAAAGGCCGGGCTCGTCAGTCCCATGAACGCCCGCGGCCAGCGTGAAATCCTGGTGCCCGGCCGAGCGGAATAACGTTCGGTAACGAACTCCAGCGGGCGGGGGCAACCCAACCGACAATCAACCCATGTCATCCCGGGCTTGACCCGGGATCCATGCATGCGTGGCACCACGCCACCAGTGGATTGCGGGTCGAGCCCGCAATGACAACCTTGTAGACATTCATGAACAAGACCATTCTTGCCGCCCTCCTGTCCGTCAGCGCATTCGCCGCCCATGCCGGCGCCATGGAAAGCCTGGAGAACTTCGTCCGCACGGCCAAGTCCGGCCACGCGGAATTCACGCAGGTGATCACCGGTCCTTCGCGCCAGGGGCAGGCCGGGAAGACCAAGCATTCCAGCGGCACCTTCGACTTCCAGCGGCCGAACCGCTTCCGCTTCGAGTACCGCAAGCCTTTCGAGCAGACCATCGTGGCCGACGGCCAGACGCTGTGGCTCTACGACAAGGACCTGAACCAGGTGAGCCAGCGCCGCCAGGCCAAGGTCCTCGGCTCCACGCCCGCGGCGCTGATCGCTGCATCGCCCGACCTCGAGACGCTCAAGCGCGACTTCGACCTGCAGGCGCTGCCGGACGAAGGCGGCCTGCAGTGGGTGCAGGCCACGCCGAAGCAGAAGGAAGGCCAGCTCACGAACATGAAGGTGGGCTTCCGCGGGGACCAGCTCGCGGCGCTGGAGATCCTGGACAGCTTCGGGCAGCGGTCGGTGCTGACGTTCACGGGGATGCAGGTGAATGCGGGCGTGAACGCGGACGCCTTCCGCTTCACGCCGCCGAAGGGCGCGGACGTGGTCCAGGCGAATTGAATGAGGATGTCATCCCGGGCTTGCCCCGGGATCCATGCATGCGTGGCACTGCGCCACCGGTGGATTGCGGGTCAAGCCCGCAATGACAACCTGGCGCCTGCAATGACAGCCGATGCCTTGTCATCCCGGGCGTGACCCGGGATCCATGCATGCGTGGCAGTGCGCCACCGGTGGATTGCGGGTCAAGCCCGCAATGACAACCTGGCGCCCGCAATGACAACCGATGCCTTGTCATCC
>NZ_JBUDXE010000034.1:0-4767 GCF_054956735.1 Ramlibacter sp. bp-362
GCTATAACAGCCTGACGATGTCCTACTTTCACACGGGAATCCGCACTATCATCGGCGCAGAGGCGTTTCACTGTCCTGTTCGGGATGGGAAGGAGTGGGACCACCTCGCTATGGTCATCAGGCATAACTTTTTGCCGGCTTGCTTTGCGGGCAAGACAGCCAATTCATAGAGTCTTCATCAGCAGCCAGGCCGAGCCTGGCTTTTTATTTGATTGCGTTCAACCCGGCATAAGCCTTGATCAAGGACTGATCAAAGTTATAGGGTCAAGCCGCACGAGCAATTAGTACTGGTTAGCTTAACGCATTGCTGCGCTTCCACACCCAGCCTATCAACGTCCTGGTCTAGAACGACTCTTCAGGGGGCTCGAGGCCCCGGCAGATCTCATCTTGAAACGAGTTTCCCGCTTAGATGCTTTCAGCGGTTATCTCTTCCGCACTTAGCTACCCTGCAATGCCACTGGCGTGACAACAGGTACACCAGAGGTGCGTCCACTCCGGTCCTCTCGTACTAGGAGCAGGCTTCCTCAAATCTGCAGCGCCCACGGAAGATAGGGACCAAACTGTCTCACGACGTTTTAAACCCAGCTCACGTACCTCTTTAAATGGCGAACAGCCATACCCTTGGGACCGGCTACAGCCCCAGGATGAGATGAGCCGACATCGAGGTGCCAAACACCGCCGTCGATATGAACTCTTGGGCGGTATCAGCCTGTTATCCCCAGAGTACCTTTTATCCGTTGAGCGATGGCCCTTCCATACAGAACCACCGGATCACTATGTCCTGCTTTCGCATCTGCTCGACTTGTCAGTCTCGCAGTTAAGCACGCTTATGCCATTGCACTATCGTCACGATGTCCGACCGTAACTAGCGTACCTTCGAACTCCTCCGTTACGCTTTGGGAGGAGACCGCCCCAGTCAAACTGCCTACCATGCACTGTCCCCGACCCGGATTACGGGCCTAGGTTAGAACCTCAAACGCACCAGGGTGGTATTTCAACGTTGGCTCCACCGAAACTAGCGTCCCGGCTTCAAAGCCTCCCACCTATCCTACACAGATCCGTTCAAAGTCCAATACAAAGCTACAGTAAAGGTTCATGGGGTCTTTCCGTCTTTCCGCGGGGAGATTGCATCATCACAAACATTTCAACTTCGCTGAGTCTCGGGAGGAGACAGTGTGGCCATCGTTACGCCATTCGTGCAGGTCGGAACTTACCCGACAAGGAATTTCGCTACCTTAGGACCGTTATAGTTACGGCCGCCGTTTACTGGGACTTCGATCAAGAGCTTGCACCCCATCACTTAATCTTCCAGCACCGGGCAGGCGTCACACCCTATACGTCCACTTTCGTGTTTGCAGAGTGCTGTGTTTTTATTAAACAGTCGCAGCCACCGATTTTTTGCAACCCCTTTGAGCTCCATCCGCGAGGGACTTCACTTACTGAGGGCACACCTTCTTCCGAAGTTACGGTGTCAATTTGCCGAGTTCCTTCTCCCGAGTTCTCTCAAGCGCCTGAGAATACTCATCTCGCGCACCAGTGTCGGTTTGCGGTACGGTCGTTGCAAGCTGAAGCTTAGTGGCTTTTCCTGGAAGCAGGGTATCACTCACTTCGGAGGCAAGCCTCCTCGTTGTCACCCCTCATCTCAGCCCGGCGGATTTACCTACCAGGCACGACTACAGGCTTGAACCGGGACATCCAACACCCGGCTGAGCTAACCTTCTCCGTCCCCACATCGCACTTGCAATCGGTACAGGAATATTGACCTGTTTCCCATCAGCTACGCATCTCTGCCTCGCCTTAGGGGCCGACTCACTCTACGCCGATGAACGTTGCGTAGAAAACCTTGCGCTTTCGGCGAGCGGGCTTTTCACCCGCTTTAACGCTACTCATGTCAGCATTCGCACTTCTGATACCTCCAGCATCCCTCTCGAGACACCTTCACAGGCTTACAGAACGCTCTCCTACCACGTACGCTTGCGCGCACATCCGCAGCTTCGGTAACTGGCTTAGCCCCGTTACATCTTCCGCGCAGGACGACTCGATCAGTGAGCTATTACGCTTTCTTTAAATGATGGCTGCTTCTAAGCCAACATCCTGACTGTTTTAGCCTTCCCACTTCGTTTCCCACTTAGCCAATTTTAGGGACCTTAGCTGGCGGTCTGGGTTGTTTCCCTCTTGAGTCCGGACGTTAGCACCCGGTGCTCTGTCTCCCGCGCTGTACTCTTCGGTATTCGGAGTTTGCCTTGGTTTGGTAAGTCGCCATGACCCCCTAGCCAAAACAGTGCTCTACCCCCGAAGGTAATACGCGAGGCACTACCTAAATAGTTTTCGGAGAGAACCAGCTATTTCCAAGTTTGTTTAGCCTTTCACCCCTATCCACAGCTCATCCGCTAGTTTTGCAACACTAGTCGGTTCGGACCTCCAGTACCTGTTACGGCACCTTCATCCTGGCCATGGATAGATCACTTGGTTTCGGGTCTACACCCAGCGACTGGACGCCCTGTTCGGACTCGGTTTCCCTGCGGCTACCCTATTCGGTTAACCTTGCCACTGAATGTAAGTCGCTGACCCATTATACAAAAGGTACGCCGTCACCCTTGCGGGCTCCGACTTTTTGTAAGCATGCGGTTTCAGGATCTATTTCACTCCCCTCCCGGGGTTCTTTTCGCCTTTCCCTCACGGTACTAGTTCACTATCGGTCGATTACGAGTATTTAGCCTTGGAGGATGGTCCCCCCATCTTCAGACAGGATTTCACGTGTCCCGCCCTACTTTTCGCTAGCTCAGTACCACACAGATCTTTTCGCGTACGGGGCTATCACCCTCTGTAGCCGACCTTTCCAGGTCGTTCCGCTAAGTTCTGTGCTATCACTAGCAGGCTCTTCCGATTTCGCTCGCCACTACTTTCGGAATCTCGGTTGATGTCTTTTCCTCGAGCTACTGAGATGTTTCAGTTCACCCGGTTCGCCTCGCATGACTATGTATTCATCATGCGATACCGCTTGCGCGGTGGGTTTCCCCATTCGGAAATCTCCGGATCAAAGCTTATTTGCCAGCTCCCCGAAGCTTATCGCAGGCTATCACGTCCTTCGTCGCCTGTAATCGCCAAGGCATCCACCACATGCTCTTAGTCACTTGACCCTATAACTTTGACTCCTCTCACGAGGATTCGCCGTTGCTCAAGGACTTGCGAGGTCTTTCACCTCGCGCGTTATGCCGTTGTCTTCAATTGCCTTGCAGCAGTTGAAGTCTGGTTGACGCAATCAAAATGTCGCTAGCGGCACGGTCTGCCATGAAGCAGTTTCCGCTAACGACGCTGATTCGACTCTATGAATTGTTAAAGAACAGCCGATCGACTTGCAGCAGATGCCGCAGTCAACAACAAAACAGCCTGGCCTCGCAGCCAAGCCGCTTTGGTGTTGAATCTTGTCCGATTTGTGTTGGTGGAGGATGACGGGATCGAACCGACGACCCCCTGCTTGCAAAGCAGGTGCTCTCCCAGCTGAGCTAATCCCCCCGGATCCCTATGCAGGAGATGGTGGGTCTGGTTGGTCTCGAACCAACGACCCCCGCCTTATCAAGACGGTGCTCTAACCAACTGAGCTACAGACCCAGGCCGGTCGCTAGTGCGAGCATACGTCGCTGGCGACATCTTCCAACAACCGATAAGTGTGGGCGTTTGAATTGAACTGCTGTTTTCCAGAAAGGAGGTGATCCAGCCGCACCTTCCGATACGGCTACCTTGTTACGACTTCACCCCAGTCACGAACCCTGCCGTGGTAATCGCCCTCCTTGCGGTTAGGCTAACTACTTCTGGCAGAACCCGCTCCCATGGTGTGACGGGCGGTGTGTACAAGACCCGGGAACGTATTCACCGCGACATGCTGATCCGCGATTACTAGCGATTCCGACTTCACGCAGTCGAGTTGCAGACTACGATCCGGACTACGACTGGTTTTATGGGATTAGCTCCCCCTCGCGGGTTGGCAACCCTCTGTACCAGCCATTGTATGACGTGTGTAGCCCTACCCATAAGGGCCATGAGGACTTGACGTCATCCCCACCTTCCTCCGGTTTGTCACCGGCAGTCCCATTAGAGTGCCCTTTCGTAGCAACTAATGGCAAGGGTTGCGCTCGTTGCGGGACTTAACCCAACATCTCACGACACGAGCTGACGACAGCCATGCAGCACCTGTGTTCTGGCTCCCTTTCGGGCACTTCCACATCTCTGCGGAATTCCAGACATGTCAAGGGTAGGTAAGGTTTTTCGCGTTGCATCGAATTAAACCACATCATCCACCGCTTGTGCGGGTCCCCGTCAATTCCTTTGAGTTTCAACCTTGCGGCCGTACTCCCCAGGCGGTCAACTTCACGCGTTAGCTTCGTTACTGATCCAGTGAAGGACCAACAACCAGTTGACATCGTTTAGGGCGTGGACTACCAGGGTATCTAATCCTGTTTGCTCCCCACGCTTTCGTGCATGAGCGTCAGTGCAGGCCCAGGGGATTGCCTTCGCCATCGGTGTTCCTCCGCATATCTACGCATTTCACTGCTACACGCGGAATTCCATCCCCCTCTGCCGCACTCCAGCCTTGCAGTCACAAATGCAGTTCCCAGGTTAAGCCCGGGGATTTCACACCTGTCTTACAAAACCGCCTGCGCACGCTTTACGCCCAGTAATTCCGATTAACGCTTGCACCCTACGTATTACCGCGGCTGCTGGCACGTAGTTAGCCGGTGCTTATTCTTACGGTACCGTCATGAGCTC
>NZ_JBUDXE010000035.1:0-3887 GCF_054956735.1 Ramlibacter sp. bp-362
TGCCCTCATCTTTCTCATCTCGGTCTCCGCAACAGTTCGATTCTGTTGCGTTGACCGGTTGAGACCACCCCCCGCCTTCGCGGGGATGACGCGTTATTGCGGATACGAGAACGTGCTGTTCGCCTCGCCGCTGGCCGTCGGCAGGGGGCTGCTGCCCATGGTGGTGGTGCTGTCGCTGCCGTAGCTGGAACCGCCGGCCGACGAATAGCTGGAGCTGCCGGTGGATGACTCGCTGGAGCTGCCGCTCGACGAATAGCTGGAGGTGGCGCTCGACGAATAGCTCGAGGCCGACGAGTCCACGCCCGGCGCGGACGACGAGCTGCTCGGGTCGCGCGGCGGCGGCGTGGTCTCCCGCGCCGGCGTCGCTGCGGCGTCTCGTGGCTTCGCGGTGGCGGAGCCGCCCGGGATCGTGAGCGTCACGGCGCTGTCGCGCGACAGCGTGACCGTGCCGTCGTCGCGCGGCGTGACCTGGACCGGCGCCGGGCGGCGCTGCTGCGTCGAAGACGAAGCGCCGCCGGACCCGGAAGCACGCGGCCGGCTCGGGGTCGCGGTGCTGCCGGTCCCCCGGCCGATCTCCGGCGCGGCGCCCATCGCGTTCGTTCCCGATTCCGAAGGGCCGCGCACGACGTCCGGCGGCAGCGTCGGGTCGGGCCGGCGCGTCGCGACTTCCGGCGGCGCGGCAGGGGGCCGGCGCGTCGCCACGTCCGGCTGCGGGTACACGCGCGTCCCCGGCACGGTCTCCACGGCGCGCCCGGATTCCAGCGGCCGCGGGAAGGACGGCACGCGCTGCGGCTCGACCAGCACCGGCGCGTCGGCGGTGACGGTGGGCGGCGGCGTCGTGGGCAGCGTCGGCGGCGGAGGCAGCGGCGGCAGGTCGAGCGACGCGGACGGCGGCGACGGCGGCAGGTCCAGCGAGGCCGGCGGCGGCTCCAGCTTGGGCGGCTCGAGGTCCAGTTCCGGCAGCTTCACCTCCGGCAGCTGCACTTCGGGCAGCGCCGCGACCGTCGGATCGCTTTCCGCGCCCTGCGTGTTGAAGACGCTGTTCCACCAGTCGCCCATGCGGTCGATCAGCGGGCGTTCCTGCTCCTTCATGTGCGGCGCGGCGAAGGTGGCCTTGGCGTCGATCACGCCGGCCTTCTCGGCGTGCTTGACCATGTCGCCCACCATCAGCAGCGCGTTGTGGGCGCCCTGCCCCCAGTAGTTGCTGCGCATGGTGACGCGGTTGTCGTTGAAGCCGACCCAGGCGCCGGCCACCAGCTGCGGGTGCATCAGGATGAACCAGCCGTCGGTGTTGTCCTGGGTCGTGCCGGTCTTGCCCGCCAGGTCGCCGGTGAGGCCGAAGCGGGGGCGCAGGCCGGCGGCCGTGCCGCCGTCGATCACGCCGCGCATCACGTCCAGCAGCGTCATGGCCGCCTGGTTCGACAGCGCCTGCTCCGGTGCGTGGGTGCCGAAGCTCTCCAGCACGTTGTGGTTGCGGTCCTCCACCGCCGTGACGATCTGCGGCGCGATGTAGTTGCCGCCGTTGGCGATGGTGGCGAAGGAGGTGACCATCTCCTTCAGCGTCACGGGGCTGGTGCCCAGGGCCAGCGAGGGCACCTCGTCCAGCTTGCTCTCGCGCACGCCCATCGACCGGGCGAGGCTCGCCACGCGGGACGGCCCCACCTGCATCATCAGCTGCGCCGTGATCGAGTTCTTGGACTTGGCCAGGCCCTCGCGCAGGGTCATCGGCTGGTTGCTCGGCGCGCCTTCCACGTCGCCCGGGCGCCAGAACTTCTTGCGGTCGATCTGGATCTCCACCGCCTGGTCCATCAGCGTCTCGTTCGGCTGGTGGCCCATCTCGAAGGCGGCGCCGTACACGAAGGGCTTGAAGGTCGAGCCGGGCTGGCGGCGCGCCTGCTGCACGTGGTCGAACTTGTCCTCGTCCCAGTCGCGGCTGCCGACCCAGGCGCGCACGGCGCCGGTCTGCGGCTCGATCGCCAGGAAGCCGGCCTGCAGCATGGTCTTGCTGCGGCGCAGGTCGGCCATGAACTTCGCGTCGCCGCGCAGCTGCTTGAGCGCCTCTTCCTCCGAGCGGCCCTCGTCGCGCGCCTGCTTGTACTCGGTGGTGTCGCGGATCCAGTCGTCGACCAGCTTGCCGTGGCTGTTCCAGAAGTACTCGAAGGGCGAGGACTTGCCGCGCGCGGCAACGTAGGCCGACGGATCGCTGCCCAGGGTGGGCATCGCCTTGCGGCTCCACTCCACGTCCGCCACGGCCTGCAGCGCCTTGCCCTGGCGCTCCACGGCCTCGTTGGCCATCTCCTGCAGGCGCGAGTCGATGGTGGTCTTCACCACCAGGCCGTCGGCGTAGATGTTGTAGTCGTTGCGGTCGGCCCAGTCCAGCAGCCAGCGCCGCAGGTATTCGGCCAGGTGCGGCGCCATGCCGGGCGAGTCCGGCAGGCGCTCGAAGTCGAGCTTCAGCGGCTGGCCCTTCAGCTCCTCGTAGCGCGCCTCGGTCAGCATGTCCTCCTTGACCATCTGCGCGAGCACCGTGTTGCGCCGCTGCAGGGCGCGCTCGGGATTGAGCACCGGGTTGTAGTAGGACGTGCCCTTGAGCATGCCGATCAGCGTGGCGGCCTCCAGCTGGTTCAGGTCCTTCGCCGGCTTGCCGTAGTAGGTGCGCGCGGCCATCTCGATGCCCCACGCGTTGTAGAGGAAGGAGACGGAGTTGAGGTAGCTCTCCAGGATCTCGTCCTTGCTGTAGATCGCCTCGATCTTCAGCGCCGTGATCGCCTCCTTCACCTTGCGGGTGATGGTCTGCTCGCGGCCGATCTCCTCCGGGTACAGGTTGCGGGCGAGCTGCTGCGTGATCGTGGAGCCGCCTTCGACGTCGCCGGTGAGCGTGTTGACCACGGCCTTGAGCGTGCGCACCACGTCGATGCCGTGGTGCTCGTAGAAGCGCTTGTCCTCGGTGGCGAGCAGCGCCTTCGTGACGTTCGGCGAGATGTCGGAGAGCTTGACCCAGTCGCGGTTGGCGCGACGGAACACGGCCAGTTCCTTGCCGTCGGCGGTGAGCACCACGGAGGGCGATTCCTGCTTGGACTTGCGGATGTCGCCGATGCTGGGCGTGAACGGGTACAGGGCCGCCACGTACAGCGCCAGCGCCAGCGGCACGGCGGCGACGGCCTTCACGGGATGGCGGCGGATCCAGCGGCCGAGCCGCCGCAGGCGTCCGCCCCCGGCGTCCGTCACTGCCTCGTCGGATTCGTTCATGGTGCTTCTCTTCCTGGGTACCGCACGAATCTAGGAGGCCCGGCCGTGGCCCGACTGTAGGACGCCTGCGCGACGCATGGGCGGCTTTGCCCCGTGCGCGGGCGGCGCGCCGACTACGGGCGTGCGTCCTGTGCGGACGCGACTACAGCGACTGCCTCGCGCGTCCGACGCGGGCACGGCGGCGGGCGGCCAGCGCGGGGCGCGGCGGCGGCGGATGATCCCGCTCCATGCAACTGTCCCTTCCCGCACCGGCCTTCATGGCGCGCCTCTTCGGCCTCGGCGCCCGTCCCCGCGTGACGCGCTGGTACGCTGCGCACGTGCGCGCGGGCACCACGCGGGAGATCGGGCCGCCCCCCGGGACCGTGGGCACGGTCACGCTGCACTGCCGGGACGGCGAAGCCTGGATCACGCACGACGGCGACCTGCGCGACGTGCTCCTGCAGCCGAACGAGAGCTACCGGGTGGACAGCAGCGGGCGCATGATGCTGCATGCGCTGCAGGGGGACTGCGTCCTGGAAATCCAGGTGGATGAGTGAGCTGGGGTTCGCCTGCGGCTCCCCACCAACCCCCCCGGGCATGCTCCCCTCAACTTGTGGTGAGCTCAAAGCGAACCCCAACAAACCCCCCCAAAGGATCCC
>NZ_JBUDXE010000036.1:0-2522 GCF_054956735.1 Ramlibacter sp. bp-362
ACGCAAACCGCGACACAAAGGCGCGCAAGGGGCGGGTCGACGGGTTCTCCCCCCCCCCCCCTCTGGGGGGGGGTTGGGGGGGGGCCCCGCACTCCGGAGCGCCCCCACCCCAGCCCTCCCACTACAAGAAAAGCCCATGGCCGTCCGCGAAGGCAGTCTGGAGGCGCCCACGCGCCATCCGATCGACTGGAAGAACCCCGACTATCACGACGAGGCGAAGTGCTTCCAGGAGCTGGAGCGCATCTTCGACATCTGCCATGGCTGCCGGCGCTGCGTGAACCTGTGCAACTCGTTCCCGACGCTGTTCGACCTGGTGGACGAGGGCAAGACCGGCGAGGTCGACGGCGTGGAGAAGCAGGACTACTGGAAGGTGGTCGACCACTGCTACCTCTGCGACCTCTGCTACATGACCAAGTGCCCCTACGTGCCGCCGCACGAGTGGAACGTGGACTACCCGCATACGATGCTGCGGGCCAAGGCGATCAAGTACAGGAAGGGCGGCGTGGATGCCGGCTCCAAGCTGCTCGCCTCCACCGACGTGCACGGGCAGTTCGCGGGCATCCCCATCGTCACGCAGGTGGCGAACGCGGCCAACCAGACGAAGCCCGTGCGGGCCGTCCTGGAAAAGACGCTGCACGTGGACCGCAAGGCCTGGCTGCCCGCGCTGGCCACGCGCCGCTTCCGCAGCGCCGCGCCGAAGTCGGGCGAACTGCCGGTGCGCGATGGCGAGCGCACGCCCGGCAAGGTGGCCGTGTACTCGACCTGCTACGTGAACTACAACGAGCCGGGCATCGGCCTTGACCTGCTGAAAGTGCTGCAGCACAACGACATCCCCTATGTCGTGGTCAGCAAGGAGCAGTGCTGCGGCATGCCCAAGCTGGAGCTGGGCGACCTGGAGTCCGTGGACAAAGGCAAGCAGGCCAACATCCCCGTGCTGGCGAAGTACGCGAAGGAAGGCTGGGCCATCGTCTCGCCGGTGCCGAGCTGCACGCTGATGTTCAAGCAGGAACTGCCGCTGATGTACCCGGACGATGCCGACGTGCAGGCCGTGAAGCAGGCGATGTGGGACCCGTTCGAGTACCTGGCAGCGCGGCGGCGCGACGGCCTGCTGAAGACCGAGTTCCCGCAGCCGCTGGGCAAGGTGAGCTACCACGTGCCCTGCCACCAGCGCGTGCAGAACATCGGCCGCAAGACCGAGGAAGTGCTCAAGTCCATTCCCGGCACGCAGGTGCACACCAACGAGCGCTGCTCCGGGCATGCCGGCACCTACGGCGTGAAGAAGCCCACGCACGAGGTCGCCATGAAGATCGGCCGGCCGCTGTTCCGCAGGATGGCGGAGCACCCGGCGGGCGGCGCGCCCGACTACATCAGCTCCGACTGCGCCCTGGCCGGCCACCACATAGACCAGGGCTTCGACGTCAACGCGCTCGGCGCGCCGCGGCTGGAGCACCCGCTGACGCTCGTGCGCATCGCGTATGGATTGAAATGATGCAACTCACCGGCCGGATCACCCCCGACAGCCTGATGACGCTGGAGGCCTACGCCAAGTGGCGCAAGCAGCACAAGGCCGAAGTCATCGCCCACCGCAAGCTGCGCAGCGTGCACCTGGGCGAGCACATCACCGTGCAGTTCGAGAGCGAGCTGAGCATGCGCTACCAGGTGCAGGAGATGCTGCGCATCGAGAAGATCTTCGAGGAGGAAGGCATCCAGCAGGAGATCGACGCATATGCGCCGCTGGTGCCGGACGGCACCAACTGGAAGGCGACGATGCTGATCGAGTACCCCGACGTCAATGAAAGGCGCCGCGAGCTGGGGCGGCTGATCGGCGTGGAGGACCGCATGTTCGTCGAGGTGGAAGGGCATGCGCGGGTCTACGCGCTCGCCGACGAGGACCTGGACCGCGAGAACGAGGACAAGACCTCGGCGGTGCACTTCCTGCGCTTCGAGCTGGATGCGGGGATGCGGGAGGCGGTGAAGGCGGGGGCGGAGGTGAAGCTCGGGTGCGACCACACGAACTATCCGGCGCATGTGAGCATCGCGCCGGAGACGCTCGCTTCGCTCGCGGGGGATTTGCGCTGATTGCTGGGGTTGGCCTGGGGCTCACCGGCAGCCTGCGGGGTGCGGGAGATTCCCGGTGATTGCTGGGGTTCGCTGACGCTCACCGCCAGCCTACGGGATGTGTGAGATTTCCGCGGGTGCTGGGGTTCGCCTGCGGCTCACCGCCAGCCTACGGGGTGCGTGCGATCGGTGGGGTTCGCTTCGCTCACCTGCCGGCGGCCGTTGGCCGCCGCCACCCTACGAACATCCGGGCTCACGCGCGCAACATCGGGATCAACGTCGGTACCCGTAGGGTGGCGACGACCGCAGGTCGGCGGAAGGTGAGCAACGCGAACCCCACCGCTTTCCCCGCATCCCCGCATCCCCGCATCCCCGCATCCCCGCATCCCGCCACCGCCACCGCCACCGCCACCGCCACCGCCACCGCCACCGCCACCGCCACCGCCACCGCCACCGCCACCGCC
>NZ_JBUDXE010000037.1:0-1445 GCF_054956735.1 Ramlibacter sp. bp-362
GCACTGCTGTCCGGAAACCCTTCGGGTCACCGAAATAACCCCGGCTGAAGCGCGTCGTGGATCGCCTGTCGGTGTCGGCGCCGTCGGCACCGGTGGGCTTCCTCCTCCACCCGCAGGAACAGCCCCGTTCTGAGCTCGGCCAGGCAATTCCACAGGGTGCCGTGGAATCCCTGCCTGATCTTGTGCAGCGCCACCAGCAGGTAGGCAATGAGCGCCGTGAGCAGTTGGATGCGCACGGCGTTCTCGCTTTCGCCCAGGAACTTCTTGATCTTCAGGTGCTGCTTGATCCACTTGAAGAACAGTTCGATCTCCCATCGCTGGCGATACAGCTCCGCGATTTCGAGCGCTGGCGCGCTCAGGTCGTTGCTGACCAGCACAAGGTTGTCTTCATTCGGGCGGGCCACTTCGATCCTGCGCAGCAGCCGCCTGCACGGGTTCGTGTGGCCGCCTCGGTTGCTCTTGTTGGCTAGCCGAATGACGTGGTCGCTGACGATGCTGGCAGCTTCATGGGGCACCTCACGCGCGCTGACCAGTTCGATCGCGGCGTTCTTCTTCAGCCGCGTCACGAACCTGGCGCCGGCAGCGGCGATGCGCTCCCACCAGCCGTAATTGCAGTACCCTTTGTCATAGGCGTAGGCGGCGCCTTGTTGCGGCACGATCGTGCTGCCTACCGTCTCATCGTTCACGTTCGCAGAGGTGATCTCGAAGTGCACCGGCAGTTGCGAGCGGCTTTCGAGCTGCACGTGCATCTTCAAGCCCCGCGTGCGAGTCTTGTTGGCCTCAGCCCATTGAGAGCCACGCCCATACAAGGCGATGGTGGTCGAGTCGATCAGGTACAGCAGCTCCTTGCGCTCCTTGCGGCTGACCGCTTGGGCGGCCAAGGTGATCAGAAGCCGTGCGGCTTGTTCAAATACCTTCGGATTGCGCCCGTCATTGGCGTTCGAAAGAGTGGAGCGGTGTACCTCCACCGCGTGCAGGTGGTAATGGTGATTGCGATGCTGGTTGAACCCCGCTTCCAGCTCGCGCAGGCTGCTGACTCCGGCCAGTTGCCCATACACCATGACCAGCAACTGCTGCCAGCACCCGAACTTCTTGACGTAGCGGTCCCCGGCGTGCAGATCGACCAGCTTCTGAAACGAATCGCGCGGCAGCCCCTTCATGAGCTGCGCAAAACGGCTTAATCTATGCATGTTGCGGCGTTGTTGTTGAACAGGTTTGGCGACCGGGGTTCTATCCCCTAGACGGCCTCGTCGCAACACCTATTCCGCGCCCAGGCCATGCCGAGCGATCACCCTGTATGTCGTTTTGACGCACACCCGCGCCAGCCGCGGCTTTGCGGCCCGTGCGTCATACAGTAGTCGAATCTCGTCCCGAGCTCAGTCCGCTTTTCCGTTGTGCCGGAACGACTTGGCGCACCCTGGCGGATTTATCCCGGACAGCAGTGC
>NZ_JBUDXE010000038.1:0-1312 GCF_054956735.1 Ramlibacter sp. bp-362
TGAACCGCGCCGGGAATCTCGGAGACTCGTTGGTGTGAGTCAGACGATTATTTCTGACTCGGCGAGTTGGCGATAGTAGTTGGCTTCAGCTTCAGCCGGCGGGATGTTGCCGATCGGCTCCAGCAGCCGGTGATGATTGAACCAGGCAACCCATTCCAGCGTGGCGAGTTCGACGCTTTCCTTCGTTTTCCAGGGCGCGCGCTTGTTGATCACCTCGGTCTTGTACAAGCCGTTAATGGTTTCAGCCATTGCGTTGTCGTAGGCGTCGCCAGCGCTGCCCACGGAGGGTTCGATGCCGGCCTCGGCCAAGCGCTCGGTGTAGCGGATGCTGACGTATTGCGATCCCCTGTCGGAGTGATGGATCAAGCCCCCGCCCTCGCCCGGACGCCGCTCGTAGAGCGCCTGCTCCAGGGCGTCCAGGACGAAGTCCGTGCGCATGCTGGAGGACACCCGCCAGCCCACGATGCGCCGAGCGAAGACATCGATCACGAAGGCTACGTAGACGAATCCCTGCCAGGTGGACACGTAGGTGAAGTCCGAGACCCACAGCTGATTCGGCCGCTCGGCGTAGAACACGCGCTGCACCTTGTCGCTGGGGCGCGCCGCCGCGGGATCAGGCATCGTGGTGCGCAGCTTCTTGCCGCGCACGGCGCCTTGCAGGCCCTGGCGGCGCATCAGGCGGCCCACGGTGCAGCGGGCCACCTCCAGGCCTTCCCGGTGCAGTTGACGCCAGACTTTTCGCACCCCATAGACCTGCATGTTGGCCTGCCAGACGCGTCGCACCTCGTGGGCCAGCACGTCGTCGCGTTTGGCCCGTTCGGGCCGCAGCTCGGGGCGAGCCTGGCGCTGCGCGTGCAGCCAGTAGGTGGACGGGGCGATCTGCATCACCTTGCAGATCGGCTCGACCCCGTACGCACCCCGGTGTTCGTCGATGAATGCCTTCACGGCTTGAAGCGGCGGTCGAGCTCCGCCTGGGCGAAATACGCGCTGGCCTTGCGCAGGATCTCGTTGGCCTGGCGCAGCTCCCGGTTCTCTCGCTCCAGATCCTTGATTCGCTGCTGCTCCTGCGTGCTCAGGCCGGGGCGCTGCCCCGTGTCGGTCTCATGCTGCCGAACCCAGCGCCGCAGCGTCTCTGCTGTGCAGCCGATCTTGGCAGCGATCGAAACAATGGCGGCCCATTGGGACTCGTGCTGCGGCTGGCTCTCGGCGACCATCCGCACGGCCCGCTCGATGACCTCGGGGGAAAACTTCTTTGACTTTCTCATGGCTCCGTCTCAAGTGTAGGAGCCTCCGGGAAAGCCGGCGCGGTTCA
>NZ_JBUDXE010000039.1:0-1225 GCF_054956735.1 Ramlibacter sp. bp-362
GGTGGTCTCAACCGGTCAACGCAACAGAATCGAACTGTTGCGGAGACCGAGATGAGAAAGATGAGGGCACGTAAGTACCAGACCAAGTTTGAGCGGCCGGAGCTTTGGCGCCGATGGAAGCAGGGTCAAAGTACTCACGAAATTGCTGCCGCCCTGGGCTGCAACAGCGGCACTGTGTCTTGGCACGTCAGGTATTACGGGGGCATTCAGCCGCCCGAGCGCATTCGGGCGCAGGGGCAACTCACGCTGGCCGAGCGCGAGGAAATCTCCCGGGGACTGGCGGCAAGGCAGTCCATCCGGGGGATCGCTGCAAAGCTGCAACGCCCGCCCTCCACCATCAGTCGGGAGGTCCAGAGGAACGGGGGCATCGCCTCCTACCGCGCCGAGGCCGCCGAGCAGGCGGCGTGGTTACGCGCCAGGAGGCCCAAGCCGTGCCTGCTCGAGCGCAATGAGCCGCTGCGCGAGCTGGTGAGCCAGCAGCTGCGGCAGGACTGGTCGCCCCAGCAGATCTCCAAGTGGCTGCGCGAACGCCCCGACAATGCTGCGGACATGCAGGTGTCCCACGAGACGATTTACCGCAGCCTTTTCGTGCAGGCCAAGGCCACACTGAAGGAGGAGCTGACGCAGCACCTTCGCAGCGGCAAGCGCACCAGGCGCACCCAGAAGCGCGTGGACAACAAGCGCGGCCAGATCGTGGGGGCGGTGTCCATCAGCGAGCGCCCTGCGCAGGCGGCTGACCGCGCCGTGCCCGGCCACTGGGAAGGTGACTTGGTAGTCGGGGCAAACAACAGCTATGTGGCCACCCTGGTGGAGCGGCGCTCCCGCTATGTCATGCTGGCCAAGCTTGGAGGCAAGAGCTCCACCACCGTGGTGGACGCATTGATCCAACTGGTCAAGCGGCTGCCGCAAGACATGATGCGCACCCTGACCTGGGACCGTGGAACCGAGCTCGCCCAGCACGCCCGATTCACTGTCGCCAGTGACGTGAAGGTGTACTTCTGCGACCCCCGCAGCCCCTGGCAGCGTGGCACGAACGAAAACACCAACGGCCTGTTGCGTCAGTACCTGAAAAAGACCGATGACTTGTCTGTCTACAGTCAGGAAGAACTCGACGCAATCGCCCGGCGACTGAACACAAGACCCCGTGAGACCCTGGGCTGGCGCTTCCCTGTGGACGTCCTTAACGAGAAAATCAATGGCGTTGCGTTGACCGGTTGAGACCACC
>NZ_JBUDXE010000040.1:0-1099 GCF_054956735.1 Ramlibacter sp. bp-362
CATCTTCCAGCGCTTCAAGAAGGCGTTCATGGAACGTGCATTGGGCGCCGAAATGACGCAGCACCTGGGCTACAAGGCCGGTGAGGCGAAGCCCCAGGGCAGGACGAACCACCGCAACGGCAAGGGCAGCAAGACAGTCCTGACCGATTCGGGCGAGGTCACCATTGAGGTGCCACGCGACCGTGAGGGCACCTTCGAGCCGCAGCTGGTTGGCAAGCACGAGCGGCGGTTCACGGGCTTCGACGACAAGATCGTGGCCATGTACGCGCGGGGCATGTCCGTGCGCGAGATCCAGAAGTTCCTGGCCGAGATGTACGCAGTGGACGTCTCGCCTGACCTGATCAGCCGCGTCACGGACGCTGTGGTCGAGGAAGTCACGGCTTGGCAGGCACGCCCGCTGGAGCCGGTGTACCCGGTGGTCTTTTTCGACGCCTTGCGCGTGAAGATCCGCGAGGACGCGGTCGTGCGCAACAAGGCGGTGTACCTGGCGCTGGGCGTCCTGCCGGACGGCACGCGCGACATTCTGGGCCTGTGGATCGAAAACACCGAGGGCGCGAAGTTCTGGATGAGGGTGTTCAACGACATCAAGACGCGCGGCGTCGAGGACATCCTCATTGCCGTCACGGACGGCCTCAAGGGCATGCCAGAAGCGCTGCAGGCGACGTTCCCGTCCACCACGCTGCAGACCTGCATCGTCCACCTGATTCGCAACAGCCTGGACTACGCGAGCTGGCGCGACCGCAAGGCCCTGGCTGCTGCCGTCAAGCCGATTTACACCGCGCCCAGCGCGGAGGCCGCAGAAGCAGCCTTGCTGGCCTTTGACAGCGGCGAGTGGGGGCGAAGGTACCCCACAGTGGTAGCGGCCTGGCGACGCGCCTGGGACCGGGTGATTCCGTTCTTCGCGTTTCCTCCGGACGTGCGCCGCATCATCTATACCACCAACGCTATGGAAAGCGTCAACGCGCAGGTGCGCAAGATCATCAAGACCCGCGGCCACTTCCCGAGCGACGAGGCCGCCACCAAGTTGATTTGGCTCGCGCTACGCAACATCACCGCCGAATGGAGCCGGCCAGCCTACAACTGGAAATCAGCAATGAAT
>NZ_JBUDXE010000041.1:0-533 GCF_054956735.1 Ramlibacter sp. bp-362
GAGCGGACCAAGCCGCACGTGAACGTGGGCACCATCGGCCACGTGGACCATGGCAAGACGACCCTGACGGCGGCGATCACCACCGTGCTGTCGACCAAGTTCGGCGGCGAGGCCAAGGCGTACGACCAGATCGACGCGGCCCCGGAAGAAAAGGCCCGCGGCATCACGATCAACACCGCCCACGTGGAGTACGAGACCACCGCCCGCCATTACGCGCACGTGGACTGCCCCGGCCACGCCGACTACGTGAAGAACATGATCACCGGCGCCGCCCAGATGGACGGCGCCATCCTGGTGGTGTCCGCGGCCGACGGCCCGATGCCCCAGACGCGCGAGCACATCCTGCTGGCGCGCCAGGTGGGCGTGCCCTACATCATCGTGTTCCTGAACAAGTGCGACATGGTCGATGACGCCGAGCTGCTGGAGCTCGTCGAGATGGAAGTGCGCGAGCTGCTCTCCAAGTACGACTTCCCCGGCGACGACACCCCGATCATCAAGGGCTCGGCCAAGCTGGCGCTGGAAGGCGACAAGGG
>NZ_JBUDXE010000042.1:0-522 GCF_054956735.1 Ramlibacter sp. bp-362
CTGCTGCAGGGCGGCACGGGCAGCGACGTGTACCTGTTCGGCCGCGGTGACGGCTACGACACCGTGCGCAACGCGCCTTATGCCAACAGCAGCGACCCCGGCAACGGGGTGTACACGTTCTGGGAGCGCCACGAGAGCGATTCGGACAACACCACCGACGTGCTGCGCTTCAAGGAAGGCGTCAGCGCGGCGGACCTGAACGTGTGGCGCGACGGTGCGCACCTGATCATCGCCATCCGCGGCAGCGACGACCGCGTGACCGTGGAAGGCTTCTTCGGGCGCAACGACGTCAACCACACCTACAGTGTGGACCGCATCGAATTTGCCGATGGCACCCTGCTGACGGATGCGCAGATCCGTGCACTGGTGCAGGCAGCAGACGCCGGGGACAACTGGATCGCCGGCCTGAACAGCTCCGACAGCCTGAGCGGCCTGGCTGGTGACGACACTATCTACGCCTCAGGTGGCAACGACACGGTCGATGGCGGCACGGGCAACGACCAGTTGTATGGCGAAGTCGGC
>NZ_JBUDXE010000043.1:0-408 GCF_054956735.1 Ramlibacter sp. bp-362
CATGAGCGTTTGATTTGTTCCGAAGAACTTGGCAGCTCGCCATCAAACGCCCACGCTTATCGGCTGTATGTTGTTAAGGATCCCGCATCGGCCAGCAGCTCACCACCGCTTCCCTTTGCCGTCTTCGCTGCGATCAGCGAAGCCCTCGATTATGACAGATTTTGAAGAGTCCCGTCAAACTCTGCGGCTTCTGCCGACTTACTTGCTGTCTGCCGGGGGGCATCTGCTCGCGTTGTCGGTGAAGACTCACATTGTAGCACGCTTTCCGCGCTCTCATCAACGCTCGACCAGGAGCACTGATGAGAACGCCCCGTCCGTAGACGGGGCGCCTGCTATAACAGCCTGACGATGTCCTACTTTCACACGGGAATCCGCACTATCATCGGCGCAGAGGCGTTTCACTGTCCT
>NZ_JBUDXE010000044.1:0-390 GCF_054956735.1 Ramlibacter sp. bp-362
CTGTATTAGAGAAAGCCTTTTCGTTCCGTACAAAAGCAGTTTACAACCCGAGGGCCTTCATCCTGCACGCGGAATGGCTGGATCAGGCTTGCGCCCATTGTCCAAAATTCCCCACTGCTGCCTCCCGTAGGAGTCTGGGCCGTGTCTCAGTCCCAGTGTGGCTGGTCGTCCTCTCAGACCAGCTACAGATCGTCGGCTTGGTGAGCCTTTACCCCACCAACTACCTAATCTGCCATCGGCCGCTCCAATCGCGCGAGGCCTTGCGGTCCCCCGCTTTCATCCAGAGATCGTATGCGGTATTAGCGTAGCTTTCGCTACGTTATCCCCCACGACTGGGCACGTTCCGATGTATTACTCACCCGTTCGCCACTCGCCACCAGGGTTGCCCCC
>NZ_JBUDXE010000045.1:0-370 GCF_054956735.1 Ramlibacter sp. bp-362
CGCCGTCCAGCGTGTCGGTGCCGCCCTGGCCACGCAGGTAGTCCGCGCCCGAGCCACCCAGCAGCGTGTCGGCACTGCCCGCACCGTACAGTGCGTCGTTGCCACCGCGCCCCTCGATGACATTGGCCCCTTCGGTGCCGTAGATTGCCTCGCCGTGGTCGCTGCCGGTCATGATGGCAGCCTCGATCTGCGCATCGCTGAGCAAGCTGCCATCGGCGAATTCGATGCGGTCCACGCTGATCGAGTGGTTGATCACGTTGCCGTAGAAGAAGCCCTCCAGCGTGATCGTCTCGCCCGTGTCCTTGATGCGCAGCTGCAGGTGGTCGCCGCTGCGCGTGATGGCCAGGTCCGCCGCGCCGATGCCTTCCTT
>NZ_JBUDXE010000046.1:0-299 GCF_054956735.1 Ramlibacter sp. bp-362
CAGGTGGTCTTCTGCGTGGGCTTGATGCCCACGATCTCGATTTCCTCGCCGACCTTGATCACGCCGCGCTCCACGCGACCCGTGACCACGGTGCCGCGGCCGGAGATGGAGAACACGTCTTCCACCGGCATCAGGAAGGCACCGTCCACCGCGCGCTCGGGCGTGGGGATGTAGCTGTCCAGCGCATCGGCCAGCTTCATGATGGCCTGCTCGCCCAGCTCGCCCTTGTCGCCTTCCAGCGCCAGCTTGGCCGAGCCCTTGATGATCGGGGTGTCGTCGCCGGGGAAGTCGTACTTGGA
>NZ_JBUDXE010000047.1:0-286 GCF_054956735.1 Ramlibacter sp. bp-362
GTGCATTTAAAATATCTTCTGCCTGGTTGAGTTTATCTTTTAGACTAATGTTGTCGTTATCCAATTGTTTTAGTTGATTTAACGCCTTTTTAATTGCTAGACTTTTCTGATGCCCTTGGCGCTGGGTAGAAAAAAATTGTTGTGAAAGTCGCTCGCAACTATGTTCTAGCTTCTCTGCAATGGCTTGTAATTCGGCAGACTGAAATTGCAATCCATCAAGTAAAGCTTGAGGCGCTTGAGTCGGGTTTAAAGGTGAGGGGACCTGGATGTAATCATAAAGGTTGCT
>NZ_JBUDXE010000048.1:0-281 GCF_054956735.1 Ramlibacter sp. bp-362
GGGCTTCTTCTACGGCAACGTGATCAACCACTCGATCAGCGTGGACCGCATCGAATTCGCCGATGGCAGCTTGCTCACCGATGCCGAGATTCAGGCCGCTATTAGCGTGGTGCGACCGGCAGTTCAAGGCATGACACTCAACGGCACAAGTGCCGGCGAGACGCTGACAGGCACGGAGAACAACGACCAGGTCTACGGCAATAGCGGCGACGACGTGCTGGACGGCGGAGCCGGCGACGACCTGCTGCAGGGCGGCACGGGCAGCGACGTGTACCTGTTCG
>NZ_JBUDXE010000049.1:0-278 GCF_054956735.1 Ramlibacter sp. bp-362
GAGAACTACGCGCTAGCGATTGCGCATTTGTCTGATATGATTAGCCAAAACCGTACTAGCAATGTTGGCTTTGTCACACCTTGGCCAACGGATGATGCCGGTATTAGCCGCCGTCAAGCCCGTGAAATTCAGCAAGCACTACTTAATCGGGGGTATGATATTGGTCAAGCTGATGGCATGATTGGCGATAAAACACGCTATGCGATTCAAGATTTTCAGCGTCAGCAAGGTGTCAACCCTGATGGTCGTGCGGGTATGAAACTCTACCGTATGCTAAT
>NZ_JBUDXE010000050.1:0-276 GCF_054956735.1 Ramlibacter sp. bp-362
GGAGTGGTGTACTCCCGCCAGATCCTCGAGGGCTTGGTGCAGATCGCTCGAGAGCACCAGCTGCTGCTGCTCTCCGACGAGATCTACGATCGCATCCTGTTCGACGGCGCCGTGCACATCCCGACGGCGACTCTCGCCCCTGATCTGCTCTGCCTGACCTTCAACGGCCTGTCCAAGACGTATCGCGTGGCCGGATTCCGCTCGGGATGGATGGTCATCACAGGGCCGCAGGACCACGCCAAGGGGTTCATCGAGGGGATCACGCTGCTCGCGTCG
>NZ_JBUDXE010000051.1:0-273 GCF_054956735.1 Ramlibacter sp. bp-362
CTTAAAAAAGCGTCTAAGCGTTTGAAGTTGATGGAAGCGTTTAAAGAGTCGAACAACAAGCCAGAATGGATGGTGATGAATGTACTTCCAGTACTTCCACCAGATCTTCGTCCGTTAGTACCACTTGAAGGTGGTCGTTTCGCGACTTCTGATTTGAACGACCTTTACCGTCGTGTGATCAACCGTAACAACCGTTTAAAGCGTCTTCTTGACCTTGCAGCGCCAGACATTATCGTACGTAACGAAAAACGTATGTTACAAGAGTCTGTAGAT
>NZ_JBUDXE010000052.1:0-271 GCF_054956735.1 Ramlibacter sp. bp-362
ATCATGGTCTTCTGCAGCAGGACCATGATGACGGTGGAGGGCGTCGCCCGCCGCATCTATCCCGACCACGACATCTGGGCCGCCGCCGACCCGGTGGTGCGCCGCTGGATGACTCGGGAGCTGTCGCCCGCCGCCCGCGTGCAGCGGCTGGCCGAGGAGGGCGCCACGGCGCTGCGCAACCTGGCCCGGCTGGCCGAGGACCCCGCCGCGGCCCGCGCCTCGGTGACCCTGGTCGAGGAGCGCGACACGGGCTCCCGCTGGCTGTGGTTCA
>NZ_JBUDXE010000053.1:0-271 GCF_054956735.1 Ramlibacter sp. bp-362
GTCGCCACCGCCGCGCGCTTCTATCGCGAGGAGCTCGGCTTCGAGGTGGTGTTCGAGGCTGACTGGTACGTGAGCCTGCGCATCGACGGTGGTGAGCTCGCGATCCTCGACCGGGCGCACGAGACGATTCCGGAGGGCTTCCGCGAGCCCGTGCGCGGTCTGCTGCTGAACGTCGAGGTGCCGGATGCGGCTTCCGAACATGCGCGACTGGTGGGGGAGCAGCGTCTTCCTGAGCGGCTGCCCCTTCGAGACGAGGACTTCGGGCAGCGGC
>NZ_JBUDXE010000054.1:0-271 GCF_054956735.1 Ramlibacter sp. bp-362
AAGTCGGGCAAGCATCTTCTGGCGGCGTGAAGTTATCCGTCAGGGCCTGGATTTCTTTGATGACGTCGCCGGCGCAGGTGTGTTCTGCTTCCAAATCCTGGATCAGTGCCAACGTCTGGCTGTCCGGATGCGGATGCTGGCGCATCAGCGGGAAGACGAGCTGTTCTTCCTTGGCGAAATGCTCTTCCAGTTCTGCCTTCAGGCCGGCATAAAGATGGTGAAGACGCGTGAGCATTTTACCATGATGCGGATAATGGACGATGAGGATCTT
>NZ_JBUDXE010000055.1:0-269 GCF_054956735.1 Ramlibacter sp. bp-362
GCCAGGGATGCGGACCTTGATCAGGGCTTCGATGTCGATGACTTTGGCATCGTAAGCGAGCATGACTTCATCGTAGTTGGAGAAAATCTTGCCTTCGCCCTTGGCAGCCGGTTTGACCAGGGTCAGGTAATAAGCACCGAGGACCATGTCCTGTGTCGGGACTGCGACCGGTTTGCCATCTTTCGGAGCCAGGATGTTATGAGACGAAAGCATGAGCGTCCGCGCTTCGGACTGGGCTTCTACGGAAAGAGGCAGATGGCAGGCCATCT
>NZ_JBUDXE010000056.1:0-268 GCF_054956735.1 Ramlibacter sp. bp-362
GGTAAACCCCCCAAACCCCCCAAAAAAGCGTTATTGTCAATCGCTACCCTCTCCTCTCTCTTAGGTCGGGCGGAAGGTTGACACACAACCCACCCCCTGCTGTATGCTAGCCATGCTCAAGGGGCATTGGGGGTAGCCCACCGCATGACTAGCCACAGGGGGTGGCTTGTGGACAACCGCCCTCCCAGAGAGAGGGAGGGAGCGTTTGGCAAATATTCACCCTAGAGCAACTAAAAAGTCACTCTTGGAATATTCGCCTTGAACCGCC
>NZ_JBUDXE010000057.1:0-267 GCF_054956735.1 Ramlibacter sp. bp-362
GTGTAAACGATAGACAAGGAGCGTTTACATGTTCATTAAAGGAAATTTTCTCTACACGCCGTCACGCCATGAACTGACGATCCGTGAAAATCAATATGCCCATATCGAAAACGGCGTCGTAACGGGCTTCATGACGGACCTGCCGGAAACGACAGGCCCGGAAACAGTCGTCGATTACAGCCAGGATATCATCATTCCGGCCTTCGTCAAAGCCGAGGCCGCGGTTTATGTACTGCGGGGCGTGGATATGCAGGTCGACGAAGGCCG
>NZ_JBUDXE010000058.1:0-266 GCF_054956735.1 Ramlibacter sp. bp-362
ACCCCCCCCCCCCCTTCCCCTTCCCCCCCCTCCCCCCTGTCTCTCGCTAGGTCGTGGTCGACCTGCCAGATGGGGCAATGGGTGACTGGGTTTTAGACGTGTGTTCTGCCGGTTTCGTGACGCTGGTGGACGGCAGCGACGTCGTCGTCGAAGATCGGAAGAGCACCGTGTACGGGAGCAATGCTGACCCCAACGTCTCGACCTCGATGGCCTTCGCACCCGCTCAAAAGAGAGGGAGGGTGGGGGTGGGGGGGGGGGGCGGCGGG
>NZ_JBUDXE010000059.1:0-265 GCF_054956735.1 Ramlibacter sp. bp-362
CTTGTTGCACGATGCGCTTAGCATACCATGCTGGATATTTCTTTTTTGCTTCTTCCATGGACAGCCTGCTCTGCTTCCTGGCTATATCTGCCCGATATTCCTCGGGTACGCTTTGGTTCAAGTACTCAAGTGTAACCTTGTGGCCGTACCGAAATGCAGCAGCCCGGCTCCCTTTTTTCGTCACCGTCCCGACGATGCGGAAACCCTGATACAGACTTTCGTATTGAACATTCTCGCTGAGTTCGGATGCTCCCTGTGTCCAGAT
>NZ_JBUDXE010000060.1:0-264 GCF_054956735.1 Ramlibacter sp. bp-362
GACGGTTGTAACGATTTACCGGTGATCGCCGGTACGGGTCCGCGATCGCCGGTAAGGGACTACAACCGTCCTTATCAGTAATCCACCGGAAACCATCATGCATAGCGGCGTTCTGCTCTAGTCACGCGCGAGTTTGATCAGCAATCGGACCGGCGACGCACTCGACGTGATCGAGCGGGTTCTGTCGCAGTGCTCGGAAGGCGAACTGAAAAACGAGGTCGTGTGGATTTCCGAGTGGCTGTAAGCGCGTAGGAGAAACGAACG
>NZ_JBUDXE010000061.1:0-264 GCF_054956735.1 Ramlibacter sp. bp-362
AGGAGAACCCTGCGCTGCGCCCCAGCCGCTACGCGCGACTCGGCGAACACATCCCCAACGCCTCGGTGATGGACTGGTACGACCAGAACGGCGAGACGATGGAGCAGGGCAAGTGGGCCGACCCCGGGAACCGGACGCTGCAGTACGTCGCTGCCTCCACACCCGACACCGAGGCCTACAACCGCATCCTGCTCATCGTGCACGGCACCGAATCACCGATCGATGTGCGTCTCCCCGAAGAGATCGAAGGCGCGACTCGTTTCG
>NZ_JBUDXE010000062.1:0-262 GCF_054956735.1 Ramlibacter sp. bp-362
CCGTATTTGCGCCGTCTTTCTTCGATAGGCAGGTGGTAATACCACGGTTCCTTGCCATCCGGTGCGGCTCCTTCGCCGATCCAGAATTCATTGAAATTGGTCTTCTTCGAACGGTTGCCGCGCAGCATATGGCTGTTGGTATAGAAGCCTTCGTCCGTGATGACATATATGTCATGGATGCCCAAGGTCTGGACGAAGATGCGCATGAGATAGAGGATGAAATTCTTCGGCCGATAGCCAAAGAGCTTCTTGGTCAGGACCT
>NZ_JBUDXE010000063.1:0-260 GCF_054956735.1 Ramlibacter sp. bp-362
CACCGTGACTTTATTTGATGTTCCGGCAACAGCTTTAATGTCCCGGCTGATGATGTGGTCATTAGCGGATAGCTGGATTTTCACGCCATAGCTTTCACTGGCATCCAGTGTGACGTCTTTATCCAGCGTGAGGATATTCCCGTCGACAGCCACGATGCGGCCCGATGCCAGGCCAATCCTAGCCACGCTATGACTGACGCCAATGATGTCACCGTACTCGCAGACGATGGCGTTGATATCGGCCGAGAACGTTACCGTTT
>NZ_JBUDXE010000064.1:0-259 GCF_054956735.1 Ramlibacter sp. bp-362
CTAATTTTTCCTGGAAGCCGCCGGTGTGGCCGGAGTTCTTGGTGACGACGTAGTGGGCGCCGGTCTGGCGGAACATGGCCGCATTGAGTTCGGTCGTGAAGGGGCCCTGCATACAAATCACGTGGGCCGGCAGGTAGCCTAGATCCAGGGCCCGGTCCAACGACGGACGGACGGGCAGGATGCGGGCGTAGATGCGCTGGGCATAATCGGGAATCTGGGCAAAGGAATCCAAGTCCTTACTGCCTGTCGTCAAGAAGAT
>NZ_JBUDXE010000065.1:0-258 GCF_054956735.1 Ramlibacter sp. bp-362
GGTCAGCAGATCTACGGTGGTCATGGCTATATTAAAGAATGGGGTATGGAGCTCATCGCTCGTGATGCCCGTATCGCCACTATGTACGAAGGCACAACTGGTATTCAAGCCCTAGACTTATTAGGCCGTAAAGTTATTTTACAGTCTAAAGGCAAGATCATCCGTGACTATACTTCTACTATCATTAGATGGTGTGGAGAGTACGCGCTTGATAAAGACATGCGTAAATTCGTTTGGGCGTTGACTAAGCTATGTGCT
>NZ_JBUDXE010000066.1:0-258 GCF_054956735.1 Ramlibacter sp. bp-362
TGCTGATGGCGCCATCACTATCGGTGTCTACACTGGCCCAGGTCTGACCACCGCCAGACTGCGGCTGTGCGCTGGTAGCCGAGCTACCGGTCTGCGCCGGCTGCGCAGCATCCTGGGAGGCGCTCTGCGCCATGGCCGGCAGCGCCAGAGCGGCAGCAAGGGCGGCGGTGGCAGCGATCAGCGAGGTGCGGTTACGGGTCTTCATGGGTGGTCTCCTTGTCTTGGGAATGCACGGTGTCGCCGCACATGACACCACCC
>NZ_JBUDXE010000067.1:0-258 GCF_054956735.1 Ramlibacter sp. bp-362
GCCCGCGCGGGCGCGTACCAGAGGCCCGTCGGGACTCAGGCCGAATCCCGGATCTGATGCTGTCTCTTTACGAAAAAGTCAGGTGCTTCTTCTTGTCGTGGCCATAGGCGTGCCCCTTGCCGGGAAAGCCGCCGCCGTTGCCGTAACCCTGGGTCAACGCTTCAACCGGGCCAAGAACACGCAGAAGCGGCGCAGTGTAGGTCTTTTTCATGTCAGCAATCCAATGAGAATCAGGCCTGCACCCCACCGGCAAACCTG
>NZ_JBUDXE010000068.1:0-257 GCF_054956735.1 Ramlibacter sp. bp-362
CGGCTACATGCGCTTCGACTTCTCCTGGTCGCAGGCCCTCTCGGCCGACACCCGCAGCGAGATCGAGGAGATCACGAACCGCGCGGTACAGGAATCCCTCGAGGTGACCACGCGCATCGTCTCGCTCGACGAGGCCAAGGAAGCCGGAGCCATGGCTCTGTTCGGCGAGAAGTACGGCGACGTCGTGCGCATGGTCGACATCGGCGGTCCCTGGTCGCGAGAGCTCTGCGCCGGCACGCACGTGAGCACGAGCGCGG
>NZ_JBUDXE010000069.1:0-257 GCF_054956735.1 Ramlibacter sp. bp-362
CGCCGGGACCTGGCCGGGACCTGATGCATGCAATCCATGCAATCCACGATGTGAAATACGGCCGTTTGAGGGGCAAAGAAGCCCGGAAAGTCAAGGATCTGGGCTGAACCGTCTACCTGGGGGTTAAGTGGTTTACCACTCTTCGGTCGGCCCGAACAACTGAAAAACAATGCCACGGGCTGTGGCGCAGCTTGGTAGCGCACTTGACTGGGGGTCAAGGGGTCGCAGGTTCAAATCCTGTCAGCCCGACCACAAGG
>NZ_JBUDXE010000070.1:0-256 GCF_054956735.1 Ramlibacter sp. bp-362
TCATCGACGTGTACCCCCTGGTGCTCGCCGGACTCCTCGTCACGATGGGCACGCTGGGCGACCGCTTCGGTCGACGCCGGATGCTGCTGATCGGAGCGACCGGCTTCGCCGCGGTCTCCGCCCTCGCGGCGTTCGCACCGACCGCCGGGCTGCTCATCGCCGCCCGCGCGCTCCTGGGCTTCTTCGGCGCCATGCTGATGCCGTCGACGCTCTCCCTCCTGCGTTCGATCTTCCAGAACCGCGACCAGCGCCGCAT
>NZ_JBUDXE010000071.1:0-254 GCF_054956735.1 Ramlibacter sp. bp-362
CTGGAAGGGAAGGGCTATGACGTGACTTATGTCCCTGTCGAAGCCGACGGCCGGGTCACAGCCGACGCTGTGGCCCAGGCCCTGCGCGATGATACGGTCCTTATTTCCGTCATGTATGCCAATAATGAAACGGGCATGGTCCAGCCCATCGACGCCATCGGCGCCCTGGCCCGGCAGAAGGGCATCGCCTTCCACGTCGATGCCGTCCAGGCCTTTGGCTACGTGCCTATCCGGCCGCTGGAACAGGGCATCGA
>NZ_JBUDXE010000072.1:0-253 GCF_054956735.1 Ramlibacter sp. bp-362
CTGAATCCGCGCGCACCTCGAGCGCCCAGTCGGTCGCGTCCGCGATCGTCCCGGACGCCTCGGCGGAGCTGAGCGACCGCCTCGTCGCTGATGCCGGTGCCGAGCATCGAGGTGAGCAACGTCAGCATCGGGCGGAAACGCTTGCCGCCGGCGTCCACGAGGTGGTGGCTGGCCTCACGCACGAGCGGGCTGTCGTGGTCGACGACGACGTCGAGGCGTGCGTTGACGCGCTCCAACCCGTCGACGAGGCGGT
>NZ_JBUDXE010000073.1:0-252 GCF_054956735.1 Ramlibacter sp. bp-362
ATCCGACCGTGCACGACCAGGCGCGTCGCTTCCGTGCGCCCGCGCAGGGGGTGCATCCGCTGAGCACGATGAGCCCGGTGACGATGGACGAGGTGTACGAGCGCCTGCGCGCTCGTGGACACCGTGTGCTCACGCGCGACCTCACGACCACCGATGTGCGCCGGACCGCCCTGCGCGTGGTGCGCTCGATCGTGACGGGGCTCGTGCCCAACGCTCCGGCGGCGTTCTCGTACCTCGGGATGCCGCGGTTCC
>NZ_JBUDXE010000074.1:0-250 GCF_054956735.1 Ramlibacter sp. bp-362
AAATCGGCCAGAGCTTTTTGGCTCAGCATTTTCCGGTTGGGTTTCATAGTTAGCACCACTGACATCACCCCAGGCTCTTCCCCAATCTTTATCCCAATTCTTGTTCTGAGAGTTTCCCCCTGCTGGAAAAGAGTTCCGGTTACGACCGGACTGCCCACCACGGCGAGGCTGTCCACCGCGAAGTTGCGCACCAGTGAGAGATTGCGCAGTACTCCGAGATTGTGCAGTACCGCGAGGCTGTGTGCTGCGG
>NZ_JBUDXE010000075.1:0-250 GCF_054956735.1 Ramlibacter sp. bp-362
TGCCCGACTGGAAAGCCCGGCGCCAGGCCATGGCGAAGTATCTGCCTTACTGTGTCTGATGGTCAGCGGGAATCGTCGCCGCCAGTTCTGGCCGGCCATCTTGGAAGGTCATGATGAAGACGTCTTTAATGGCATCGTGATTGGCATCGAGGGAAATGGTCCCCGTCGCGCCATCGTAATCGATGGTCTTCACCAGTTCCCGGGCCACATCAGCCGCTTCGGCTGACTGACAGCGTTCAATGGCATCGGC
>NZ_JBUDXE010000076.1:0-249 GCF_054956735.1 Ramlibacter sp. bp-362
GACATGTTTTAACGACTCAGAGACAAAGCTGAATCTGGGATTGTCAAAGATTTTTTCCTGAATGCCCAGAATGATGCGAAGATTGCTCTTGGAGCACATTTCCCCAAAAGCACGCAACACTTCCAAATCGAGTACAAGCTGACGTTCGTCTCGAGAAGTCAGATATGCGAGAAATTCGTCAACGACAATCAGAAATCCCTTATCAGGGTACTTCGCATTAAAATCTTCCATCATGTGACGGATAACTTG
>NZ_JBUDXE010000077.1:0-248 GCF_054956735.1 Ramlibacter sp. bp-362
CTCCGGGCCCGCCACAGCCAGCATACCGTCCCCCAGGCGGACATCACCACCTACAGCGGCCCGTGCTACCTGGGCATCGACGCCGGCTCGACGACGATTAAAGCCGTCGTCCTCAGCGAAGACATGAAGATCCTCTATTCGCACTATCAGAACAACGAAGGCAGCCCCTTGGCGGCAGCCAAGAAAATCGTCGCTGAAGTCTACCGCCGCCTGCCGGCCTTGGCGATGAAGGCCTTTGCCGGCAGGTG
>NZ_JBUDXE010000078.1:0-247 GCF_054956735.1 Ramlibacter sp. bp-362
CTGATACCCCTCGATACGGATGCCGAACCGGATGCCTACCAGGCCATCGCACGGCGGCTGGCGTCCGACATCGGCATGCAGCACTTCGACCCGTCGACGTTCGACGTGTGCCGGCTCTTCTACTGGCCCTCGAAGCCGCGCGGCGGCCTCTACGAGTACCACAACCAGCCAGGGACGCTGCTGAGCGTCCAGGATGTGCTGGCGACGTACGTCGACTGGACGGACTGCACGGCCTGGCCGACGAGCG
>NZ_JBUDXE010000079.1:0-244 GCF_054956735.1 Ramlibacter sp. bp-362
GACGGCAAGCGCATCCTGACCTGGACGCAGCTGTACGACATGAAGGCGCTCCCCGAGCACCTGATCGTGGTCGGATCCGGTGTCACGGGCGCGGAGTTCGCCTCGGCCTACATGAACCTCGGCGCGAAGGTCACGCTGATCTCGAGCCGTGAGCAGGTGCTCCCCGGTGAGGACAAGGATGCGGCGAGCGTCCTCGAGAAGGTCTTCAAGCGCGGCGGGATGACCGTGCTCTCGAAGTCCCGCG
>NZ_JBUDXE010000080.1:0-242 GCF_054956735.1 Ramlibacter sp. bp-362
TAATAGTCTAGCGGATTTGCCTACTAAACCTAACTACATCCTTCCACTTGGACAACCATCGCCAAGCTGGCATAACCTTCTCCGTCCCTCCATCGCATCATAAACAAGTATCGGAATATTAACCGATTTCCCATCGACTACGCCTTTCGGCCTCGCCTTAGGGGTCGACTCACCCAGCCCCGATTAACGTTGGACTGGAACCCTTGGTCTTCCGGCGTGCGAGCTTTTCACTCGCATTGTCG
>NZ_JBUDXE010000081.1:0-242 GCF_054956735.1 Ramlibacter sp. bp-362
GGCGGACTGAAAGCCGTGTTCGGCACCGACGAGCGTCGAGCGCAGTTCCCTGACCTCGACTGGACCGTCACCGCCGGGAACGCGTCGCAGATCACCGATGGTGCGGCGGCCCTGTTGGTGATGAGCGAGGAGCGGGCCTCGCAGTTGGGTCTGCGGCCCCGGGCCAGAATCGTCGCCTCCGCGGTGATCGGCGACGATCCTCTACTGATGCTCACCGGCCCGATCCCGGCGACCGAAAAGGT
>NZ_JBUDXE010000082.1:0-240 GCF_054956735.1 Ramlibacter sp. bp-362
CTTTGATTCTATTTATTCTTTGCACTTTTCCTGGGGCTTTGTTGCCCAAGGCAGGTATTGATCCAAGGTTTCGGTATCTTTGAAGTTTGCTGTATTCGGCAGCTTTTCAAAAAGGTATTTCAGATACCGTTCGGGGTCCAAGCCGTTGGCTTTGGCTGTTTCAATCAGGCTGTAGACGATGGCACTGGCTTTGGCTCCTTTGGGGCTGTTACTGAAAAGCCAGTTTTTCCGCCCAACGGT
>NZ_JBUDXE010000083.1:0-236 GCF_054956735.1 Ramlibacter sp. bp-362
CGACCGAGAGCACGCGCTTGGCGCGGTCCTGGCCGATCACGTAATCGTTGAGCTGCGTGAAGATGTCGAGCGGCGTGGGAATCTCGCCGTCCTTCTTGCCCGCGATCCCGGCCTTGGTTTCCTCGCGGATGATGTCGTTGCACAGCTCGACGCATTCATCGCAGATGAACACGGTGGGGCCGGCGATGAGCTTGCGCACCTCGTGCAGCTTCTGCGGGAAGTCGCAGCACGAGGTG
>NZ_JBUDXE010000084.1:0-235 GCF_054956735.1 Ramlibacter sp. bp-362
CCCCCTCCTCCGTGCAAAAACAGAGTCACACCCCCCAGATAAGGCGACGTGGGATGGGAGTGCAGACGTGTGCTCTTCCGATCTCTCCGCTCACCGCCCGCGGCGGCGCCGCGCCACCCTACGGATGCGCGATCGACCCCGATACCGTAGGAGATCGGAAGGGCGTCGTGGGGGGGGAGAGTGTGAACTTCGAAGTGTACAGTTCGGTGGGCGCAGTGTCGTTGGAAGAGGGGGG
>NZ_JBUDXE010000085.1:0-235 GCF_054956735.1 Ramlibacter sp. bp-362
TTCGCCGAACACTTGACGAGCAAATACAAGAACTACGCCGTCATCGCCTTCGACTGGCCCTGCCACGGCGCCGACGCCCGCAAGAAGTTATCCCTCCCGGAATGCATGAACTATCTGACCTGGGTCGTCGACTACGCCAAGACCGAGCTCCAGGCCAAACACATCTACAACTATTCGACGAGTTTCGGCGCTTACATCACCCTGCGCTACCTCATCGAAAAGGGCAATCCCTTCC
>NZ_JBUDXE010000086.1:0-235 GCF_054956735.1 Ramlibacter sp. bp-362
CCGGCTCCAGCTGTGCAGGGCGCGGGCGGCGAGCTCCTTGCCCACGCCGGTCTCGCCTTCCAGGAGTACGTCCACCTCGGCCTGGGCGAGCTGCCGCAGCGTGGCCCGCAGGCGCTCCATGGCCGGCGACTGGCCCATCAACGGCCAATCCTCTTCCGCGTCCCGCGCGGCGGCCCGCAGGCGCCGGTTCTCCAGCACCAGCCGGCGCATCTCCTGGGCGCGGCGTATGCTGCTG
>NZ_JBUDXE010000087.1:0-235 GCF_054956735.1 Ramlibacter sp. bp-362
GCATGGCGATGCCGATGCATCACGGAATGCATTCGCCGCCGCCTGAGCCTGAAAAAGCCTCACAGCCGCTGATGCAGCACGGCGGCGGCCACCACAACATGGCGATGATGATGGACGACAGCGCCTGCGGCTACTGCGTGCTGTTGCTGCACGCGCCGCTGCTGGACGTGAGCCACGCCCCGCTGTTCTGGTCTCAGTCGCTGGCTTCACGCCCGCCGCCGATTCACTATCTCGT
>NZ_JBUDXE010000089.1:0-234 GCF_054956735.1 Ramlibacter sp. bp-362
TGCCGTCGCCCTCCCGCACCTCGTGCACGACGGCGAGAACGGGTACCTGTTCGAGCCCGGGAACGTCGATGAGCTCGCCGCACGTCTGACCGACGTGCTCACTGCGGAGCCTGCGGAGTACGAGCGGATGCAGCGTGCCTCGCTCGACGGCGTCGCGATCCACGACATCAACCGCACCCTCGACACGTTCGAGGCGCTGTACCGCGACGAGCCGCTGCCGGAGTAGCCCGCCAT
>NZ_JBUDXE010000090.1:0-234 GCF_054956735.1 Ramlibacter sp. bp-362
TAACTTTAAGTTAAGAGTTTTCTTTAGCGTGATTTCTTTATAACCCCCAAAACCTTTTGAGTTCATTGACAAAATGGGCTTAAATGATATACTTCTAGTAGAAGTAGTGAATTTTTGCAATTGAAACACGAAAGCCCCTGGAACTGCCATTCCAGGGGCTTTCTCTATGGTTTAAAACTATCCGCTAACCACTAACTGCTAGCCCCTAACACCTAAACCCTTAAAAAGGATTGT
>NZ_JBUDXE010000091.1:0-234 GCF_054956735.1 Ramlibacter sp. bp-362
TTCCTTGTTTGAGTGATACGGCGACCACAGAGATCGACGTGTGGAGATTCACGTTTTTTCCCGACACGACGCTCTTCCGATCTCCCAGCCATCACGGAACCCCAGCGGCTGGGCGATCACGCGGTGGCGGCTCGGCGCGCCTGCGCGCGCGAGACCGGAAGAGAAAACAACTCAAACCCAACCCCACACCTGCCCACGTCGGAGGGGGAGCGGTGTCTCGGAAGGGGGGGGGGG
>NZ_JBUDXE010000092.1:0-233 GCF_054956735.1 Ramlibacter sp. bp-362
TTATGGTTACCGACGTTCTCGGGGCTGTGGCGCAGTTGGTAGCGCGTCTCGTTCGCAATGAGAAGGTCAGGGGTTCGAATCCCCTCAGCTCCACCAGCAAGGCCCCCGGCGGATCGCCGGGGGCCTTCGTCGTGTCCCCGTGCCAGCATGGCGAGCATGGACCAGCGCGCCCTCACCTACGCCGCTGTCGGGTGCACGCGCACGGGCGTGGTGCCGCCCGGGTTCGACGAGCT
>NZ_JBUDXE010000093.1:0-233 GCF_054956735.1 Ramlibacter sp. bp-362
TGGGGAAGCTTTCGACATAGTCGCGCACACAGGGTACACGGCCCGATTTATGGCGGTATTCTTCAATATAATAAGGATTGGGCAGGAAGCGCACATCTTCGACGATGTCCGCATCGATGGGCATGCCGTGCTTGAAGCCGAAGCAGCTCAAGGAGATCCTGGTCAAGCGCTATGCCATTACGGACAGCAAGAAGAGCATGACCGTCACCGTCGTGTCCTTCGGCTTCAAGCAC
>NZ_JBUDXE010000094.1:0-233 GCF_054956735.1 Ramlibacter sp. bp-362
GATCGATGAAGCAGCATCCAGCATTCGTATGCAGATTGACTCAAAACCAGAAGAACTCGACCGACTCGATCGCCGTATCATCCAGCTCAAACTGGAACAACAGGCGTTAATGAAAGAGTCTGATGAAGCCAGTAAAAAACGCCTGGATATGCTCAACGAAGAACTGAGCGACAAAGAACGTCAGTACTCCGAGTTAGAAGAAGAGTGGAAAGCAGAGAAAGCCTCGCTTTCTG
>NZ_JBUDXE010000095.1:0-231 GCF_054956735.1 Ramlibacter sp. bp-362
GCAAAGGATCGCCCTTCTGGCTCAAGGCCAGGGCCTTCGTATAGTCGTTGACGGCCAGCGGGTATTCTTTGCGCTGTTCGTAAATGGCGCCGCGGTTGAAATAATGGAAGGCCGTGCCCGGTTCCAGGGAAATGGCTTTATCGCAATCGGCCAGGGCTTCGTCATTCCGTCCGAGGAGGCTGTAAATCGTGCTGCGGCGGTCGTAAGCATCGGCATCATCGGGATGTTCTG
>NZ_JBUDXE010000096.1:0-231 GCF_054956735.1 Ramlibacter sp. bp-362
CTCGGCGAGGCGCGCCTCGACCTCGGTCAGCTCGCCGAGGTCTTCCAGGCTCTCGAACTGGGCGTCGAGGCTCGACGCTGCGAGCTCGATCTTGCCCTGTGCGATGGCCTCCTGGCGGCGGACCTTGTCCTCGAAACGGCCCAGCTCGCTGGTGGGGTCGAGCACGTTGATCGAGCCGACCGCGTCCTGCACCTTGGTCTGCGCCTCGGCGACCTTGGCGCGGGCGAGGAG
>NZ_JBUDXE010000098.1:0-220 GCF_054956735.1 Ramlibacter sp. bp-362
CACTTGGTCATCGGTCTGCGCAACAGCAGCGACGTGGTGACTGTAGAGGGCTTCTTCGGTCGCAACGACATCAACCACACCTACAGTGTGGACCGCATCGAATTTGCCGATGGCACCCTGCTGACGGATGCGCAGATCCGTGTACTGGTGCAGGCAGCAGACGCCGGGGACAACTGGATCGCCGGCCTGAACAGCTCCGACAGCCTGAGCGGCCTGGCTG
>NZ_JBUDXE010000099.1:0-213 GCF_054956735.1 Ramlibacter sp. bp-362
CGGTGGATTGCGGGTCAAGCCCGCAATGACAACCTGGCGCCCGCAATGACAACCGATGCCTTGTCATCCCGGGCTTGCCCCGGGATCCATGCATGCGTGGCACTGCGCCACCGGTGGATTGCGGGTCAAGCCCGCAATGACAACCTGGCGCCCGCAATGACAACCGATGCCTTGTCATCCCGGGCTTGACCCGGGATCCATGCATGCGTGGCA
>NZ_JBUDXE010000100.1:0-208 GCF_054956735.1 Ramlibacter sp. bp-362
CCCGTGTCCTTGATGCGCAGCTGCAGGTGGTCGCCGCTGCGCGTGATGGCCAGGTCCGCCGCGCCGATGCCTTCCTTGAAGCGCAGCACGTCCGTGGTGCTGCCCGCGTCGCTTTCGGCAATCAGCCCGTTGTAGGTGAAGTCCCGCTGCTGGTTGCGCAGCAGGTCGTTGCCGTCACCCCGGCCGAACAGATACACGTCGCTGCCCG
>NZ_JBUDXE010000101.1:0-203 GCF_054956735.1 Ramlibacter sp. bp-362
GTCGAGCGCGGCCAGGTGCTGTGCAAGCCCGGCTCCATCAAGCCGCACACGCACTTCACCGCCGAGGTGTACGTGCTCTCCAAGGACGAGGGCGGCCGCCACACGCCGTTCTTCAACAACTACCGCCCGCAGTTCTACTTCCGCACGACCGACGTGACCGGCTCGATCGAGCTGCCGAAGGACAAGGAAATGGTCATGCCCGG